>JAGWIC010000026.1 GCA_028866435.1 Lysobacteraceae bacterium | reverse complement strand
GATGCCGAATAGGTCAGGAAACGAGTCAGATGCGGACAATCAAGGAGGCGAGACCCTGTGACAATTCCTAAAGCAAGCGTAGGTGCGACCGCCGAGGTAGCCGCAGCCGGTAGCCCGGCTGCGGCGCCCCCAAAGTCGGTGCCCGCGATTCATGATGCCGCCCAGCAGGCAAGGAATCTGCGACAGGTACTCCAAGATGATAAACAGCGCATCGGCTGCTTTCTAGGTGCGGGGTGCCCGCTTGGCGTTTACGACGAGGCGGGCAACAAAAGCGTCGTGCTTATTCCGGCAGTTGTCGAGTTGACCAAGCGAGTCGCAGACGGGCTCCATGCATCCGACACCGCGCCCGGCGCCACCTCGAAGTTCAAAGCCAACTGGGATGCGCTCTGCGTTGAATGCAAACCAGCGGACGGCCAAGATCCAACCGTCGAGGATGTCCTCACGGAACTACGTACACTAGCCAATCGCCGTGGCAGCGCCGAAATCCTCGGAATGAGCAAGAAAGATTTGGGTGAACTCGATGACAAGGTGTGCGCACTCATCTCAGTGGAGATGCGGAAACCGCTTCCGAGCTACCGCAATTCATACAACCGTTTTGCATCGTGGATTGGCGGTGTTCACAGAGACTCTCCGGCGGAGATCTTCACACCCAACTATGACTTACTTTTTGAGCAGGCTCTTGAGCAGCATCCGCTTCCGCACTTCGATGGCTTTGTAGGCTCACGTGAACCATGGTTTGACCTCGCCTCGATTGAGCACGACTTGATCCCGGTGCGATGGACGCGATTGTGGAAGCTACACGGTTCCATCAATTGGGAAAAAAACGAAGAAATAGTGAATGGAAACAAGGTCACTCGGGTTGTCCGTGTTACTCGGGAGGCAGCAGCCGGCAAAGTAATGATCTTTCCTTCGCATCTCAAATATGACCAGAGCCGGCGGATGCCATACCTCGCCATGCTGGATCGACTACGCGCATTCTTCCACGGAGTAGACGCACCGAGGCTTGTCGTGTGCGGCTATTCCTTCCTGGACGATCACCTCAATGAAGTTCTGCTCGATGGTCTTCGGGGCAATCGCAACGCTCAATGCTTCGCATTGATGTATTCAGGGCTGGACAAGCATCCTAGAGTCGTTGAATACGCAGAGAAACAGAGCAATCTGACGGTTCTTGCTTGGGATGGGGCTGTAGTCGGAACACGTGTCGGTGGGTATCGAACAGGAACGACGGGCGGGAGTGAACATGCGCCTTGGCTACTGGAAGAGGCATTGACAGGGGGGGATCCAAAGATCTTGCACCCACGCAGTCGTCTTGGCGATTTTCACTACTTCGGTCTCTTCCTTGAACAACTTTGCGGAGGCGGCGGTTATGACTCGCAATCAGCCGTCTAATTCGGATCCATCCCGACTTGGCACCGTCGAGGATGTGAACGGATCGAGCGTGAGCGTAAAGCTGTCAGACAGCACGCCGGGCGGCCTTCTTTTCGTCAACGGCGAGGCCTACCGCGTGGGACAAGTCGGGGGCTTTGTGCGAATCCCCTCTGGATACGTCGATCTATACGGAGTGATCTCACAGGTTGGAGCGGGTGCTGCACCAGGGCCGCCGGAGCTTGCGCCGCAATTCGGCAATCGATGGTTGAGAGTTGAACTGGTCGGGCAAGGACGACGTGGCACTAAATTTGAGCGAGGCATTGCGCAGTACCCCTCGATAGGAGACTCCGTCAACGTAGTCACAGAGTCCGACTTAAAGACGGTCTACGCGCCGGGTGATGACGATGGCTACGTTGCCGTAGGGCGTGTCGCTAGCGCTGAATCGATCCGCGCCTATCTCGATCTGAACCGCCTGGTAAGTCGTCATTCTGCGGTCGTTGGCAGCACGGGATCGGGGAAGTCAAACGCAGTCGCCAATGTTCTCGGAGCCGTTTCTGATCCCGAGCAATTCAAGGCCGCGCGAGTCGTGTTGTTTGACTTGCATGGTGAATATGCAAAGGCCTTCGGCGATCAGGCCAGGGTGTTTCGTGTGGGAGCAAATGCCAAAGCGGGAGAACGGGAATTGCATGTTCCATTCTGGGCGCTTACAGCGGAGGAGTTTATTTCCATTGCCATGGGGCCTTTATCTGGAGCGCCGTTGACACTGCTTCAGGAGCGGCTGCTATCTGCTAAACAGGCGTCGAGGCCTGGCGGAACTTCGCACGGCTTGTCAGAGCTTGCCGTGACAATCGATACGCCGCTCCCATTCTCCGTGTATCAGCTCTGGCATGACCTCTATTCGGTGCATTGCGCAACCCACACGGTTAGCAGCAACCAAAATCAAACCGAAGCTACGCGATCCTATATCGAAGATGGTGTTCCATTAAAAAAAGCCGTCGGCGATGCAGACACGCTTGTGCGTCCCCGATTTCAACCTGAGAACAAGGAGCCCGGGAGTCCGAAGATTTACAATGGCACATACAGCAATTTACCAAGAACACACCTTGACGTGTTGGAGGGCAAGCTCCGTGATCCGCGCATGCAGTTTCTTTTCAATCCCGGCGAATGGGCAGCATCGAAGGAAGGAGTGACTCAGAAGGATCTCGATGCACTGCTTTCGTCTTGGATCGGAGCCGATTCGCCTATTTCCGTTTTCGATTTGTCGGGCGTTCCGACTGCCATTGTGGACGACATGGTCGGAGCCATTTTGCGAATCCTCTATGACGCGGTGTTCTGGGGGCGCCTGAAGAAGGAAGGTGGACGTGAAAGACCGTTGCTCGTGGTGTTGGAAGAGGCGCACGTTTACCTCAGCGCTCAATCGAAGAGCCGCGCGGCGACTGCGGCTCGGCGTATAGCCAAGGAGGGGCGGAAATACGGGGTCGGCTTGATGCTGGTGAGTCAGCGTCCGTCGGAGGTGGACTCAACGATCTTGTCGCAGTGCGGTACGGTCATTGCACTTCGCCTCACGAATGATTCCGACCGCGCTCAAGTTACTTCATGTGCGTCGGACAACCTTAAAGGCCTGTTTTCGATGCTTCCAGTTCTACGCACGGAGGAAGCATTGATTGTTGGCGAAGCAGTCAATATGCCGATCCGCGCAATCATTGACCGTCCTCCTGAGGGTCGTCGACCAGATAGTGACGATCCCGTCGTAGTGGTGCCAAAGGGCGCTGACGGCAAGCGCGTGCGAAGTGGCGGCTGGACCGAGCCCGTACTAAACGAAAACTACGAGCCGTTGGTCGAGGCTTGGCGTAAGCAAGACCCGACTGTGGGCAACCCAATGCCAGCAGTCGATCCAAAAACATAACATTTCAACCAGGAAGGAAACGCACCATGGAACGCACGCCTGTCAGCTCAAGCAACATCTCAACCATCGGGTACGACGCAGACAACCAAGTTCTAGAGATCGAGTTCACCAACGGAGCGGTGTATTCGTACTCGGGAGTTCCGTCCGGCGAGTACGAGGGGTTGATGAACGCAGATTCCAAAGGTAAGTATCTCCACGCGAACATAAAGAATCGCTACTCGTTCATAAGGATCTGAGCCAGCTCCTGGCACTTCTGGCCCGTACATGGCGATCATCAGTGCATATAGGTCGCGATGATCGGGAGGTAGGTAAGATTCGGATTTGAGGTCGAGGCCTACTGACCGGATCTACTGCACAGCGGTCGTTTCTTTTCTGACGAAGAAGTCGTAGGTAGATGGAACGCAGGTAGAGTCGTAGCTTGCCGAACGATGAGGAGCTGACATGCACGCGAAGATCCATCGTCTTATGCAATCGGCGCAAGACATCTACCAGGCCTCGCTGTACCTACAGGAGTGGGTACTGGAAGGACCTGTGGAACTTCGACGGGCCATCATGACGGCGGCAATTGTCAGTTACTGCCGGCCGTTTACCAGCAATCGTGGTGCGGTTGACGCTCGCAAGCTGGCCATCGCCGATTATCTGGATGACGCCGACTACGACGAGTTGCAGTTGCTCTATCTGCATGATCGCCTGATGTTGATCCGCGATACGGTCGTCGCACACTCCGACCTGGACGCGCAGCCCATCACCTTGGGCGCTCGTACAAAAACTGGGTTCAATTACGAGCAGCTACGGTTCGACGTGCTCGGGCCTGCCATAACCATCGACGAATTTCAGCGTCTGTGTTCGCTGGTAGCCCGCCGTGCAACGGACGAGATGCACAGACTGGCCCGCGAGGTGCTACGGTAATCCCCCCGCCAATTAGCTGACGCCAGAAGTGGAATTTTCTCGTAGTCTTTCCCGAGGAGGTTCCATGAAAAAGTCCCGATTTACCGACAGCCAGATCCTGGCCGTGCTCAAGCAAGCCGAGGCCGGCACGCCTGTACCGCAACTGTGCCGCGAGCACGGCATCAGTACGGCGACGTTCTACAAGTGGCGCAGCAAGTTCGGCGGCATGGATGCGTCGCTGATATCCCAGCTCAAGGAGCTGCAGGACGAGAACCGGCGCCTGAAGAAGATGTACGCCGACGCGCAGCTCAGTACCGAGCTGCTGAAGGAGGCCATGGCAAAAAAATGGTGAGGCCATCTCAACGCCGGGAGATGGCCCGATGGGCAGTGGAGAACGGGCGCACGAGTATCCGGCACGCCTGCCAGACGTTCGCACTGAGCGAGACCGGCTATCGCTACCAGGCCAAGGCGAGCGCGGAGAACGCGCGCATCGCGGATTGGCTGGTTCGCCTGACCACGGCCTATCGTGACTGGGGCTTCGGCCTGTGCTTTCTGCACCTGCGCAACGTCAAGGGCTACGGCTGGAATCACAAACGGGTCTACCGCATCTACCGGGAGCTGGAATTGAACCTGCGGATCAAACCTAGAAAGAGGATCGTGCGCGAGCGGCCCGAGCCGTTGGCGGTGCCCGAGTCGATCAATCAGGTGTGGTCGATGGACTTCATGCACGACCAGCTCAGCGACGGGCGTAGTTTCCGGCTGTTCAACGTGCTGGATGACTTCAACCGCGAAGGGCTGGGCATCGAGGTCGATCTGTCGCTGCCTGCAGTCCGCGTGATCCGGGCGCTGGAGCAGATCATCGAGTGGCGTGGCAAGCCACAGGCGATCCGCTGCGACAACGGCCCCGAATACATCAGTGGCACGCTGCTGACCTGGGCGGAGCAACAGGGCATCCGGATCGAGCATATCCAGCCAGGTAAGCCGCAGCAGAACGCCTATGTCGAGCGCTACAACCGAACCGTGCGCTACGCCTGGCTTGCAGGAACCCTGTTCGATTCGATCGAACAGGTGCAGGACATGGCCACCCGTTGGCTATGGACTTACAACCATGAGCGCCCGAACATGGCACTCGGTGGCATCACGCCGATGCAGAAATTGGCACTCGCCGCTTAGCTCCACTTTTGCTGTCAGTTAAAAGTGGGGGGATTACCGGGTTTTTCTTTGTTTTTGCCTCAGCGACCGCGGGTCGCAGCCCGCAACGGCTCGATGGTGATGTGGATCAGGCCGATAGCGGCGGCAATGCGCAGGACTGGTTGAAGTCGCCGATCGCTTCGACCAGGTCGGTCACGGCCGCGCGTTCCAGCTCGCTGAGGTCGGGGTGCCAGCTGTCCAGGATCAGTACCACGCGCGTCTGCTCGCTGCGATTCCACGCCTCATGCTCGTAGGTGTCGTCGAAGGTGACGCAGTGTCCCTCCCGCCATACATGTTCTTCGCCGGCCACCCGGATGGCGCAATCGGGGGGAACGATCAGGGGCAGATGGGTCACCAGGCGTGTATTGGTAACGCCGGTATGCGGCAGGATGTGCGAGCCGGGCGTGAGGACGGAGAACAATGTCTCCGGCGCGTGGTCACGGATGCGTACCAGCGGCAGCGCATCGAGCAGGGCCGTCGTCTGCGGGCACTGCGCGCAATGCGCGTCATAACGTTCGCCGTGGCGATAGAAGAAGTAGGCATCCCAGGCTGCTTCCCCCGCGCCGGTGGCCTGCAGCATGCATTGCCCGGCCGGTGCAGGGGCCGGGCCGAGGAAGGCCTCCAGCGGTTGCCCTTGCGCCAGTACCGCGCGCAGTTCGTCGCGCACCGCGTCGGTGCCTGCCTCCAGTGCCTCCAGCCAGGGGAAATGCCTGCGCGGATAGTAAGGCTGGCTGCTGATATCCGGGAAAAACAGGAATTTCGGCTTCTGCCGCGGGTCGGGTATGTTCGCCGCCTGCTCGGAAAAGTAGATTGCCAGGCACCGTTCCACCCGGGTCAGCCCGGCGCCGCCATAGCGCGCGCGCAGCGGCTCAATGGCGCCTCGGAACAGTTGGCGTCGCCCGCGGTTGACGTATTTCACCGCGTGTTTCACCGCCTCGCGCAGGGTCGGCGCCGTCGTGGCGTCGTCCTGCCAGCGGCCCATGGCACGGGCGCTCTCGATGGCCATGAAATAGGCTTTCAATGCCTCGTGTGGCTGGCCCAGCTGTTCCAGTGCGGCGCCCAGTTGCAGGCGGGCGACGAAGATGCGTGGTGCCAGCGAGAGCGCGCGGCGGAAGCTGCCGACCGCGCCATGCAGCTCCGCCGCCGCCACCTGCAGGTTGGCCAGTTGTACCCAGGTGGCAGGATCCTCCGGCGCCAGCTCGACCGCGAGCCGCAAGGCCTGCATCGCCGCCGCGTGATCCCCGCGCGTGGAGCGGCGGCTGGCCACGAAGCGCAGCGCCTCGACATCCTGCGGCTGCCGCTCCAGGAGCGCGAGAAAAGCGCGCTCGGCTGCAGCCAGCTCACCTCGCTGCGCCGCCTGCCGCGCGCTGGTGCGGAGGGAATCGATGGTTGCGTCGGCCGGCTTGCTCATCGTCATCTGGTCGTGTCGTCCGGGGCAGGCGGCTGCCACGATGGCCTGCCACAGCGATCGCCCATCCTGATCACAGGCGCGCCAGCAGGCAAGTCCGGGCAGGCGGCATGGGTGCCCGTTTCATCGTCCCTGGCCCGGTGGTGCGTCAAGCGGTGTAGCCGAAGCGTTGCATCGCCGGGCGCAATATCGGCAGCACGGGCTCGAACATGTCGCGGTAGGCATGCCAGCGGCCGACCGCCCTGCGGCTGATGGCCTGGGTGACCTGGGAGTAGCTGGGCGTGCTGATGAAACCCTTGCCGCGGGCGTGTTCGGCGAACCGCGCCATGGGCGAGGGGTCGGCCAGATCGAGGAAACGGCCGAGCCCGGCGAGGTTCGTGTCGATGTCCTCGACCACGGATTCGTAACGCCACTCCAGCACCTGCGGGGCGAACACCTCGACATGCTGCTGCCAGTGCGTGAAGGCGTGGGCGTAGCCGCTCGCCAGGCGCTGCAGCGACGAGCACAGCACCATGAAGGCGGGCGAACGGAACGACTGCATGTAGCAGCTCAGCAGCACGTCGCAGGGATGGCGTAGGCACAGGATGATGCGGGCCTGCGGAAACAGTCGCATGATCATCGGCAGGCACAGCATGTTGAGCGGATTCTTGTCCACCAGCCGGCGCGATCCGAGATCGGGCACGACCTGCGCGACCCGGCGGAAATAGACTGCGCGCAGTTGCTCCGCTTCCGCGGCGGTGAGCTTGTCCAGGTCGCCAGGGTAATGCTGGCCGGTCATCTCCATCGCCTCGATCAGGTCATGGATGAAGGCGCGCTCGTCCATCGAGCGGAAATCCGGGTGCGCGTCCAGCATCTGCTCCAGCAAGGTCGTGCCCGAGCGTGGAAAGCCCACCACGAACACCGGCTGACGCCCGGCCGGCGAGGGAAGCGGCTGCCAGCCGTGGTAAGCGGTGCGGTCGACCAGGCGATCGGCCATCTGCAGCGGCACGCTGTCCGGTTGCATCAGCTCCGGCACGATGCCCTGCGCGATATTCAGCTGTGCGGCGTGAGCGGTCCGCAGGGCCGGCCATACCTCGTCATGTCGTTGTATCCGGCTGCTGGCGGCAGCCAGGCCGAAGGCGGCCCTGGCACGGTGCTGGTCATCCAGGCTCAGGCCGAGCATCCGCGAATACAGTGCCGCGGCCCCGGCGCAGTCGCCGTCGCGCATGGCCAGTGCGGCATGGGCGCTCCAGCCTTCGGCGCGGGCATCGTCATCCGCCGGCAGCCGGTCGAGCAGCTGCAGCGGCAGTTGCTGCAGCTGCCGGCGCGCGAGGTCGAGCTGGTTGCCGCGCTCATACAACGCCGCCCGTTGGGCGGCGATGCGCAGCCGCATGATGTCGGCGCCCGCCCCTTCGGGCAGCTGCGCCCGGGCGAGCGTGGCCAGCGCGATGTCGAGTTCGCCCTGGGCGGACAGCATGGCGGCGAGGATCAGGGCCTGCTCCGCCGACTGCGCCGGCCACCCGGCGGCGCCGGCCAGCATGGTCTGCTGGCCTTCATTGTCGCCGCCGACGTAGCAGGCATGCGCGGCCTGCAGGCGCGCTTCGATGAACCGCGGCGACAGGGCTACCGCGCGCATCAAGGTCTGCTTGGCCAGCACCCAGCGCCGTTGATGCAGGTGCAGCAGGCCGAGGTTGTAGTGCACGTCGGCATCGTCCGGTGCCAGCGCGAGCGCCTTCCCGAATGCCTGCTCGGATGCGGCCATGTCGCCGTCCTGGCGGCAGGCGAGGCCCAGATTGTTCCAGTAGACGGACATCTGCGGTTGCATGCGCGTCAGCGACGCGAACGCGCTCGCCGCCTCGCGATAGCGCGCACAGGCGTACCGGGCCAGGCCCAGCCACAACAGCGCCGCTTCGTTCGATTCGGCAGCGCCTTCGCCCAGGGCGATGACTCGCGCCATGTCGCCGGCATCGTAAGCGGCGCTCATCGCCTCGGCGAGGTGGTTGGATGATGCGGGCATGCCTTTCCGATGAGAGTTTTTGCCGGCCCCATTATGCAAGAGGGGCCGCGAGAATATCTCGCGGCCCCCGGTGTTGCCGTGGAGTTTTCCGGTCGGTTCAGCCGATCAGAACTTCACCGTGGCACGAGCCCAGTAGTAGCGGCCGATCGTGTCGTAGGTGGAGGCGTCCACGTTGTAGTTCGTGCCGTTCTGATAGACCAGCGGCGGCACCTTGTCGCTCAGGTTGTCCACGCCGACGGAGAACGTGGTGTGGATGGACGGCACCTTGTAGCCGACCTGAATCGAGTGATACAGCACCGAGGCCATCGGCAGGTTGACGCCGGGGATGGCGGCGTCCGCATTCATGTTGGTCAGGTGGTTGATGTAGCGCGTCTGCCACTGCGCGCTCCAGTTGCCCAGCATCCAGTTGAGGGTCAGCGTGCCGCGCCAGCGCGCCATGTTGCCGAACTGCTGGGTGAAGGTGCCGGCGTAGTTGACCGACTTCGCGCCAGGCTGGCCCGGTGCGGCGTCGTTCTTGTACGTGGCCAGGTAGGTGCTGGCGAAGCCCGCCTTGAAGTCGCCCGGGTTCACGCTGCCGAGATCGAAATGCGGGATCTTGTAGTCCAGCGTGAAGTCGATGCCGCTGGTGCTCAGGTTGCCCAGGTTGACCACCGGCGTATTGATCACGTTGATCTGGCCGGCCAGCTGGGTGTTGCTGCCGTAGCGGCTGATCAGCGAGCAATACGGGCTGCTGTTGTTGGCGAAGCAGGAATTGACCACCGTCGATGCGGAGATCGGTGTCAGCAGGTCGGTCAGGTAGATGTGCCAGAAGTCGACGCTGGTGGACAGGCCCGGCACCGAGTCGGGATCGTAGACCAGGCCGAAATCGATCGACTTGCCCTTCTCCGGCTTCAGCGAGGTTCCGACCGTGCTGGCGCCGGCGTAATAGGTATTGACCTGGGCATTGGTGTTCACCCAGCCGACCGGCACCGACTGGCAGGCGGCGGCATGCTGTGCGAGCTGGGCCGCGGTGAGGCCGACGCAGGGATCGTTCAGGTTTGGCTGGATCAGGGTGACGCCGTCGTAGAGCTCGTCCAGGTTGGGCGCGCGGAAGACCTGGGATACCGTGCCGCGTACCAGCAAGTCGGTGACCGGCCGCCATTCGACGGCGACCTTGCCGTTGGTGGTGGTGCCGCTGGTGCTGTAGCGCGACGTGCGCACGCCCAGATCGAGGTTCAACGAGTGCGCCCAGGGCTGATCGGCCAGCAGCGGGATCAGCGATTCGGCATAGAGCTCCTTGACGTTTTCGCTGCCGCGGCCCGGCGATCCGCAGCCTTCCTGCAGGATCTGGCACTTGCCGGTGGACAGGTTGAGCACGGCGTCGGGGCTGACCGTGTAGTTCATCGACTGCTGGCGGTACAGCGCGCCGACCGCCAGCTGCATGGCACCGGCCGGCAGGTTCCACAGCTCGCCATTGGCGTCGAACTGCACCTGCTTGGTGGCATTGGTGTAGACGTACACCGGGGTGTCCACGGCGGCCTTCACCAGCGAGGTCTGGTTGGCCTGGTCGAAGATGTTCACGCCACTGTTGATCAGCGCCTGGAAGGCGGCGATGTTGAGCTCGTTGTAATCGCGCTGCACGCGGTTGGAATGGCCGTAGTCGATCGAGGCGTCCCAGTTCCAGCTGCTCTCGCCGAACGCGCCGCGCAGGCCGGTGTTGATCTGCACGTTGTTGGTGTCGTAGGTGTGCAGGCGGGTGCCGGCGCCGGTCAGGCGGGTGTTGAAGCCGTAGCCGCCGTTCGGGTCGGTCGGGTTGGCAGGGTCGGTGCCGAAGGTGACGCCGAAGGGGTTGATCGGGTTGCTGGCTGCCACGTACCAGCCGTCGCCGTTGGCCGCGGTCGGTGCGGGCGCGTCCTGGCCACTGGACTGGGTGTGGTTGAAGAACGCATTGGCGAAGAAGGTCAGGTTGGGCGTCAGGTTGTAGCTGCCGAGCAGGAAACCGTCGGTGCGCTGCTGCGCGGTCTGGATGTAGTTGTAGGTGTTGTAGTTGTACGAATCGGCGGGGTAATGGTCGCAGCGGTAGTCGGCCTGGCTCGAGCCGTCGCCCTGCGCCTTGGTGATCAGGGCCGTGCCGTTGTGGATCGTGCAGCCGTACTGGCTGGCGATCGAGGCCGGCACCTGGATCTTGCCGGTCGGGATGGTGCTGGAACCGGAGGAGGTCAGCGCGCCGCTGGACAGGTACAGCGGATGCGCGGAGAACTTGCGCTGACTGGCCAGTGCGGCGTCGTACTTGTTGTAATCGAGACCGCCGACGATGTTGTAGTTGTCGCCGCTCATGCCGCCGGTCAGGCTGAGGCCGTGGCGCTGGCCGTCGCCGTGGCTGGAAACGCCGCCGTTGACGCTGGCTTCGACGCCCTTGTAGTCCTTGCGCAGGATGAAGTTGACCACGCCGCCGATGGCGTCGGAGCCGTACACGGTCGAGGCGCCCTCGGCCAGCACGTCGACCCGCTCGATCATGTTCTGCGGGATCATGTTGATGTCGGCATTGGCCATGCGCTGGCCGTCGATCAGCACCAGGGTGCGGTTGACGCCCAGCCCGCGCAGCGAGATGCGCGCGGCGCCGTCGCCGCCTTCCAGGGTCGGGCTGGCGACGCCGCCGCCGTTGGTGTTGTTCTGGGTGTTGGTCGCGTTGCCGGAAATGGCAGGTAACTGCTGCAGCACGTTGCCCATCGTCGGATTGCCGGCATTGGCGATGGCGGCGCGATCCACCGTTACCACCGGGCTGGCTGTCTCGACGTCGACACGGCGGATCAGCGAGCCGGTGACGGTGACGGCCTGAAGGGTCTTGGCCTTGCTGGCCTGGGGTTTGGCGGGTGGCTGGGTGGTGCTCGATGCATCGCTGGCGGCCTGCTGCGCCTGGACCAGGCCGGCGGTGGCCATGAAGCCTACGCTCAACGCCAGACGAACGGCCAATGACAGGTGATTCTGATTGTATTTCATGTGTGTTCCCCGATGATGAAAATCATGCGTTATCCCTATGGCAGAGTCTTGCCCGGCAATCCTGCCATGGCGCCGGATCCGTCCCGCAGGCGGGACGTTTCGGCTTTTGCTTAGCTCTTTCTCTCGTGTGATCCACGTGCTGCGACCCGGACGGACTCCTGCCGTGCGTTCGCTCCCTGTGGGGGTACTTGTGGCGTCCTGTGACTGTCGAGCTTGCTGCCGGGCCGGCATCGGGAATGGCCCTCGCCATCGGCGGATGCCGTGAACGAGGCGCTTGTCGATCTCATGACTTGCCGGCGGTGCGCGGAGGCATGTGGTCCCAAGTGTTCAAGCTTGTTGACTCCCGTCAGCGATTCGGGCCGGCATCCCCCTCATGGTGATGCCGGCCGCCAAAAGTCGTTCCCGCTCCGTCGGCAGCACTTGCAGGCCCCCGGCCGGTGGCTGCCAACGCAGGGGCCGTCCGCAAACGCGGGGACCGGAGCGTGCCAGCAGCACGGGGCCCGCCTAGCATCACATGGCGATGGGTTCAAAAACAACGATTTCGTAACAAGTTTGTGCTAGCGCAATAACCTTCGGTGCCGGCGGACCAGCAGTTCGAAGGCACAGCCCTTTCTGGTTGCGCCGGCAAACGGGGTGATCAACGGGTGTAACGCTGGCCCAGGAAGGCGAACATCGCGCGCAGTCCCATTGCCTCGCCGCCGCGGGGACGGCCGGGACGGTCGCTGTCGTTCCAGGCGTAGGTGTCCAGGTGCAGCCACGGCATACCGTCGGGGATGAAGCGTTCCATGTACAGCGCCGCGGTGATTGCGCCGGCATGACGCGAGGCACTGCCATTGGCGAAGTCGGCGATCGGCGACTCCAGCATCCGCCGATAGGGCCGCCACAGCGGCAACTGCCACAGCGGATCGCCTACCGCTTCGCCGGCGGCCAGCAGCGCCGTGGCCATGGCTTGCTGGTTGGCGAACAGCGCGGGCAGGTCCGGACCCAGCGCCACCCGGGCGGCACCGGTGAGCGTGGCGAAATCGACGATCAGGTCGGGCTTCTGCTCGGCGGCGTAGGCCAGCGCGTCGCACAGCACCAGGCGCCCTTCGGCGTCGGTGTTGTCGATCTCCACGCTGTGGCCGGCGCGGGTGATCACCACATCGCCCGGGCGCAGCGCGTTGCCGGATACGGCGTTTTCCACCGCCGGCACCAGCAGGGTCAGCCGCACCGGCAATTGCGCCTGCATGACCAGGCCGGCCAGGGCGATCGCGTGGGCGGCCCCGCCCATGTCCTTCTTCATGTTGCGCATGCCGTCGCCGGTCTTGAGGTCCAGGCCGCCGGTGTCGAAACACACGCCCTTGCCGACCAGCACCAGGCGCGGGTCGCCGGACTTGCCCCAGCTCAGCTCGACCAGCCGCGGTGCGCGGTGGCTGGCGCGACCGACCGCATGGATGGTCGGAAAGTTCGCCTTGAGCAGGTCGTCGCCGACCCATTCTCGCAGCCTGGCCTTGTGCGTCTTGGCGAGCTGCTTGATCGCGGCCGCCAGTTGCTGCGGCCCCATGTCCTCGGTGGGGGTGTTGACCAGGTCGCGCACCTGGCTGGTCGCCTGCAGCAGCGGCCGCAGCTGCTTGAGCTGCGCGGCGGGCACGGCCAGGCGTGCGGGCGCGCGCTTTGGCCGGCGATAGCGGGTGAACTGATAACCGCCCAACGCCCAGCCAAGCGCCTGCAGCAGCGAATCGCCCGGCAAACACTCGGCGGCCAGGTGGTAGTCGCCCTCGGGCAGGCTGTACGGCAGCGCGGCGAGTGCCGCCAGCGGCTCGCGCGCGTCGATGCCGACCAGCACGCGCACCAGCTTGCCGGCCGGGTCCGACAGCATGGCGAACGTGCCCGGTGCGGCGGTAAAGCCGCCATCGGCCAAGGTCCGCCGCTGTGGCGCGCTCAGTCGGCGGCGACAGGCCGCGAAATGGGCCGCGTCGGTGGTCTCGATGGCAATGCTGTGACGTTCGCCGGAGGGGCGGGCGAGCAGGATGGACATGCGGATTCCTTCATGGCTGGCGTCGCCGCTCGATGCAGCGACGCGTGGCTTGGCAATCGCCAATCATGCGCGTTCTTGCCGGCGATTGGCTAGGCGCGTGGGTTGGAGACGTTTGGGGTGAAAGGCGCCGCCTGCCTCGTGGCGCGGGCGATTTCCGCCGCCCGGGTTCCCGGCAGCCGGCTCATTCTTGCGATGCGTGCGACTCCAGCCAGTCCGCCAGTGCGGTCAGGTGCGGCAGGTCGAGATCCGGAGGTGGCCCCAGTTCGTTCGGCCACGCCTTGGCGTCACGGTTGATCCAGGCGGTGCGCAGGCCGGCGTCGCGCGCGCCGGCCATGTCCGTCAGCGGGTCGTCGCCCACATGCAGGACATTTCCGGCGGGCACGCCCAGCAGCCCGATCGCGGCCTTGAACAGGCCCGCATCGGGCTTGGCCACGCCGTGGTCGCGGGCGCAGACATGGTGGGAGAAATGCGCGTCGATGCCGATACGGCCGAGGTCGGCATTGCCATTGGTGAGGCTGGCCAGCGGCCAGCGCGCCGTGAGCCGCCGCAGCGCCGGCAGGCTGTCCGGGTAAAGCTCCACCCGGTTGCGTTGCGCGAAGTAGATTTCCCACAGCGCATCGATCGGGGCATCGGCGATGCCGCACGAGGCAAACGCGAGCCGCAGGGTGAGCTGGCGCTGGGTGGTGAAATCGTGGGCCAGGTCGACCCGTTCGGCGGCGACCTCGGCGCGCAGCCCGCGCATGGCCTCGACCGGCCAGGCGCGGGCGACTTCGGGGTGGTGTTGCCGCAGCCAGGCGTCGACGGCGTGATCGGCCCGTTGCAGGGCCGGCAGCACCGGCCACAAGGTGTCGTCCAGGTCCAGCGTCAGGGCGAGGATCGGCACGCCGCTCGCCGTTTACGGGCCGCTGACCTGCAGTACCTGGCCCAACCGCACCATGTCGCCCTTGAGGTGGTTCCACTTGCGCAACTGGGCCATCTCGACGCCCTGGTGCCTGGCGATCAGGGACAAGGTGTCGCCCTTGGCCACCGTGTACATCCTGGGGGCCGCGCGCGTGGCGACGGGGGCGGCATTGCCGCTGGCGGCGGGGACCTGGGCGGCGGCCGCGCTGTTCACGGCGGCGAGCGGCACGTCGGCACGCTGGCTGGCCTGACGCGCGGGTAGATCGCTCGCCCGCACGCCCACTTCGGCAAAGATGCGGCTGCGGCGGCTGTCGTCCTTGGCCAGCAGCGCCGCGCCATCCTGATACGGCAACACATCGTGGCTGCGCAGCACCGCCTTGGCCGGCGCGCTTTGCATGAAGTCGAGGAAGGCCTGGACCTCGGCCCGTTTCGGGCTGCGCGGGTTGGTCACCATGTACAGCGGGGTGAACAGGGGGTAGCTGCCATTGGCTACGTTCGCGGCGGTCGCTGCCGTGCCGTCGATGGCCAGTGCCCGGAGCTTGCGGTTGCCGGCGATGCCGGCCAGCGTGGCGGCGCCCATCCCGTTCGGGTTCAGCGCAATGCCTTCCATCAGCTTGTTGGTGTTGACGTACAGCCGCGGCGCGGCGACCGGCTGGTTGCCGCGACCGAACAGCAAGGTGCGCAGGCTGTATTCCACCCCGTCGCCGGGGCTGGCCACCGAATACACGTCGATCGGCGCGTTGTTGCCGCCGACCTCGCTCCAGTTGTGGATCTTGCCGTAATAGATGTCGTGCACCTGCTTCAGGGTCAGGCTGCGCACCGGGTTGGACGCCTGGACCGCGATCACCAGGCCGTCCCAGGCCACCGGCGTGAAGGTGAGGTTGCTGTTTTCCGCGCTGCCATCGCTTTCCCGCGCGCTGCCGGCCAGATCGGCGGTGCCGTTGGCCACGGCATCGATGCCCGAGGCCGTGTTGAACGGCTGCAGCTCGATGCGGCCGTGACCGCTTCGCTGCCATGCCTTGGCGACCTCGTCGACCACGCCGTTGGCGGTGGCGTCGTCGCCGCGCCAGATCAGCTCGCTGGCGTGCCTGGCCGGCCTGCTGCCCTTGGCCTTGTGGTGGGTGCGCGCGAACGCGGTGGTGCTGAGGCAGGCGCCGATCAGCGCGATGGCAAGCAAACGGGCAAGACGAACAGACATGAGGGTGGGGGGTCCTGGTCGTTGTGTGGATAGGATCGGGCGCGGGCATGCCCGTGGGCATGCCGACTCGCCGTGAATGCGAACCGGCGTATTGCATCGGTCCGCGCGAAAAACAGCAAGCACTTTCATGCATTTGCGTGACGGCGTGTGCAGCTTGTCCACGCCGCCGCGGTAGCGCCGGCGCCATCCAGGCCGCGCCGGGGACGTTCCAAGGCCCTCCGTTTGCGCCGATCCGCTTGCAGCCGGCGGCTGCCGGCACGCCGCGCGGCCCTTCGGCAGCGCGGCGCAAGGCCGGGGCGCCGGATCCCGGGTGTCGCCTCGCGATGCCGGGATCACCGGCACAACCGGCGCATCGCTAGTCGAGCACTACGTAGTGGCTGCCCTCGGCGTCGGCCACCACCAGCACCAGCTGGCGCAGGTGCACGCCGGCCAGGCCGCGCAGCATGCGCAGGCTGGTGATGCGCTGGTTGCCCACGCCGATCACCACGTCGCCACGGCTCAAGCCCGCGCGGTCGGCGCGACTGCCCGGTTGCACGGCGGTGATCGCGGCGCCGTACCAGCCCTGGTCGCGCTGGTCCTGGCTCAGCTCGCTGAACCGCACGCCGGCCAGGCGCGGATCGAGCTGCGCGCCGTCGATGCTGGCCAGTTTCTCGGTGGTGAGGGTGGCCTCCACGTGCAGCGGTTTGCCGTCGCGCACGATGCCCAACTGCAGCTTGCTGCCCAGCGGCAGCAGGCCCTCGGTGTTGCGCAGTTGCTGCACGCTCTGCAGCGGCTTGCCGTCCAGCGAGCTGAGCACGTCGCCCGGCTGCAGGCCGGCACGGGAGGCGGCCGAGCCGTCGTTGACCCCGGTCACCACCACGCCGCTGCTGCCGTTGATCTTCAGCAGCCTGGCGATGCGCGGGGTGATCGCCTGCACCTGCACGCCGAGGTTGCCGCGCTGCACCCTGCCGGTGGCGATCAGCTGCTTCATCACCTCCTCGGTCAGGTTGCTGGGGATGGCGAAGCCGATGCCCACGTTGCCGCCCGAGGGCGAGAAGATCATGGTGTTGATGCCGACCAGTTCGCCGCGCAGGTTGACCAGCGGTCCACCGGAGTTGCCCGGATTGATCGAGGCATCGGTCTGGATGAAGTTCTGGTAGCTCGAATCGCCCAGCCCCGAGCGGCCCAGCGCCGAGACGATGCCGGCGGTCACCGTCTGGCCCAGCCCGAACGGCTCGCCCACCGCCACCACGTAGTCGCCCACGCGCAGCGTGGAGGAGTCCGATATCGGCAGGGCATGCAGGTTGCTGGCGTGGATCTGCACCACCGCCACGTCGGTGGCCGGGTCGGTGCCGATCAGCTTGCCCTTGAAGCTGCGCCCGTCCTGCAGCGTCACGTTGATGGCGTCGGCCCCGGCCACCACGTGGTTGTTGGTGAGGATGTAGCCCTTGGCCGCATCGACGATCACGCCCGAACCCAGGCTCTGCTCGACCCGCTCGCGCGGGGTCGCCGGCAGGCCGAAGAACTGGCGCACCATCGGGTCGTCGAAATAGGCGTCGCGCACCGGCACCCGGGTGGTGCTGGAGATATTCACCACCGCCGGGGTCACCCGCGTCAGCATCGGCGCCAGTGACGGCATCGGCTGGCCGTCGACGGCGGCGGGCAGGGCGCCCGCCCGCGCGCCGGGCGGCGCCAGCGCGGCGGCGATCAGCAGCGCGGCGAACAAGCCGCCGTACCAGTGCAGCAGGCGGGATGGACGTGACGACATGGCTTCCTCCTCGAGTGAAAAACCGCGCTGCTTCGACCGGCCGGGCCTGCAGCGGTTCCATCGACAAGAAATACCCGTATCGGCACTTTACTTCCAGCGTCGCCGGGGTTAACTTGCCTACCCGATAACAACCACAACATCTTGTGCTTGAAAGACGCCCTCGAAACTAGAGCTGGTGTCAACCACCGTACTCTTGGGGGAGTCGTTGTCGTCGGAAAGCTGTGACGCGCGGGCCGCGGGCCCTGTCTGGCGTCCGTTGGTGGCCGTAGTCGCGGCATCAACCACGTCGCCGTCATCAAACAAAAACAAACGGGGGCCGCAAGGCCGCACCGAGAGGTCAGGAAGCCCATGAGCACACTGCGTGCACCCGCCAGCAAATCAGCCACAGGTCGTGATGCCATCGTGGAGATTCCACTGCAGCCTGCCTCGCAGGACATCTGGGACAAGAAATACCGCCTGAAAGCGAAAAACGGCGAGCCGGTCGACGTCACCGTCGACGACACCTACCAGCGCGTGGCACGTGCGCTGTCCGACGTGGAAGCCACCGCCGAGCTGCGCGGCCACTGGTACGAGCGCTTCCTGTGGGCGCTGCGTCGCGGCGCGATCCCCGCCGGCCGGATCACCTCCAACGCCGGCGCGCTGGCGCACAAGCCGGCCACCTCCACCATCAACTGCACCGTCTCGGGCACCATCCGCGACTCGATGGACGACATCCTGGAGAAGGTGCACGAGGCCGGCCTCACCCTGAAGGCCGGCTGCGGCATCGGCTACGAGTTCTCCACCCTGCGCCCGCGCGGCGCCTACGTCTCCGGCGCCGGCGCGCACACCTCCGGCCCGCTGTCGTTCATGGATATCTACGACAAGATGTGCTTCACCGTGTCCTCCGCCGGCGGCCGCCGCGGGGCGCAGATGGGCACGTTCGACATCAGCCACCCGGACGCCAAGGAGTTCATCCGCGCCAAGCGCGAGGACGGCCGCCTGCGCCAGTTCAACCTCAGCCTGCTGATCACCGACGGCTTCATGGACGCGGTGGAGAACGACCGGGACTGGCCGCTGGTGTTCCCGGTGCACGTCAAGGAAAAGGACGAGATCGACCTGGCCGACCCGGCCAAGGTGGTCTGGCGCGAATGGCCCACCCACGAGAACTACGTCGACCGCGAAGATGGCCTGGTCGCCTGCAAGATCTACAGCACCATCCGCGCGCGGCACCTGTGGGACATGATCATGGTGTCCACCTACGACTACGCCGAGCCCGGTTTCATCCTGATCGACAAGGTCAACGAGATGAACAACAACTGGTGGTGCGAGCACATCCGCGCCACCAACCCGTGCGTCACCGCCGACACCTGGGTGCAGACCGCCGAAGGCCCGCGCCAGGTCGGCGACCTGCTCGGCCACGGCTTCATGGCGCGGGTGGACGGCCAGGATCATGCCACCGGCGCCGAAGGTTTCTTCCGTACCGCGACCAAGCCGGTGCTGGCGCTGCAGACCGAAGAAGGCCACCGCCTGCGCCTGACCGAAGACCATCGCGTGCGTCGCGTCTCGCGCCTGACCCGCTGGAGCGTGGACACCGAGTGGTGCGCCGCCGGCGCGTTGCGGCCGGGCGACCGCGTGCTGCTCAACGACCATCGCGCCAACGCGCAGTGGCCCGGCGCGCTGAGCGCGGAGCAGGGTTACCTGCTCGGCCTGCTGGTCGGCGACGGCACGCTCAAGCACGAAGCCGCGGTGCTGTCGGTGTGGCCGCAGGCCGCCGTGGTGAACGGCTCCGTGAGTGGTGGCGCGCACGCGCTGATGGCCGAAGCCCTGCGTTGCGCGCAGACGCTGCCGCATCGCGCCGACTTCGCCGGTTGGTCGGAAGTGGCCGGTCGCGGCGAGTTCCGCATGAAATCCGCCGCGCTGCGCGATCTCGCCTTCGAGTTCGGCATGAACGCCGGCAACAAGGCGATCACACCGGCGCTGGAGCAGGCATCGAGCGAGGCCTACCGCGGCTTCCTGCGCGGCTTCTTCGACGCCGACGGCTCGGTGCAGGGCAGCCAGGCCAAGGGTGTGTCCGTGCGCCTGGCGCAGTCGGACCTGCCGCGGCTGGAGGCGGTGCAGCGCATGCTGTTGCGTCTGGGCATGCCGTCGCGCATCTGCCGCGATCGCCGCGCCGCCGGTGAAAGCCTGCTGCCGGACGGCCGCGGCGGCACGCGGGCGTACGCCATCCAGGCCCAGCACGAGCTGGTCATCGCCGCCGAATCGCTGCAGCGC
Organism: Lysobacteraceae bacterium; assembly: GCA_028866435.1. Classification (GTDB taxonomy): domain Bacteria; phylum Pseudomonadota; class Gammaproteobacteria; order Xanthomonadales; family Rhodanobacteraceae; genus Rhodanobacter. The sequence continues at coordinate 17,255 of JAGWIC010000026.1, read as the reverse complement.
TTCGCCGAACTGATCGGTTTCGCCGACACCGACAAGGCGACCCGCCTCAAGGCCGCCCTGTCCGGCTACAAGCGCACGCTGAACCGCGCGCGCTTCGTCGCCACCGTCGAATCGCTGCAGGCTGACGGTGTCGAAGACGTCTACGACGTGCAGGTGCCCGGTATCAACACCTTCGACGGCAACGGCCTGCACGCACACAACTGCGGCGAGCAGCCCCTGCCGCCGTACGGCTCGTGCCTGCTCGGCTCGGTCAACCTGACCACCTTCGTGCGCGACCCGTTCGGGCCCAAGGCCCGCTTCGACTGGGACGAGTACCGCGAGGTGGTCAAGGTGTTCACCCGCATGCTCGACAACGTGGTCGAGATCAACGGCCTGCCGCTGGAGCAGCAGCGCAACGAGATCGTCGGCAAGCGCCGCCACGGCATGGGCTTTCTCGGCCTGGGTTCCACCGTCACCATGCTCAAGCACCGCTACGGCGGCGCCGAGGCGATCGCGTTCACCGAGGATGTCTCGCGCGAGATGGCCATCGCCGGCTGGGAAGTGGCGCTGGAGCTGGCCAGGGAAAAGGGCGCCGCGCCGGTGCTGCTGCGCGAGTACACGGTCACCGGCGACATGCTGCGCAAGCGCCCGGAAATGGTCGCCGACGGCTACAAGGTCGGCGACAGCATCCCCGGTCGCGTGCTGCACGCGAAATACAGCCGCTACATGCAGCGCATCGCCACGGTGGCGCCGAACCTGGTCGAGCAGCTGGCCGAGACCGGCGCCCGCTTCACCCACCACAGCTCGATCGCGCCCACCGGCACCATCAGCCTGAGCCTGGCCAACAACGCCAGCAACGGCATCGAGCCCAGCTTCGCCCACAGCTACTCGCGCAACGTGATCCGCGAGGGCAAGAAATCCAAGGAAAAGGTCGAGGTGCTCAGCTTCGAGCTGCTGGCCTACCGCGCGCTGATCAACGCCGACGCCAAGGCGTTCACCGACGAGGCCGAAAACAAGCTGCCGGACTACTTCGTGGCCGCCGACGACATCAGCCCCAGGCAGCACGTGGACATCCAGGCCGCCTCGCAGAAATGGATCGATTCGTCGATCTCCAAGACCGCCAACGTTCCCACCGAGTACCCGTACGAAGACTTCAAGGACATCTACTTCTACGCCTACAAACAGGGCCTGAAGGGGTGCACCACCTTCCGCTTCAACCCCGCCGCCTTCCAGGGCGTGCTGGTCAAGGAATCCGATCTTGAAAACACCCTCTACCGCTTCGAGCTGGAAGACGGTAGCGTTGTCGAACTGAAAGGCAATGAGCAAGTGGAATACGACGGGGAAATGCACTCCGCCGCCAACCTCTTCGATGCCTTGAAGGAAGGTTATTACGGCAAGTTCTGAACCGTCGCACGTCACCCGCGTGCGGCACTCGAGCGGTCCACCGGAGGGGAATACCAGCATGTCCATCGACAACGAAATCGAAACCAGCAACGACATCAAGCCGGCCGTCACCGAAGCACCCGCCGTGGTGTTGCCGGTACTGCCCGAAGTGGCCGCCGCCGCGCCAGTCGCCCCGGCGCCGGTCCGGAAGAAGCGCCCGCCGGCCGTCAAGAAGGCCGCGCCGGCGCCGGTAGCTGCTGAAAAGGCCGCGCCGAAGAAGGCCGCGCCCAAGAAGGCCGCCGCGAAGAAGGCCGCACCCAAGAAGGCTGCCGCGAAGAAGGCGGCACCGAAGAAGGCTGCCGTGAAGAAGGCGGCGCCCAAGAAGGCTGCCGTGAAGAAGGTCGCGGCCAAGAAGGCAGCGCCGAAGAAGGCCGCGGCCAAGAAAGCCGCACCCAGGAAAGTGGCGAAACCGGCGGCCAAGAAGTCTGCCGCCAAGCCGGCAAAGAAGGTCAGCAGCAAGAAGACGGCCAGCAAGAAGGCCGCACCGAAGAAGGCGGCCGTCAAGAAGTCCGCCAGCACCCGGAAGGGTGCAAACAAGAAGGTCGTCGCCAAGACGGCCAAGAGGTCCACTGCCAGCAAGAAGGCAGTCGCCAGGGCGGCCAAGCCGGCAGCGAAGAAAGCTGGCCCGGCCAAGAAGAAGACTGCCGCAAAAAAGAAGTAAGCCGCACCGCATCCGGCCCGGCCCTGCGCCGGGCCGGATGTTTTTCCACGCCACACGCCGTGTCCGCGCCGGCCCGTCCCCAGAAAAAGTGAATCCCATGGCAATCAAGATCGACAAGAAGATCACCGGCTACAACGTGGTCAAGCCCGAAGACAAGGTTGCCGCCAACCCGGTCGGTGTCGCGCCGAAAGACCCGAAACATCCTGAATTGAAGCAGGCCGAAGTGATCCAGATGCACGAGAGTGTCGAGCGGCCGGAAACCCTGGTCGGCTCCACCTTCAAGATCAAGTCGCCGCTGTTCGAGCACGCGCTGTACGTCACCATCAACGACATCGTGCTCAACCAGGGCACGCCGCACGAACTGCGCCGCCCGTTCGAGGTGTTCATCAACTCCAAGAACATGGACCACTTCCAGTGGATCGTGGCGCTCACCCGCATCCTCTCCGCCGTGTTCCGCAAGGGCGGCGACGTCACCTTCATCGTGGAAGAGCTGAAAGCCGTGTTCGACCCCCGCGGCGGCTACTTCAAGGCCGGCGGCGTCTACATGCCCAGCATCGTCGCCGAGATCGGCGGCGTGATCGAACAGCACATGAAGAACATCGGCCTGATCCACGACCCGGAGATGGACGAGTCCACCCGCCGCCTGATCGCCGAGAAGCGCACCGCTTTCGAGCAGGCCGGCGCAAAAAAAAACTCTGACGTAACCGGCTCCTCCGACACCGAATCCTCCGGCTTCCCGCCCGGCGCCACGCTGTGCGCCAAGTGCAACACGCAGGCGTTGGTGCTGATGGACGGGTGTCAGACTTGTTTGAATTGTGGGTATTCGAAGTGTGGGTGAAATGTACCTGGCTCAGAACCAGGTGTACGTTGTGGGGATATCCGAAAGGTACTAGTCGGGCACCCATAAGGTGCTAGTACGGACCCCGTAAGTCGCTAGTGGACGATCGAACGCTACGCGCGCTCTCTATCGGCATATTTCCGTTGTCCGTAGTAGTTGCGGGAGGAAGCGCGTCTGCACATGCCGCTCGTCATTCCGGCGAAAGCCCCAGCCCACAGCCCCAGGAGGTCGCCGAGTCGCCGGATGCCGGCTTTCGCCGGGATCACGGCGGGCCGGCCCGCCGCTAGCCGGCCTCGGCCGTCGACCAGTGCCGCAGCAGGCCGTCCACGCCGGCCTCGATCAGGTCGAAGGCCTCGATGAAGTCCTGTTCGCCGCCGAACCACGGATCGGGTACGTCGATGGCGCCGTGGCCGTCGGCGTAGCGCATCAGCAGACCGATGTTCGCGGCATGCGCCGGCGCCATGCGCCGCAGCGCGTCGACGTGCGCGCCGGTCATGCCCAGCACCAGGCCGAAGCGCTGGAAGTCCGCCGGTTGCACCCGTCGGGCGCGGTGCGGCAGCATGCTCACGCCGCGGCGGCGCAGTTCGGCGAGCGCGCGCCGGTCCGGCGGATGGCCCAGTTCCTCGCCGCTGATCGCGGCGCTGTCCACGATCACGCGGAGCTTGCGGGCGGTAGCCATGTGCAGCGTCAGTGCATGCGCGGTCGGCGAGCGGCAGATGTTGCCGGTGCAGACGAACAGCACCGAGGGCGGGGTATTCCCGGTCGACATGGGCATGCGGGCCTCGGCCTGTGGAGCGGCCACGCTAGCAGCGCCCGGGCGTTTCGCAAAATCGGGTCCGGTGGCTTCCGAGTCCGGCGGCGCACGCGAACGTCGGAGCGGCGATGGCCGCTCGCTCCGCGCCGCGTGGGCCGGCGCATCATTGGCAGACCGGGGCGGGGGCGACCTGTGCCGGTTGCGCCTCGGGCCAACGCTGCGGCGCCTTCTCCAGCTTCGACAGGTCGTAGCCCATCGCCTTCACCCGGGCCAGCATCGCCTGGTAGTCGGCGGCGGAAATATGCGGGCTGCGCGCCATCAACCAGACGTAGTCGCGCTTGTCGCGGGCGACGATCACCTTGCTGTAGTCCGGTGCCAGCCAGGCGACGATGTACTGCGCGCGCAGCAGCCAGAACAGGTGCACCTGCCACTCGGCATTGCCGCCGCCCGGCATCACGCTGGCGATCGAGTGGATCATCTTCGGCGGGGCGCCGAAGCTGCCGGGACGGAAGCGGAAGGCGGTGCAGACCCGGCCTTGCTGATCCAACTGGTAGGTCTCCACCGGGTTGTGGCCGCCCCGCTCGAACCGGGTGGGGATAGAGGCGATCACGTACCAGCGGCCCAGGTAGCGCGACAGGTCGACGTGGGGCACGGGCGGGATCGGCGCGCCCGCATGGGCGCAGACGCCGACCAGCAGCAGGGCGGTGAGGCAGGGCGTGGCGAGCAGGCGCGCGAGATTCATCGGGACTCCGTGGGCGGGGTGGGCAAGGCTTCGCGCGCGAAGCGGTAATGGGCGACCAGCCATTCGCGACCGCCGTCGTAGCCGAACAGTTCGGCACAGGACATCCAGAACATGCGCCAGCGCTGGAACCACAGGCGCGCGTGCGGACCGTAGGCCTGCCTCAGCACGGCCATGACCTCCTCGCGCCGGGCGTCCTGCTGTTGCAGCCACTGGTTGGCGCTGCGCTGGTAGTGCCTGCCGTCGACCAGCCAGCGCTGCTCGATGGCAAGGTCGCGCTGGAACCACAGCAAGGTGTCGGCCGCCGGCATCAGGCCGCCGGTGAAGAAGTGCCGGCCCATCCAGTTGTCCCCGCCCGCGGTCTCGAACGGGTACATCAGGCTGCGGTGCGCGAAGATGTGCACGAACAGCTTGCCGCCCGGCTTCAGCCACTGTGCGATGCGGCCGAGCAGGGTCTCGTAGTTGCGCATGTGCTCGAACATCTCCACCGACACGCAGCGGTCGAAGCGCGCCGCTTCCAGCGTCAGCGTGTTGGCGTCCTGGGTCAGCACCTGCACGTTGTGCAGTCCGCGGACCCGGCATTGCGCCTCGATGTGGTGGCGCTGGCCGTGCGAGTTGGACACCGCGACGATGCGCGCGCGCGGGTAGCGCTCGGCCATCCACAGGGTCAGCGAACCCCAGCCGCAGCCCAGCTCCAGAATGTCCTGGCCGTCGGCCAGCCTGGCACGTTCGCCGTACAGCGCCAGCATCGCATCCTCGGCCTCGGCCAGGCTTTCGTCGCCGCGCGGGTAGTAGCAGCACGAGTACTTCCGGCGCGGGCCGAGGCAGTGTCCGAAAAAGGCGGCGGGCAGCTCGTAATGCTGCGCGTTGGCGGCGTCGGTGTGGATCGCGACCGGGCTGTGGCGCAGGCCGTCGATCAGCCGGGCGAATCGCGTGGCCTGGCGCTCGGGGCCGCTGGTGCGTTCCTCCACCAGGCGTTGCGCGCACAGGCGGCGGATGCCCAGCCGCAGCAACGCATCGGGCACCAGGCCGCGTTCGGCCAGCCCGAGCAGGCCGGGGGCAGGGCGGTCGGACGGCAGTCCGGTTCGGTCAGGGGTGGCGGCATTCATGACTCGCTCCTCGTGGCGCGCGTGCGCCGGGGAAACCAGGGAAACAGCATCGGAGTGGCGCGCTGGTAGTCGCGGTAGTCCTCGCCGCGCGTACGCAGCGCCTGTGCCTCGGTCCACGGAATGCCGCTGAGCCAGCGCAGGAAGCCGAACATCAGCACCGGCCCCAGCCATGCCAGCAACGCCAGCGGGGCACCGTGTGCCAGCGCCACGTAGGCGAACCAGTGCAGCCATTCGAAGAAGTAGTTGGGATGGCGCGAGTACCGCCACAGGCCGCTGCGGCAGGTGCGTCCGCGATGCGCAGGCTCGGCGCGGAAGCGCGCCAGCTGCGCGTCGGCGATCGCCTCGCCGGCCACGCCCAGCAGCCAGATCAGCGCGCCGGCCAGCAGCCATTCCGGCTGCGGGTGGCGGTTGCCTGCCACGGCCAGGAACGGCAGCGCGAACAGCGCCACCAGCAGGGCCTGGAACTGGAAGAAGACGAACCAGCGCCAGCCGCCATCTCCCCACTGCGCGCGCAGCTGGCGATAGCGCCCGTCCTCGCCATCGCCGCGCACCCGCCGCCACAGGTGCCGAGCCAGGCGCAGCCCCCAGGTGCCGCCGAGCACCGCCAGCGCCAGCCGGGGCGCGAACGCGCCGCCGCCCAGCGCGGCCAGCAGCACCGCGGCGAACGCGAGCCCGGCCGACCACAGCACATCGACGATGCCGGCATTGCGACGACGTTGCTGCCAGCGCCAGCCCAGCGCCATCGCCACGGCGACCGCCAGCCACGCCAGCAGCAGCGTCTGCCACGCATTCATGACGCGCGCTCCGCGACGGGCTGCCGCAACCAGCGGTGCGCCAGCGAGGTGAGCAGCGGCAGCGCGATCGCCCAGCCCGCGGCCAGCGCCGCCAGCGCGTGCCAGGCCGGGGCGGCAAGCGCCAGCGCGTGCCAGCCGCGGGCGGCGCCGAGGTAGGCCAACGGTCCACCGACGGCGCCGAGCAGCGCCGCCAGCCAGGGCCGCCTGTGCAGGTAGCCGAGCAGCGGCACGGTGGCGAACCCGAACGTCACCCACAGCGCGATAAGCCACGCCGGTGCCGCGGGCAGCGGCCAGGGCGCGGCGTAGCGCAGCAGTCCGCCGCCGGTCCATGCCGCTTCCAGCAGCAGCCCCAGGGCCAGTCCGACGATGGCCAGGCGCAGCTCCACGCCGCGTCGGGTCGAGATCGCCAGCCGCCAAGCGGCGAACAGCGCCGCCGCCAGCACGCCGGGCCAGCCCTGGCCGTGGCCGGCGCCGATCACGGCCACGAACCACACTACTTCGTAGGCGACCAGGGTGATCCAGAACGTCATGCCGCTTCCCCGCCGCAGGCCGACGCGGCGCGCCAGCCGGGTTTGGCCAGCAACAGGTGCGACACGCCGATGGAACGCTCGCGGAAGCCGCCCTCGCAGTACGCCAGGTAGAACGTCCACAGGCGGATGAAGCGCTCGTCGAAGCCCTGTCCGCGCACCTCGGCGAGACGGGCAAGGAAGCGTTCGCGCCAGGCCTTCAGCGTGCGTGCGTAGGAGTCGCCGAAGTCGCGCAGCGCGACCAGGCCGAGGTCGCTGGCGCGGGTCTTCGCCGCCAGCATGGCGTTGACCGAGGGAATGAAGCTGCCGGGAAAGACGTGCCGCTTGATGAAGTCGACCGAGGCCAGCGCCTGCGTGTAGCGGTGGTCCTCGATGGTGATTGCCTGCACCAGCGCCAGGCCGTCCGGCCGCAGCAGGCGCCCGAGCCGGGCGAAATAGGTGTCGAGGTAGCCGGCGCCGATCGCCTCGATCATCTCGATCGACACCAGCTTGTCGTACTGGCCGTCGAGATCGCGGTAGTCGTCCAGGCGCAGGGTGACGCGGTCCTGCAGGCCGGCCGCGGCCACGCGCGCCGCCGCCAGTGCGTACTGCTCGCGCGAGATGGTGGTGGTGGTGACGTGGCAGCCGTAGTGTGTGGCCGCGTGCACGGCGAAACCGCCCCAGCCGGTGCCGATCTCCACCACGCGGTCGCCGGGGCACAGTTCGAGCTGGCGGCAGATGGCGTCGAGCTTGCGCGTCGAGGCGGCCTCCAGGGTGTCGTCGGGGCCGTCCCACAGTGCCGAGGAATACATCAGGTCGGCCGAAAGGAACAGGCTGAAGAAGTCGTTGCCCAGGTCGTAGTGAGCGGCGATGTTGCGGCGGCTGCCGGCCAGCGTGTTGCGGCGGATCGCATGCCAGCCGCGCAAGGCCATGCCACCGACGCGGGCCGTGCCGGTTTCCATGCCGTCGAGCAGTTGGCGGTTGCGCAGCAGCAGCCGCACCAGCACCACCAGCGCGTCGGTCGGCGTCAGCCCCGGCGCGCTGCAGCGCCACAGGCCGTCCATCCACGCTTCGCCGACGCCGACGCTGCCGTTGCGCGCGACAGCGCGATAGAAGCCGGGGTCGAGTACCTCGACGCGTACGGTCGGCAGCGCGTCGCCGGCGTCGTCGCCCAGCGCGACGTCGCCCAGCGCATCACGGACCTGCAGGCGACCGTGGCGCAGGCCGCCGAGCCGGTCGAGCAGGCGGCCACGCAGAAAGCGGTCGATGCCACCGAAGGCGGCAGCGGAGGTGTCGCGGGCAAGAGCGTTCAAGGCGTGCCTCGGGTCAGTCGTGGGTGGTCGTGGACCGGATTGCGCTTGAACCACAGCCGCAGCGCCTGCCAGTGGATCGCGCCGATCACCTGCGCCGTCATCAGCGGGTAGCGCCACAGCACGCGCGTCAGCGCGGCGCCGTCGAGCGGGCGGTGCTGCAGGCTCAGGTCGGCGTCGAACTCGCGGCTGCCGTCGCGCAGTACATCCATGTGCACGCGCAGGTCCTGGCCCGGCACGCTGAAGCGCCAGGCGTAGTCGCGCTGCATCGGCATGAAGGGCGACACGTGGAAGGCCTTCGGAAAGCGCCATTCGTACATGCGGCCACGCCGTTCCGCCGTGTCCAGCGGCAGCACGTAGGCGTGGCGCTCCTTCCATGGCGTGTTGGTGATCTCGGCCACGATGCAGTCGAGCGTGTGGCCGTCCGCGGCGTGGCAGTAGTAGAAGCTGACCGGGTTGAACGCGTAGCCGGCGTAGCGCGGGTGGGCGAGCAGGCGCACCGGCCCTTGCGGGCGCCTTCCGGTCGCCTGCTCGACGCGCTGCCGCACGGCCTCGGCCAGCGGCAGCTGGTGCGGTGCGAGATAGTCGCTGCGGCGGAACTCGGCCAGGTTGCGGCGATCCTTCGACCACAGCCAGCGCCGGTCGAACACCTGGTCCAGTTCGTCGAGGTCGAGGTAGAGCTGGGCGATGCGGTAGCCGAAGGCATGCGCATGCGGCGCCACCCGGCGGTGGCGCACGACGCCTTCGTAGACGGCGCTGCGCAGCAGCGGGGAGCCGGTCATGTCGAGGTATCCGGCACGGCATGCGGGAGGGTTTGCGCCGACGTGCCGGCCCAGTCGATGCCGAACGCGGCGGCGATGTCGACCGCGCTGCGCATGCCGTCCTCGTGGAAGCCCCAGCCCCAGTAGGCGCCAGCGAACCAGGTGCGCCGGACGCCCTGGATCCCGGCCTTGCGCCGCTGCGCCGCTACCGAGGCGTGGGTGTGGAGCGGGTGGTGGTAGCGCATCCGGCGCAGCACGCATGCCGGATCGATCGCCTCGCTGCGGTTCAGCGTGACCACCAGCGGCTCGGGCGCGTCGATACCTTGCAGCAGATTCATGCAGTAGCTCACCGTGCACGGTGCGGCCGGGTCGTCCGGCACGAAGGCGTTCCACGCTGCCCACGCCTTGCGGCGCCGGGGCAGCAGCCGCCGGTCGGTGTGCAGCACCACGTCGTTGGCCTGGTAGGCAATCGCGCCGAGCACCTCGCGCTCGCATTCTCCGGGATCGGACAGCAGCGCCAGTGCCTGGTCGCTGTGGCAGGCCAGCACCACGTGATCGAAGCGCTCGTTGCCCATCGGGCTCCATACCGTCACCCCCTGAGCGTGGCGGGTGATCGAGCGCACCGGGCAGGACACCCGTTCCTGCACCCGCCAGTGCCGGCGCAACGCGCGGATGTAGCTGGCCGAGCCGCCGCGCACCACGCGCCACTCCGGCCTCGCGCCGACCTGCAGCATCTGGTGGTTGGCCATGAACTGCACCAGGTAGCGCGCGGGGAAGGCGAGGATCTGCGCCGGCGGCGACGACCACAACGCGGTGGCCATCGGTACCAGGTGCTCGTCGCGGAACGCCTCGCCGTAGCGGTGGGCGGCGAGATAGTCGCCCAGGCTCGGGTCGTCGTTGCCTTCCAGCAGCGCGGGCGCCTGGCGGTAGAAGCGCACCAGGTCGCGCACCATGCCGAGGAACCGCGGCGAAAGCAGGTTGCGGCGCTGGCAGAACAATGCGTCGAGCGAGGTGGCGTTGTATTCGCGGCCGCTGGCTTCGTGCTGGACCGAGAAGCTCATGGTGGTGGGCTTGCAGGCCACCTCGAGCTCGTCGAACAGCCGCGTCAGCAGCGGATAGTGGCGGGGGTTGTGCACGATGAAGCCGGTGTCGACCGCATGATGCCTGCCGCCGACCTCGATGTCGTGGGTGTGGGTGTGGCCGCCCAGGTAGTCGTTCGCCTCGAACAGGGTCACCTCGTGCCGGCGGTCCAGCAGCCAGGCCGAGGCCAGGCCCGCGATGCCCGATCCGATCACCGCGATGCGCATGCTCAGTGCCCCGCCCTGGCCAGCACCCATAGCGGCACCGGCTTGAGGTCGCGCACCAGGCCCACAGCGGCCATCAGTTTCAGGCCATACCAGGTCAGGTCGATTTCCCACCAGCGGAAACCCTGGCGCGCGCTGCCCGGGAAGAAGTGATGGTTGTTGTGCCAGCCCTCGCCGAAGGTGAGCAGCGCCAGCAGCGGGTTGTTGCGGCTGTCGTCGCCGGTGTCGAAGCGGCGCGAGCCGAAGCGGTGGGCCAGCGAGTTGATGGTGACGGTGGCGTGGAACAGCACCGCCGTGGAGATGAAGAAGCCCCACACCAGCAGTTGCATGCCGCTGGTGTGCAGGCCTGGGGCGACGTGCTGCAGCAGTGCGCCGGCGGCGTACAGGGCGAGCGCCAGCAGCAGCGGCACCAGCGTGTCGTAGCGGTCGAGCAGGCGCAATTCGGGGAACTGCGCCAGGTCGGGTATCCGCTCGAAATTGGTACGGAAGGCCCGTGGCGTGAGGAACCAGCCCATGTGGCTCCACAGGAAACCGTGCACGCCCGGCGAATGCGGATCCGCTGCGGTGTCCGCGTGGCGATGGTGGTGGCGGTGGTGCGCGGCCCACCACAGCGGCCCGCGCTGCACGCAGGCGGCGCCGATCACCGCGAACACGAACTGCACGGTGCGCGAGGCGCGGAAGCTGCGATGGGAGAAATAGCGATGGTAGAAGCCGGTCAGCGCGAACATGCGCACCGCGTACAGCGTGCCCGCGGTGAGCAGGTCCAGCGGCGAAACGCCGGTCCAGATCGCACCAAGGCATGCCAGGTGCAGGATCGCGAACGGCAGCGCGCGCAGCCAGGCGATGCGGTCGGGCGAGGTCCCGTCTGGCAGCGGCGCCGGCGTGGTGTCGAACCACTGGCGCAGGCTGTGCCCGGCGTGGCCTCGCCGTGCCGGCGGTCCGGCGTCGGTGGCGGGTTGGGTGGACATGGCGGCGATCCTCGGGTCACTGTGCATGCCGTTACGACGCCAGGACCGAATCGGATGCAGGCACCGGCGATGCATGTCGTGCATCCAATGCACGCTTTCTTGCGTACCAGCTGCAAAGCCGGACCATGCCCCTTGAAATTGACCTACCATGCCCCTTGATTCCGCCACCGGGAGCCCGTCGCCTTTCGAGGCGGCCCGAATCGTGTCCACGCCGATGCCGCAAGCGAAGGACTCCCGCGACTGGACCATCGAGATGGTGTCGGTGGCGCGCTCGCGCGACCGCGACAGCTTCATGCGGATCTACGATTACTTCATGCCCCGCCTCTGCCTCTACCTGCGGGGGCTGGGCTCGGCCGAGACGATCGCCGAGGAACTGGCCCAGGAAGCGCTGCTGCGCCTGTGGCAGCGCGCCGAACAGTACGATCCGTCGCGCAGCCGCCTGTCCACCTGGCTGTTCCGCATCGCGCGCAACCTGCACATCGACCGCGTGCGCCGGGAGCCGGGCTGGATCCAGGTGCTGGACGAACCCGAGCGGATGGACGTCGACGACGGCGCCGGCAGCGCCAGTTCGGCCGAGTCGTATGCCGAACACGTCGACCTGAAGAGCCGTATCGATCGGCTGCCGGCGATCCAGGCAAGGCTGATCCGGATGTCCTATTTCGAGGCAAAAAGCCACCAGGGGATCGCCGACGAGCTCGGCATGCCGCTGGGCACGGTGAAGTCCAGCCTGCGCCGCGCCTTCCTGAAACTGCAGGATGACGTGAGGGGAACGCCATGACCCCGCGCCACCACCTCGATCCGTCCACCGTCATGGCCTACGCCGCCGGCGCACTGTCGCTGGAGCTGGGCGTGATCGTGGCGACCCATCTCGCGGCCTGTGCGCATTGCCGCCGGCAGGTGCGCGATGCCGAGCGCATCGGCGGCCTGCTGGTGGAACAGCAGCAGGCCGCGGCCGTCGACGATTCGCGTCGGGAAGGCCTGCGCGCCGCGATGCTGGAGCGCCTCGGCGAATCGGTACCGGCGCTGCCGCCGCGGCGGCACGACGATGCCGACGCGGGCGATCCCGATCGTCTGCCGGCGCCGCTGCACCCGTACTTTGGCACCTCGCTGCACGGCCTGAGGTGGCGCTGGATGGCGCCGGGCGTGCACTGTATCCGCGCCCGCCGCAGTGGCGGCGGCTCGCTGTTCATGCTGAAGATCGCGCCGGGCAGGAGCATGCCGCTGCACAGCCATGGCCGCAGCGAGCTGACGCAGATCCTGCAGGGTGCCTACAGCGATGCGCTGGGCCATTTCGCTCCCGGCGACGTGGCGGACCTGGACAGTGACGTGCTGCACCAGCCGGTGACCGTGCCGGGCGTGCCGTGCATCTGCGTGGCCGCGCTGGATGCACCACTGCGGTTTCCCGGCTGGCTGGCGCGCAGGCTGCAGCCGCTGGTGGGACTGTAGCGCCGGGACAGGGCGGGCCGGGGAGGTGGAGGAAGGCCTGGAGGGCTGCTGCCCACCCTTGGCCGAGAGGCTGGCGCGGCGCCTACGAACGAAGCGCCCCGACGGGGGCCGCGTCGTGGCTGCCCAGCTGGACCTGGTTGCGGCCGTTGTGCTTTGCCGCGTAGACCGCTGCATCGGCCGCGGCGATGAGTTGTTCGACCGTCATGAGCCTGTCGCAGATGGCCACGCCGATGGATACCGTCGCCCGCAGGGTCGGATTGCTCAGCAGGGGTTGGCTTTCCATGGTCCGGCGGATGCGCTCGGCCACTTCCAGCGCCATGTCGCTGTCGACCCGCGGCAGCACCGCGAAAAATTCCTCGCCGCCGTAGCGGGCGCACATGTCGCCGACGCGCAGGGCTTGCTGGATGCGCTGCGCGGCGGCCCGCAGGGCGCGGTCGCCGGTCATGTGCCCGTGGCGATCGTTGATCTGCTTGAAGTGGTCGAGGTCGAGCAGCAGCACGCCGAAACGCTCGTTTTGCTCGCGGTTGCGTTCCACGCACTTGGCCAGGTATTCGTCGAGGGATCGTCGATTGGCCACGCCGGTCAGGGCGTCGGTGGTCGCTTCGCGCTTGGACAGCTCCAGCGCGCGTTCCAGGTGCGACGCCAGGCTGGCGTTCTCGATCGCCAGGCGGATGCCTTCGGTCACGCGATTGGCAATGATCCGCATGCCGCGGATCAGCACCACCAGGTAGACGGTGATGCCGACACTCAGCGGTATCGCCGAGCCGGTAGCCTGCAGGCTGGTGGCGGCGCCTGCCAGCACCGTAAGCCACAACGCGAGCAGAAGCGCGCGGAAAGCGTTGAATTCGGTGATGTACGCGGGCGCGTTCACCGAGGCGACGCCGCACAGTACGACCGCCATCCAGGAATCCAGGGTCCGGTCTATGCCCATCAGCCACGGCACGGCCAGCCCCCACGCGATGCCATCCAGCGCGGCGATAATCCACAACAGCCTGCTGTGGCGGGTAGGGTCGCTGCCTTCGCGGGCAACCCTGCGCAGCAAGAACACGTTCACCAGCCAGATCGGCACGAACACGCCTACCCAGGCGGCGATGCGCCATGGCGGTGCCTGCCAGTGGGCCAGCCATGCCACCAATGCCCAGCCGAGGGGTGTGGAGCGCATGGTCTCACTGATGCCGCGGACGGCTTCCGCGAAGGCGACCTGACGAGGTTCCCTGGCGGGGATATCCATCGAGGCAACTCCTACCGCTGTCGGCTTGATCTTTCCGGACGGGTCCGGAAGGGGAATGCGCAAATCATTATCGTTTCCGACAAGAACGGGGATGTGGGCGGAATCAGGGTCACCTGTTCCATGTGAAGAACAGCTTACGACCGGGGCCAGCTCACATATTTCCATCGAGAGAAGTGTGGCAGACCCTCTGAAGGCAGCGGCTGCAAGGCGGCAAACTTTAGGAATAGTCTGATTGGCCCTCCCTGTGCATTCAGGTGGTGATGGGCGCTCCGTGCGCATGCGCATGCGCGGGTAGCGGGCCGTCGTCGAACGCGGGCGACCTGTCGAGACAGCGTCCGCCCGGTTCCCGGCTTCGCGTGGGCGACCGCGGTTGGCCCGCGTGGGGCGAGGCGTGCTGCCTGGGCCACCTCCCTGTCGACCTCCTTGTACTCCTTGTACTCCTTTTATCCAGCGCTGCGCGCAGGCGCGGGCCTGCGTTTCGCCGTGCCGGTGGCTGTGGCGGACTGTCGCAGGCGCGCGCAATCGGGTGTGGCCCTGACCCAGATCAGGGTTGCGCGATGGCCATCGCCTAGGCTCCGCCTGGAAAGTCCATCAAGGGAGAACACCATGTCACGACTGCTGTCCACCGTCCTGGTCGCGGCCAGCCTGCTGGCGATCGCCGTCTGCGCGACGCCGTCCGATGCGGCGCCGCGCGCCGCGCAAGCCGCCACCACGCTCGCCGGCGATTTCGGCCCGCCGCAGGGGCCGCCGATCGAGGAGAAACTGGTCGATCCGCCGGGCGTGCCGGCGCCGATCCACCGCAACTATCCGGCGCGGGTGATCGTGCGCCTCGAGACCCGCGAAGTCGTCAAGCAGATGGCCGACGGCGTGCGCTACACGTTCTGGACCTTCAACGGCAGCACGCCCGGCCCGCTGATCCGCGTGCGGCAGGGCGACACGGTGGAGCTGCACCTGAAGAACGACCCCGGCTCGCACATGGCGCACAACATCGACCTGCATGCGGTGATGGGTCCGGGCGGCGGCGCCGCCTCCACCGTGACGCCGCCGGGGCACGAGAGCGTGTTCACCTTCAAGGCGCTGCGTTCGGGCACCTTCATCTACCACTGCGCCACCGCGCCGGTGCCGATGCACATCGCCAACGGCATGTACGGGCTGATCGTGGTCGAGCCGCCGCAAGGCCTGCCCAAGGTCGACCACGAGTACTACGTGGTGCAGGGCGATTTCTACACCAGCGGCACCTACCATGAGCCGGGCCTGCAGTCGTTCGACATGCAGAAGCTGCTGCTGGAACAGCCGACCTACGTGCTGTTCAACGGCCGCGAGGGCTCGCTGACCGGCGCCCATGCGCTGACCTCGAAGGTGGGCGACACCGTGCGCCTGTTCGTCGGCGACGGCGGCCCCAACCTGGTGTCGAGCTTCCATGTCATCGGCGGCATCTTCGACAGCGCCAATGTCGAGGGCGGTACCCTGGTCAATCACAATGTGCAGACCACGCTGGTGCCGGCCGGCGGTGCCACCATGGTCGAGCTGAGCACGCCGGTACCGGGCACCCTGCTGCTGGTCGACCACTCGATCACCCGCGCGTTCATGCAGGGCGCGCTGGGCGAGATCAAGGTCAGCGGCCCGGCGCAACCGGCGCTGTACAACCGGGGGCCCAGCGGCCCGATCAGCGGCCTGGCGCCACCGAAGGCGGTTGCCGCAACGATGAACGTCAACGATGCGATGGCCGACGGCAAGCGCGTGTTCACCCAGATCTGCTCCGCCTGCCACCAGGGCAACGCGATGGGCCTGCCCGGCGCGTTCCCGCCGCTGGCGATGTCGGACTACCTCAATGCCGATCCGCAGCGCGCGATCAGCATCGTGCTCAACGGCCTCAGCGGCAAGATCACCGTCAACAGCACCGGCTACGAGTCGGTGATGCCTGCGCAGGGCTCGAACCTGAGCGACGGCGAGATCGCCAACGTGCTGACCTACGTGCTGAACAACTTCAACAACAAGGGCGGCACCATCAGCGCCGACCAGGTCAAGGCGGTGCGGGCGGGCGACAAGCCAAAGTGATCACGCTCCGGTGGTGCCGCCGGCACCACCGGAGGCCTGCGCTGGAGGTGACCACGATGAAACCGATCCGGATGACAGGGCTGTTGCTGCTGCTGGCGTTCGCGCCGGCGGCGTTCGCCGCGGACTACGTCACGATCCCGGCCGGCCGCTTCGTCAGCGCGCTGGCGATCGACGGCCACGCCTCGCGCATCGCGATCGCGTCGTTCGCGATGCGGGTCGAGCCGGTGACCGAGGCCGACTACCTCGCCTTCGTCACCGCCCATCCGCGATGGCGGCAGGGGCAGGTGTCGCCGCTGCTGGCCGGCCCGCAATACCTGGTGGCATGGCAGGGCCCGCTGACGCCCGGCCCGGCGGTGCAGCCGCGGCAACCGGTGACCGGGATCAGCTGGTTCGCCGCGCGGGCCTTCTGTGCCGGCGAACAGGCGCGCCTGCCGACCTGGTACGAGTGGGAATACGTCGCCGCCGCCGACGCCACCCGGCGCGACGCGCGCGGCGACCCGCTGCGCAACCAGGCGCTGCTGTCGTCGATCCTGGCCAGCAGCGGCGAAAGGCCGGGCGCGATCGGCCGGCATCGCGCGAATGTCTACGGCGTGCGCGACACCAACCGGCTGCTGTGGGAATGGACCGGCGATTATGCGGCGATGTTTCCCAATGCCGACGCGCGCGTCGCCGGCAACAGCGCCACGCTGGCATTGTGCGGCGGCTCGGCGCTGGCCTTTGCCGACAAGAACGAGTACGCGCTGATGATGCGGGTTGCCGCACTGACGGCACTCAAACCGGTCGACGTCGCACCGCGGGTCGGCTTTCGCTGCGTTCGCGACATCCACGGAGAATGACCATGCGCCTGCCGCGCCATCTGCTGTTCCTGCTCGGCCTTGCACTGGCCATGCCGCTGGCCCATGCCGCGCCGTCCGCGGCGGCGCTGCCGGCAACCTCGGTCTACCGGATACCCGCGCTGACCCTGCGCGACCAGCGCGGCGAGCTGTTCGCCTTCGACGCGCTGCGCGGGCAGCCACGCATCGTGGGCATGTTCTACGGCTCGTGCCAGATGGCCTGCCCGCTGGAGATCGAATACCTCAAGCACCTGCAGCACGCCGTGGCGGCGAAGTCGGGCCGGACCATCCCGGTGCTGCTGGTGACCTTCGACCCGGCGCGCGACGACGCCGCGACGTTGCGCAGGATCGCCGCCGCGCACCAGGTGCAGGCACCGGGCTTCCAACTGGCGCGCCCGGAGCGCGGCGACGAGGGCATGCTCGCCGGCGTGCTGGGCATCGCCTACCGGCAGCTGCCCGGCGGCGGTTTCAGCCACAACGTCACGGTGTCCCTGCTCGACGCCGAAGGGCGCATCGTGGCC
>JAGWIC010000025.1 GCA_028866435.1 Lysobacteraceae bacterium | reverse complement strand
GCCGTTGCCGGGGCCGGCGGTGGTGGCGGGGCGCTACCGGCTGCTGCTGGTCGAGGACGACGGCATCGTGGCGGCGGTGATCCGCGGGCTGCTGGAGCGGCAGGGGCACGCGGTGGTGCACGTGGCCAACGGGCTGGCGGCGCTGGCCGAGCTGGCGCACGGCAGCTTCGACGCGGTGCTGCTGGACCTGGACCTGCCGGGGGTGGACGGTTTCCAGGTGGCGCGGCTGATCCGCCAGCGCGAGCGTGCCGGCGCGCACCTGCCGATCGTGGCGGTGACGGCGCGTTCGGGCGGCGAGGACGAGGCGCGCGCGCAGGCGGCGGGGATGGACGGTTTCCTGCGCAAGCCGCTGACCGGCGAGCAGCTCGGCGACGCGCTGGCGAGGATGGTCGGTTCGGCCGATCCGGTCGAGGTCGAGCCGGCCTGAGCTACATGTCGTTCTTGTGCAGTTCGAAACCCAGCCGCTGGTATTCGCGCCAGCGTGCGCGCGAGCCGTCGCGGGCGGCCGGGTCGGCGGCCACCACTTCCAGCACGCGCTGGTAGCGGCCGCCGGGGCAGGCATCGCGCAGGTTGATCAGCAGCGGACGATCGGCGGTGTCGACGCCGGGGGGCACGATCAGCACGGCGGTCTCGTCGTCGTCGTCGTCGCCGGCCAGCTGGTGCGGAATCATCGCGTCGTCGTCGAACGCCCACAGCAGTTCGTCCAGCTCATGCGCCTGCTCGTGGTCGCGCGCCAGGATCAGCGTGGGCTGCCGCGCGGCAAGCGCCTTCTTCGCCAGCTCGCACACCAGCAGCAAGGGCTGCTCGCGAAAGCGGGGCTTGTCGATCAGGTAGAAATCGGCGCGGGGCATAAGGCGAGGAACGAGTGGAGATGAGTGGAAAACGAGAGGAGGAGCGGGGGTGAGGTGAGTCGGCGGCAGTTGCCTGCTCCTGCTCACTCATCACTCCTGTTCACTCACTTCTTGCTCTGATCGAGTAGCCACTGCACCAGCAAGTTCACCGGGCGGCCGGTGGCCAGGCCCTTGCGGCCTTCTTCCCAGGCAGTGCCGGCGATATCCAGATGGGCCCAGCGCTGGCCTTCGGTGAAGCGCGACAGGAAGCAGGCCGCGGTGATCGCGCCGGCGCTCTTGCCGCCGATGTTGGCGACGTCGGCAAAGCCGGATTCGAGCTGGGCCTGGTAATCGTCCCACAGCGGCAGGCGCCAGGCGCGGTCGAGGGTTTCCTCGCCGGCGGCGACCAGTTCGGCGGCGAGGTCGTCGTGCTTGCTCATCACCGCGGACGCATGCTTGCCCAGCGCGATCACGCAGGCGCCGGTGAGGGTGGCGGCGTCGACCATCGCCTGCGGCTGGAAGGTGCGGGCGGTCCAGGTCAGCGCGTCGCACAGGATCAGGCGGCCCTCGGCGTCGGTGTTGAGCACTTCGATGGTCAGGCCGGACAGGCTGGTCAGCACGTCGCTGGGCCGGTAGCTGTCGCCGTCGGGCATGTTCTCGACCGCGGGCACCACGCAGACCAGGTTGAGCTTGAGGCCCATCTTCACCGCGGCGACGAAGGCGCCGAGGACGGCGGCGGCGCCACCCATGTCGAACTTCATCTCCTCCATGCCCGGGCCGGGCTTGAGGCTGATGCCGCCGGAATCGAAGGTGACGCCCTTGCCGACGAAGGCGTACGGTTTGTCGCCTTCGCTGCCGCCCTTGTATTCCAGCACCACCAGCTTGGGCTTGTTGACCGAGCCGCGGGCCACGGCCAGCAGCGATCCGAAACCGAGCTGCTCCATCTCGACGTGATCGAGCACGCGGCAGCTGGTGTTGGCCTGGGCCTCGGCAAAGGCGTGCGCCTGCGAGGCGATCCACGCCGGGTTGCAGATGTTGGGCGGCAGGTTGGCCAGCTCGCGGGCGAAGCGCACGCCTTCGGCAATGGCGACGGCCTGGTCCAGACCGGCCCGGGCGTCGTCGCCGGCGGCAAACGCCAGCGTGGCCAGCTCGGGCTGCTTGCTCTTGTCGCGCGGCTTGAAGGTGGCGGTGTAGCGGTAGGCGGCATAGTCGCTGGCCAGCGCGGCCACGCGCACGCGCCAGCCGCTGTCACGACCGCTCACGTCGAGTTCGGTCAGGTAGGAGGTGGCGCCGTCCACCGGCACGCGGCCCAGCGCACGCGCCGCCTCGACGTTCACTTTCTGGAAGCGCGCGGCGTCGAACGATTTTTGCGCGCCCAGGCCCAGCACCAGCACGCGCCTGGCGTTGATGCCGGCCGGGGCGAACAGCAGGTTGCTGCTGCCGGCCTTGCCGCTGATGTCGCCGGCGTCGACCAGGCGCTTGATCAGGCCGTCGGTGGCGCTGTCCACCCGAGCGGCGGCGCTGGACAGCACCCCGTGTTCGTACACGCCGACCAGGATGCATGCGCTGTCAATGGTTTCCGGAGCGGCGGTGGCAAGGCTGAACTGAAGTGTCATCGGGCGTTTCCTGCATGAGCCCGGCCATGGCCGGACAGGCTAGACTTGCGGTTTGCCAACCCGATCGGTTGGCGGGTAAGCGGACAAGTTTATCGCATGCTGAGCATTCTCGACCGGTATTTCCTGCGTGAACTGGCGCAGACCGTGGCGGCCACGGTGGCGGTGCTGCTGGTGATCGTCGTCGGCAGCGCGTTCGCCAAGGTGCTGCAGCAGGTCGCCAACGGTAGCTTTCCGGCGAGCGTGATGTTCCAGGTATTGGGGCTGCAGACCCTCAGCGGGCTCGCCAGCATGATGCCGCTGGCCAGCTTCGTCGGCGTGCTGATGGGGTTGGGGCGCATGTATCGCGAGAGCGAGATGCACGTGCTGGCTTCCTCCGGCATGGGGCCGGCCGGGCTGTTGCGGCCGGTGCTGCTGCTGGGCATGGTGCTGTTCACGCTCACCGCGACGGTGTCGCTGTGGCTCGGGCCGTGGGCGGTGCGCACCAGCGACGCCATGGTGGCGGCGGCGAACCGCTCGGTGGTTGCCGCCGGCCTGGACGCGGGGCGTTTTACCGACCTGCCGGGCAAGGGCGGCGTCATCTTCGTGGACCGCCTCAGCAGCGACGGTCGCAAGTTGGGCAATACGTTTGTCGCCGGCGATCGCAGCAGCAAGGGCGGCGCGCCGCACTTGCGGATCATCACCGCCGCCAGCGGCGAGCTGTACCAGGACAGCGACGGCAGCGGCCGCTTCATCGCGTTCCGCCACGGCTGGCAATACGACGTGCCGCTGGGCGGCGACAACTGGCGGCGGATGCAGTACGAGGGCAACGACACCTCGCTGTCGGCGGTGCAGCCGGACGGGTCGGACGACGACCAGATCTACGGGCAGGACAGCCTGACCCTGGCGCGCTCGGATGACCCGACGGCGCGCGCCGAGTTGGCCTGGCGCCTCAGCGCCGCGCCGATGACCCTGGTGCTGCTGCTGCTGGCCTTGCCGCTGTCGCGGCAGCACCCGCGGGAGCCGCGCTACGGCCGGCTGATGCTGGCGGTGGCGCTGTTCTACTTGTATTTCCTGCTGCTGATGCTGTGCCGCGCGCAGATCGGCAAGGGCCACTGGCACAACCAGGAGTCGATGTGGCTGCTGCACCTGCTGGGCCTGGGGCTGGCGCTGTGGCTGCTGCGCAGGCAATACAGCGCGCGTAACCCATCCGCGAGGGCGCTGGCGTGAGCGGGCGTGCACACGGTTTCCCGTTCGCCGTCCCGACCATCAAGCGGGTCGACTGGCTGGTCGCGCTGAGCATGCTCGGCGCGGTGCTGACCGCCTGGCTGGTGTTGACCGGATTCCAGGCGAGCACGCAGCTGGTGCGGCAGCTGGCCCATGTCGGGCGCAACGGTTACACGGCAAGCAACGCGGTGCTGTACGTGCTGGTGACCTTGCCGCGCCGCGCCTACGAGATGTTCGGCAACGCGGCCTTGATCGGCGGCCTGCTCGGGCTTGGCGGCCTAGCCGCCAGCGGCGAATTGACGGCGCTGCGGGCGGCGGGCTTGTCGCGCCTGCGGATCGCCGCGTCGGCGGCGGGTGTGGTGGCGATACTGGTGGTGGGCGTGGTGATCCTCGGCGAGACGTTGGCGCCGTGGGGTGATCAGCAGGCGCAGGCGATGGATCTGCGCATGCGGGCCTCCTCGCTCGGCTCGACCAGCAGCGGCCTGTGGGCGCGCGACGGCGACAACATCATCAATGCGCGCGGCGCGGTGCTGCGCGTCGGCAGCGTTGCCGGCAGCGTGCAGCTGACCGACGTGCGCGTGTTCACGCTGACCCCGGACGGGCAACTGAGCCGCTTCGAATGGGCGAAGACGGCCGAGCACGACGGCCACCAGTGGATCATGCACGGCGTGCGCAGGAGCACGCTCGACGCGCAGGGCGTGCACACCACGCTGCTGCCGACCGAGCGCTGGCAGTCCAGCCTCAATCCGCAGGTGCTGGCGCAGTCGGCGATCCAGCCCGAACACCTGTCGATGCGCGACCTGTACCGCAACATGACCTACCTGGAAAGCAACGGCGAGAGCCCGGCCAGCTATGCGGTGGCGTTCTGGGCGCGGGTGTTTTATCCGCTCAACGTGCTGGTGCTGGTGCTGTGCGCGATGCCGTTCGCGTTCGGCACCTTGCGCTCGGGTGGGCTGGGCAAGCGCATTTTCATTGGTATGCTGCTGGCGGTCGCCTGGTATTTCCTGCAACGGGTGATCGTGAACTTCGCCATCGTCTACGGGATCGGGCCGATGCTGGCCAACCTGCTTCCCGCCACGATCCTGTCGCTGTCGGCGTGGCTGTATTTCCGCCGCCGTCGCTGACGGTGCCGGATCCACGCCGGCGCTGCCCCGTAACCCCGCGCCGGGCGCAAAACCCGGGCCTGCCCCTTACATGCGGAACACCATGAGCATCGCATCGAGTTCAATCTGGCTGGTGGTCGGCCTGGCCGGCCAGGTGGTGTTCGTCGGGCGTTTCCTGCTGCAGTGGTTCTACAGCGAGCGCAGGAAACGCAGCGTGATTCCGATGGCGTTCTGGTACGCCAGCCTGCTCGGCGGGGCGATCCTGCTGGCGTACGCGATCTACAAGCGCGATCCGGTATTCATCGTGGGCCAGGCCGGCGGCTTGCTGGTCTACCTGCGCAACCTGCAGTTCCGCCTGCGCGAGCGTCGCCAGCTCGGCAGCGACGGCTGAGCCGCACGGGCCGGTTAGGTCAGGCGAGTGCGACCTGCGTCGTCGCGGGTGCGCCGCGGGCGAGGGGCGCTTCGGCCACGGGTCGTGCCGCCCATTCGAGCCACTCGCTGAGCACGATCAGGGTCCACAGCGCGCGCGAATGATCGCTGTGCCTGGCCCGGTGCTCGTCCAGCAGCGCCAGGGCGACCCGATGGTCGATGCCGGCATCGCCAAGTACCGGGCTGGCCAGTCGCGCCTGCGCCCAGTCGAGCAGGGGCCCGCGCAGCCAGCTGGCAAGCGGCACGGACAGGCCGCGCTTGCGCCGGTACACCACCGAACGGGGCAGGTAGCGCCGCGCGTAGCGCTTGAGGAAGACCTTCGTGTGCAGGCCGCGCACGCGCTCGTGGGGCGGCAGCGTGGCGGCGAAATCGATCACCGCCTGGTCCAGGAACGGGGCGCGGATTTCCAGCGCGTGCAGCATGCCGCCGCGATCGGCCTTGACCAGCAGCGCCTCGGGCAGGGATTGCGAGAAGTCATGCAACTGCACCTCGTCGAGCAGCTCGTCCAGGCCCTGGGCCGGCGGCGCGGCGGAAGCTTGCATGCCGAGCCGCTGCACCACGTCGGGGCGGATGCTGGCGGTCCACAGCAGGTGCCTGGCCAGGCCGTCGAGCTCCTGTCCCTGCACGAAGCGTTTGAGCAGGAAGGAGATCGCCACCTTCCGGTCGCTGGTCGGCAGCCGCTCGACCAGGCTACGGAAGGCATCGCGCACGATCGCGGGAAGCGCGGCGTAGTGGCCGGCCAGGCGCGCGCCGAGATAGGTGGGATAGCCGCCGAACAATTCGTCGGCACCTTCGCCGGCCAGGGCCATGCGCACGTCCTGCGCGGCGCGGCGGGCGACCAGCGCCAGCGGTACCCAGGCGGGGTCGGCGATCAGTTCGCCGGTGCCGGCAATCAGCTCCTTCAGCGTGGCCGGCACGTCCTGCGCCGCGACCGTCACCGGCACGAAGGGGCAATCGAGCAACTGCGCCACCTCGGCGGCCTGCTGCCCTTCGTCGAAGGAGGCCTCGTTGAAACGGATGCTGTAGGCGGTGGGGTGCTTGTCGGGCCGGACGCTGCGCACCACGGCGGTGAGCAGGGCGGAATCGACGCCGCCGCTCAGCAGCACGCCGTAGTCGACGTCGGCCTCGCTCTGTCGGCTCACCGCGCCGCGAAAGATGTCGTCAAAGGCCGCGCCGTCCCCGCGCCGGTGCGGCACGCGGCCGATCGGGTTGCGCCACCAGGTCTGGCGGGTGACGCCGCTTTCGTCGACGACGACGAGTTCCCCCGGCCGCACCTTGCAGGCTCCGCGGATCGGACTCTCCGGCGCGGGGCAATAGCCGCGGGCGAGATAGTCGGCGATCGCGGTGGCGTCGACGGCCGCGGGGCCGTCGTGCGCCGCCTGCAGTGCGTTCAGTTCGGAGGCGAAGCAGGTGATGCCGTCCGGCGCATGGGCATAGTAGAGGTGCCGCTCGCCGGCGCGGTCGCGGGCGAGGATCAGCTGTTGCGTGCGCGGGTCCCAGATCGCCAGCGCGAAGACGCCCTGCAGGCGCTCGACAAAGGCCAGCCCGGTCTCCAGGTACAGCGGCGCGATGACTGCCACGTCGGTGCTGCGATCGAAGCGGTGGCCGCGCTGCTCCAGCCAGCCGCGCAGTTCGCGGTGATTGTCGATCTCGCCGTTGCAAACCACCACGATGCCGCCGGCCGCTTCCATCAGCGGCGGCTGGTCGTCGCCGGTGCTGCGGATCGTCAATCGATTGGCCGCCATTACCGCCTGGCCGCAGTCGCGCTGGGTACCGCCGGAGGGCCCGCGATGCGCCAGTTGCGCCAGCATGCGCGCGGTCCTGTCGGCCAGCAGCAGGGTGTCGGCAGGCTGGCCTGGCGCCGCGGTCCCGCAAATTCCACACATGATCTCGTTGCCTGTTGGGAGGACGCCAGGGAAGCCGCGCGGCGATGGCGGTGGGTGTCGGTGGTGATGCTCCGGGGAAAGGAGGCCCGGCAGCGATGCCCGCTCGCCGGGGTCGCCAGCCCGGCGCTCGGCATCTTGCCGCACACGCTCTCCCGGATCCGTCCCTGTCGGCCATCATGGCGCGCCCGGCATGGTGCGAAGCATAACCGCAGCGGAGCCGCCGGTGCGCCATGTGACATGGTGCGCTGGGTCAGCGGCGGACCAGCACCACCTGGTGATGCTGCCAGGGGCCAAGATCCAGCACGGCCTGCGGGCGGCACCGCTGGACGGCCGCGCCGAACGCATCCGATGCGATGCCGGGGTCGATCACCACCAGCACACTGCCGTACTCGCGCAGCGTGGCGCACAGGCGCTCGCCACTGTCCGGCTTGCTCCAGGCGATGCCGACGATGGGCTTGTGCAGATACAGGCGCACGCCCCAGGGCGTGTGTTCCTCGATCCCGACGTGGTCATCGGTCTTCTGCACGAAGGCCAGCGCGGCGTAGCCGTTGCCGGCGGCGGTCGCGTCCAGCTGGCGCGCCTGCACGCGGCTGTCCGCGGGCGACTTCAGGTAGAGGCTGCCGGCGCCCTTGAGCACGATCAGCACCACGATCCAGAACCCCAGCAGGACCCGCTGGCGCGTGCGGGCCAGGTCGACGCGGCTGTCCAGCTGCAGCGCGAGCATCAGCGACAGCGGCAGGAACAGCGGCAGCGCGTACACCGGCAGCCGCGAGCGCGAGACGCACAGGACCAGCAAGGGCAAGGCAAACCACAGCGCCAGCAGCAACGGCGTGGAGGCGTCGCGCCACCACTGGCGCCAGCGCGCGATGGAGCGGGCGCGGTTCAGCCCGCGCAGCAGCTCCAGGGTCCATGGCATGCTGGCAAAGGCGAACACCGGCCCGTAGGCGACCAGCCAGCCGTACCACTGCGGGTTGCGGTGCTGGGCGGACGTCAGGATGCGCTGGTAGACCTCGACGTAGACGAAATAGTGCAGCAGTCCCGGGTAGCGCAGGATCACCACGAGGTACCAGAGGAAACCGCTCAGCATGAAGACGAGCAGGCCGCCCAGCGGGAAGAGGCGACCCAGCGCGCGCCAGCCGTCGCGCCTGGCGATGAACGGGACGATCGCCAGCAGGGGCAGCAGCCCGGGCGGCCCCTTGGTCAGGAACGCCAGGCCGAAGCCCAGCCACATCAGGTGGATCGAGCCACGGCGCGCGCGCGCGGGCGGCCCCATCCGCGCCGATACGAAGCCGAACATGGCCAGTGCCTCGAACAGCGTCAGCAGCGTGTCCGTGCTGACCACGTTGGCGGCGATCAGCGGCGCCAGCGTCAGCACGTAGACCAGGCCCGGCAGCCAGGGCCTGCGCAGCATCAGCCGCTCGCCCATCAGGCACAGCAGCAGGGCGGTGAGCGCGAAAGCCAGCACATTGGGCGCCCGAACCGCCCACTCGTTGGGACCAAAGGCCTTCACCGACGCGGCGATCGCCCAGTAGTGCATCGGCGGCTTGGTGAAGTTGAGGCGGTCGCTGCCGTAGGCCGGCACCAGGTAGTTGCCCGAATCGACCATCTGCAGCGCGTTTTCGGTGTAGCGCCCCTCGTCGGTGTTCCACATGCCGCGCGTGCCCTGGAACGCGAAACCGAGCAGCAGGGACAGGCAGAACAGCCAGATCAGCGCGGAACGGTTCCGCTGCGACTGGAGTGGAGGCGGGGACAGGGGGGATGCGTGGGTGCCGGGCATGCGGTGGGATTCTTCGGAAAGGGCGTTCAAGCGGGACTGGGGAATGAGGCGCGCGTCAATCGGTCTTTCTGCGGAGCAATTGCAGGTTGCGCAGGAAAATCATCAGGCTCACGGTTTCGCCCACGATGAACACCGGCTCGCGCCGGTGGATCGCATAGGCCAGCAGCACCACGCCGCCGGCGACGCTGAGGTGCCAGAAGGTCAGCGGGATGATGCTCTTGCGCCGCGATTCGCTGTGCAGCCACTGCACGAAAAAGCGCATGCCGAACAGCGCCTGTCCGGCAAAACCCACGGCCAGCCAAAAAGTGCTGTTGGTCATCGGCTTGGCGGGTTCCGGGCTGGCAAGGGTTCGAAGGGGTGAGTGCCGGGCACCGGCGCGACCAGGGTCGGGGCGGGCAGCGGCGGCGGACCATATCACAGGCCTGCGTAGCCTCTTGTTACGCCGCCGTTTGCCCGGCTGGGTGGCGACCCCGGCGGCGCATCGCCGGGCGCCCGATCAGGGAATGCAGGCGGCCGTTCCGTTGGCAGGTGCGCAAAGCCGCCGCGGTTTTCGCTACCTTAGGCGCGGCGGCGTTGGCCGCCTCCGCGACGTCCTGCGTCCTGCCCACCCGAGGGAATACCCGCCATGCCGTCGACCGCCACGAGTCTTGTTGACCTGCGCAGCGATACCGTCACCCGGCCCACCGCCGCCATGCGCGCGGCGATGCTGGCGGCCGAGGTCGGCGACGACGTCTACGGCGAAGACCCCACCGTCATCGTGCTGCAGCAGCGGCTCGCCGGCGAGCTCGGTTTCGACGCCGGCCTGTTCGTCCCCAGCGGCACGCAGTCCAACCTGCTGGCGCTGCTGGCGCATTGCGAACGTGGCGACGAGTACCTGGTCGGCATGGATGCCCATACCTACAAGTTCGAGGGCGGCGGCGCGGCGGTGCTGGGCTCGATCCAGCCGCAGCCGATCGTGCAGGCCGCGGACGGTTCGTTGCCGCTGGCGCAGGTCGAGGCGGCAATCAAGCCGCTCGATCCGCATTTCGCGCGTACCCGCCTGCTGGCGCTGGAAAACACCTGGCATGGCCGCAGCCTGCCGCTGGACTACCTGGCCGGCGCGCATGAGCTGGCGCGCGCCCATGGCCTGGGCCTGCACCTGGATGGCGCGCGACTGTTCAACGCGGCGGTGGCCTGCGGCGTGCCGCCGCGCGCGATCGCCGGCCATTTCGACACGGTGTCGATCTGCCTGTCCAAGGGGCTCGGCGCGCCGGTGGGTTCGGTGCTGGTCGGCCCGCACGCCCTGATCGACAAGGCGCGGCGCTGGCGCAAGGTGACCGGCGGCGGCTGGCGGCAGGCCGGCATGCTGGCGGCCGCGGGCCTGCACGCACTGGATCACCATGTGGCACGACTGGCCGACGATCATCGCCGCGCCGCCTACCTGGCCGGCTGCCTGCGCGAGGTCGGCGGCATCGACCTGCTCGGCCAGCACACCAACATGGTCTTCATCGACGTGCCGGCGCCGCGCCTGCGCGAGCTGGACGCGCACCTGCGCCGGGCAAACATCCGCATCAGCATCGGCTACCTGCCGACCTTGCGCCTGGTCACCCACCTGGACATCGACGACGACGGCATCGAGCGCACGGTCGCCGCGTTCCGGGATTTCTTCACCCGTCGCTGAGCGCAAGCCGGCATCCACCGGCAGCCTTTCCCGGCGATGGTTGACGGCGCGGGTGGCCTGCGCCGACAGGGCGGGGGCGGCGGTTTGCTAGCATGTCGCCGATGAATCCCTCCGCCGTCGATCTGCTGCAAAGCGTTTTTGGTTACCCCACGTTCCGTGGCCAGCAACAGGCCGTGGTCGACCACCTCGCCGAAGGCGGCGATGCGCTGGTGCTGATGCCGACCGGTGGCGGCAAGTCGTTGTGCTACCAGATTCCCGCGCTGCTGCGGCAGGGCACCGGCATCGTGGTGTCGCCGCTGATCGCGCTGATGCAGGACCAGGTCGACGCGCTGCGCGAGGCGGGCGTGGCCGCCGCCTATCTCAACTCCAGCCTGGGGGCCGAGGAGCAGCGCGAGGTCGAGCGGCAGTTGCTGGCCGGCGAGCTGAACCTGCTCTACGTGGCGCCCGAGCGGCTGCTCACGCCGCGCTTCCTCGGCCAGCTCGAACGCACCGAGGTGGCGCTGTTCGCGATCGACGAGGCGCACTGCGTGTCGCAGTGGGGCCACGACTTCCGTCCCGAATACCGCGAGCTGGCGGTCCTGCACCAGCGTTTCCCGCAGGTGCCGCGGATCGCCCTCACCGCCACCGCCGACCCGCGCACCCGCGCGGAGATCGTCGAGCGGCTGTCGCTGCAGGATGCGCGGCAGTTCGTCTCCAGCTTCGACCGCCCGAACATCGGCTACCGGGTCGGCCTGCGCCACAACGCCAAGCGCCAGCTCGGCGAATTCCTGCAGGGCCACCAGGGCGAATCCGGCATCGTCTACTGCCTCAGTCGGCGCAAGGTGGACGACACCGCCAGCTGGTTGGCCGAGATGGGGGTCGAGGCGCTGCCGTACCACGCCGGGCTCGACGCCGCGACGCGGGCCGCGAACCAGAAGCGATTCCTGCGCGAGGACGGCGTGGTGATGGTCGCCACCGTCGCGTTCGGCATGGGCATCGACAAGCCGGACGTGCGCTTCGTGGCGCACCTGGACCTGCCGCGCAGCATCGAGGGTTATTACCAGGAGACCGGCCGCGCCGGCCGCGACGGCCTGCCGGCCGAGGCGTGGATGATCTACGGCCTGTCCGACGTGGTGACGATGAGCCAGATGATCGCGCAGTCCGAGTCGGCCGACGAGCGCAAGCGGGTCGAGCGGCAGAAGCTGGAATCGCTGCTGGCCTACGCCGAGACCACCGGCTGCCGGCGCCAGCGCCTGCTCGGCGCGTTCGGCGAGACGCATCCGGGCGCCTGCGGCCACTGCGACAATTGCCTCGCGCCGCCGAAGACCTGGGACGCCACGGTGTCCGCGCAGAAGGCGCTGTCGGCGGTCTACCGCACCGGCCAGCGCTTCGGCTCCGGCCATGTCATCGACGTGCTGCGCGGCGAGGAAACCGAGCGCGTGCTCAGCCTCGACCATCATCGGCTGAGCACTTTCGGCATCGGCGCGGACCTCGACGACAAGCAGTGGCGCTCGGTATTCCGCCAGCTGCTGGCGGCGGGCCTGCTGGAGGCCGATGCCGATGGTTACGGCACCTTGCGGCTCACCGCCGGCAGCCGTGCCGTGCTCAGTGGCGGGCAAGCGGTGAGGCTGCGCGAGGACGCGCGCCCCGAACGCGCCAGCCGGCGCCGTCGCGAGGGCAGGTCGTCCAGCGGCGAGCGCACCGGCGGCAGCCTCGGCATCGAGGCGTACGAGCAGACCCTGTGGGACGCGTTGCGCGCCGTCCGCGCGCAACTGGCCAGGCAACACGGGGTGCCGCCGTACGTGGTATTCCACGATGCCACGCTGCTGGCGATGCTGCGTGCGCTGCCCGCCAACGAGGAGGAGCTGGCGACGATCAGCGGCGTGGGCGAGGCCAAGCTCGCGAGGTACGGCCGCGATTTTCTCGCGGTGATCAACGCGGCGCCTTGAGCCCCGCGTCCGGGCGGGCACCATGGTACCGGCGGATGCGGTGCCGCTTCCCGGCCAGGGGTCGGCGAGTGCTATGCTTCGGTACGGGCTGACAGCGCTGTCACAACCGTCGCCGGTGACGCGCCGCGACCAGCGGGCAAGCTCAGTCCTGGCGCCGGTGCGGGATCATGCATACGTATTCAACCGGACAGCGCTGCCGTGGCAACCCAGAATCGGGAACGAACAACTAAACGCCATGACGTTGGGGGAGACGCAATGAGCTCAGTGAAAGCGACAGAAGGTTTCGGCCAGCACGCTACCGTGCGGGTGGTTTTGATATCGGCGGCGGCGGCACTGGGCGGCTTCCTGTTCGGCTACGACACCGCCGTGATCAACGGCGCGGTCGATTCGATCCGCAGTCATTTCGCGCTGAACGCGGGCGAGATCGGCTTCGCCGTGTCCTGCGCCCTGCTGGGCTCGGCCCTCGGTGCCTGGTATGCCGGCATGCTCGCCAACCGCTGGGGTCGCGTGCGCACGATGCAGGTGGCGGCGGTGCTGCTGGTCGCGGCGGCGCTGGGGTCGGGCCTGGCGACGGCGGTATGGGACCTGGTGCTGTGGCGCCTGGTCGGCGGCATCGGCGTGGGCGTGGCATCGGTGATCGCGCCGACCTACATCGCCGAAGTCGCGCCGGCGCGGATTCGCGGCCGCCTCGGCTCGATGCAGCAATTGGCGATCGTGCTCGGCATCTTCGCCTCGCTGCTGTGCGACACCTGGCTGGCCGGCTCGGCCGGCGGCGCCGCGCAGACCCTGTGGCTGGGGCTGGCGGCATGGCGCTGGATGTTCCTCGCCGCGGTGCTGCCGGCGCTGATCTATGGCCTGCTGGTGCTGCTGGTGCCTGAATCCCCGCGCCACCTGGTCGCCAAGGGCCGCATGGCCGAGGCGCGGGTGGTGCTGCAGGAAGTGCTGGACATGCACAACGACGGCGCCCTGGACAAGAAGCTTTCCGATATCGAGGGCAGCCTGCGGGCGGAGCACAAGCCGCGCCTGAGCGACCTGTGCGGCAAGGCGGCCGGGCTGTTGCCGGTGGTGTGGATCGGCATCCTGCTGTCGGTGTTCCAGCAGTTCGTCGGCATCAACGTGATCTTCTACTACTCGGCCACGCTGTGGCATTCGGTCGGTTTCAGCGAAGCCGATTCGTTCACCATCACCGTGGTCACCTCGATCGTCAACGTGCTGGTCACCTTGGTGGCGATCGCCCTGGTCGACAAGATCGGGCGCAAACCCCTGCTGCTGGTGGGTTCGGCCGGCATGGCGATCACCCTCGGCGCGATGGCCTGGTGCTTCTCGCAGGCCACCGGCAGCGGCGCCGACCTGGTGCTGCCCGGGTCGGTCGGCATGGTCGCGCTGGTGGCGGCCAATGCCTACGTGGTGTTCTTCGGCGTCAGCTGGGGGCCGGTGGTGTGGGTGCTGCTGGGCGAGATGTTTCCCAATCGCATCCGCGCCACGGCGCTGGCGGTCGCCGCCTCGGCGCAGTGGCTGGCCAACTTCGCGATCACCAGCACCTTCCCGGCCCTGGCCCAGGTCGGGCTGACCTTCGCCTATGGCCTGTACGCCGCCTTTGCGCTGCTGTCCTTCGGCTTCGTGCTCTATGCGGTGCGCGAGACCAAGGGCGTGGAACTGGAAGACATGCACGCCTGAGCGCCGTGCCGCGGCGGGGTCGCCGGCCCGGCGCGCGCGGGTCGGTGGCGGCAGGCGTCCGGCAAACCGGTTAGGATTCGGAACCAGCGGCGGCCATCCCATGGCCGGTGCCGCACTGTTTCAGCAGACAGGGGGCCGGATCAGGTTGCGGATGAAAGGCAAGGTCACATCGTTCGACATTGCTCACCTGGCGGGGGTCTCCCAGGCGACGGTGTCGCGTGCCTTGCGCGGCAGTCCGCTGGTCAATGAGGAAACGCGGCGGCGCATCCAGGCGGCGGCGGAGCGGCTCAACTACAAGCTCGACAAGAACGCGTCCAACCTGCGCCGCATGCATACCGGCACGCTGGCGCTGCTGTTCTTCGAGGACCCGACTGCCGACGAGTCGCACATCAACCCGTTCTTCCTGTCGATGCTCGGCTCGATCACCCACGCCTGCGCGAGGCAGGGCTACGACCTGCTGATCTCGTTCCAGCAATTGTCCGCGGACTGGCATGCCGATTTCGCCGACAGCAAGAAAGCCGATGGCATCATCCTGCTCGGCTACGGCGACTACCTGGCCTATTGCGACAAGCTGGAAAAGCTGGTCGCCCAGGGCACCCGCTTCGTGCGCTGGGGCGCCGTGCTGGCGGACCAGCCCGGCGTGTCGGTGGGCAGCGACAATGTTTTCGGCGGCCGCGCCGTGGCCAGCCACCTGCTCGAGCGCGGTTGCCGACGCATCGCCTTCCTCGGCGATGCGTCCAGCCACTATCCGGAGTTCTTCGGCCGCTACCGCGGCTACGTCGAGGCGCTGGAGCAGGCCGGCATTGCGGTCGATCCGCAGCTGCAGGAAAACGCCGAAAGCACGGAGTATTCCGGCTACGAGGCGATGCGCACGCTGATCCTGCGCGAAACGGGTTTCGACGCGGTGTTCGCGGCCAGCGACCTGATCGCGATCGGTGCCATGCGCGCGCTCGGCGACCATGGCCTGCGCGTACCGCAGGACGTGGCCCTGGCCGGCTTCGACGACATCGCCATCGCCAGCTTCGTCAACCCGCCACTGACCACCGTGCTGCAGGACACCCGCCAGGCCGGCGAAGTGCTGGTCGACCGGCTGTTGAGCCTGATCCGCGGCGAGCCGGTCGAAAGCGAAGTGCTGCCGGTGAAGCTGATGGTGCGGCGCTCGAGCCTGCGCTGAACCACGCGTCGCGACCGCCGGTGTTGTCCCGGCGCGCGGACTGCTGCCGGATCGGGCCGGCTCAGCCAGGCAGCGCCGGTTCGCGCACGCGCAGGGTGAACAGGCCCGCCAGCAGCAGGCTGGCGCCGCCCAGGCCCAGCGCCCAGATCGGCTGGTCGTGGAAGCACAGGCGCAGCAGCAGGCCGAGCAGGCTGGCGGCCATCAGCTGCGGGATCACGATGAAGAAATTGAAGATGCCCATGTACACGCCCATCTTCTGCGCCGGCAGGTTGTCCGACAGCATCGCGTAGGGCAGCGACAGGATCGAGGCCCAGGCGAAGCCCACGCCGACCATCGAGACCAGCAGGTAATCGGGGTTGCGGATGAACAGGAACGACAGCAGCCCCGCACCGCCCAGCCACAGGTTGACCAGGTGGCTCCAGCGCAGGCCGATGCGGCGCACCAGCAGCGGAATCACGATCGCCGCCAGCGCGGCGAAGCCGTTGTAGGCGCCCATCAGCACGCCGACCCAGTTGGCGCCGGTGTTGTAGGCGGCCGAGTGCGGATCGCTGCTGCCGAACTGCACCGCGGTGACCGCCGGGGTGGTGAAGATCCACATCGCGAACAGCGCGAACCACGAGAAGAACTGCACCACCGCCAGCCGGCGCATCGCGTCGGGCATGCCGTACAGGTCGCCCATCACCTCGCGCAGCATGCCGCGGCTGCGGGTCGTCGACAGCCACACGAACAGGGTACCGAAGACGGCCAGCCCGCCGGCCAGCACGTACAACTCCTTCTCCAGCGCGAAGTGGCGGATCGCCAGCAGCACCAGCAGGCCGGCGAGCAGCAGCAGCACGCCCGGCAACCAGGCTTTCGAGGCATCCACCACCGCCGGTTCGACCGGATCGTCGAATGTCCGCAGCTGTTCCGGCGGATATTCGTGGGTCGACAGCACCGTCCACAGCACCGTGCCCAGCAGCACCGCGCCACCGGCATAGAACGCGTACTTCACCGTGTCCGGGATCGCGCCGCTCGGCGCGACATTGCTGACGCCGACCTTGGCCAGCAGCCAGGGCATCAGCGAGGCGACCACCGCGCCGACGCCGATGAAAACGCTTTGCATCGAGAACCCCAGCGGACGCTGATGCTCGGGCAACTGGTCGCCGACAAAGGCGCGGAACGGCTCCATCGACACGTTGAACGAGGCGTCCATGATCCACAGCAGGCCGGCGGCCACCCACAGCGCGGGCGAGTTCGGCATCGCCAGCAGGGCCAGCGTGGCGAGGATCGCGCCGGCCAGGAAATACGGCCGGCGCCGGCCGAGCCGGTTCCAGGTGCGGTCGGAGTAGTGGCCGATGATCGGCTGCACGATCAGCCCGGTGAGCGGCGCGGCCACCCACAGGATCGGGATGTCGTTGACGTTGGCGCCCAGCGTCTGGAAGATCCGGCTGACGTTGGCGTTCTGCAGCGCGAAGCCGAACTGGATGCCGAGAAAGCCGAAGCACATGTTCCAGATCTGCCAGAACGACAGCTCGGGTTTCCTGGTCATGGTGTGGTGTTTCCCCTGGCCAGCGGGGCGATCCGCAGGGCGTCGATGCCGGCGTCGTTCAAGGGGCCGTCGATGCCGCCGGCACCGCCGGTATAGTGCGCGAAGTGCTGCAGGTAACTCATGTTGAAGCCGTCTGCCAGGGCGAACCGGCAGGCCGCGTGCGCCGACGCATCGAACGCGCCGTAGGTGGAGCGCTGCGTGCCGGTGCTGTGCGGCATCACCAGCGGCACCCGTTGCACGCCGGCGTCGCCGCAACGGACCAGCAGCATCTTCACCGCGGCGGTCACGCCGGTGCTGATCGGGCCGTGCGGGTTGCGGTAATCCAGCCAGACCCGATAGCGGCCGCTGGCCGGCGCGGTCCATTGCCGTGGCCAGGAGCCGGCGACGCTGGCGATGTCGCCGGCGCAGGTCGCCGGGCTGGGCAGGGACTCCAGCCCGTGGGCATCCACCCGGGTGGCGCTGACGCAGGTCAGCGCGCCGCTGCGCGGCAGCGTGCCGTGGCCGTCGATCGCGCCCGCGCGCCGGCCGTCGACGTAAAGCTGCAGCCGGCCCTCGCCGGCGACCTGCCAGTGGTCGCCCGCGGCGGTCAGCGTCGGCGCGGCCGGTGCGGTCGGCGCATACAGCGGCGCGCCGGTGCGCAGCGGCGCGGCGTCGACCTGGATCGACTTCAGCGTCACCGTGGTG
The DNA here is from genome assembly GCA_028866435.1 of Lysobacteraceae bacterium. GTDB lineage: Bacteria > Pseudomonadota > Gammaproteobacteria > Xanthomonadales > Rhodanobacteraceae > Rhodanobacter. The sequence continues at coordinate 19,904 of JAGWIC010000025.1, read as the reverse complement.
GCGGTGCCGCGGGTGCGGATGCGATCGGCGACCAGCAGGTTGCCCGTGCGCCGCTTCGGCAGTTCCAGGGTGATGCGGCGATCGGGCAGGTTCAGCGTGATCGAGGTGCGCGAGCCGAACAGCATCGGCACCAGCGAGGTCGGCAGCTTCGGTTGCACGCGGCCGTCCTCGTCGAGCCCGAACACGCCTTCGGTCACCACGTCGAGGTAGGCCGCCACCGACCACAGCTGGCGCGGCGAGTTGACCACCGGGCCGCTGAGTTCGCCCTCGTCCACGTGCTGGCCCTGGGTCAGCAGCTCGTAGTTCTCCAGGTTGGAGCCGTACAGCGCGGCGCCGCGCATCACCGAACGGATCTCGTGCGCGATCCGCGCCGGGTCGTCCACCGCGCGCGCGGCGCGCAGCGCATAGGCGCTGACGAACGGCCAGATCGCGCGGTTGTGGTAGATCGGCTGGTCGACGCGCTCGGGCCACATCACCGGGCTGCCGGCCGGCCAGGTCGGGTAGTTCGCCAGTGCCTGCCGCGCCCGCGCGCCGTCGGCCACGCCGCTGGTGATCGCCAGCGAGATGCCGAGCAGGTCGTAGCTGTCCACCGGCATGCCGTCGCCGCCGATGTAGCTCATGTACATGCCGCGGTCGGCGCGCCAGAAGTGCGCGTTGATCGCCGTCTTCAGCGCGGCGGCCTGGTCGCGGTAAGCGGCGGCGGCCGGCGCGTCGTGCCGCGCATCGGCCAGGGTCGCGGCCAGCCGCAGCGCCTGGTAGTGCAGCACGTTGGTGGACAGCGCGTACGACTGGGCGATGAAGGTGACGTTGTCGGCGGTCCAGGCCGGGTAGCTCTGCTGGCGCCAGTCCATGAACGAGGTCTCGCCGCGATACAGGCCGAATGTGGCGTCGAAGGCGTACTGCCGGTCCTGCGCCAGGGTGTCGCGCAGCGCGGTGTAGACCTTGCCCGCGAACGCCTGGTCGCCCAGCAGGTGTTGCGCGCCGAGGAACCACACCACGCGGTCGGTGCTGATCGGCCAGCTGCCGCCCGAGCCGGTGTCCTGCATCACGTACAGGCCCTGCGTCGCCGACGGCACGCGCACGTCGGACAGCTTGAATTCCAGCCCGTTGCGGGCGCGTGCCGCGTCGAAGCGCCACAGGCCCAGGTCGATCGAATAGGACAGGTCGCGCGTCCACACATAGGGCCACTTCAGGCCGGTCTCGAAGCAGTGGCAGGGAATCGGCTGGCCATGGTCGAACGCGCCGTCGCGGATCGCGCCGACCGAGTCCAGCTTCAGGTCGTCCTGCGCCATCGCGTAGAGGCCGTCGAACAGCATGCTGGCTGTATCCACCTGCAGGGCAGGCGCGGGTATCTCGCGTTGGCCGAACGGCCATGCCAGAGTGTAGGCATCGCCGGCGTCGCGCTGCATGCCGACATGCACGCCGTGCCAGTCGAGGCCGTCCTGCCACGCCGTGGCGGCGGGTTCGGCGGCGAGTGCCGCGGCCAGGATCAGGCTCAGCATGGGGTAGGCGCGTGTGGTCGGGTTCGGGGCATGCTGGTCATCGCGTGGGTTGTCCGTTCGTCAGTTATGTCATGGCGGCTGCCGCGCTGCATGTTGCGACTGCAGCATCGTGCGGCGGGCCGAGTGTTCGCCAGCCTTGCATGGTAGGCAGCGTCGTCATGCGACGACCAGCAGATGCATACGTATTCATGGATGGATGGCGTTGCCGCCGGATGTGGCCACATGCCTGCGCACGACAGTTCTTGTAATGCGGTTGCCGATAACGGCATAGTGGATCGAGCAAGTGACGACAGCCGGAGCAACCATGCGGGTACGCCTCGAAGATGTGGCGCGCGCGGCGAGCGTATCGCCCAAGACGGTGTCCCGCGTGCTGAACGACGAGGCCAACGTAAGCGACGCCACGCGCCAGCGCGTGCGCGCGGCGATGGAGGCGATGGACTACCGCCCGTTGCCTTCGGCGCGCAGCCTGGCGGGCAACCGTTCATTCCTGGTGGCGATGCTCTACGACAACAACGACAACCCGGCCTCGACCTACCTGGCCGAGATCCAGGACGGCGTGCTCGAAGCCTGCGACTCGCATCGCTACAGCATGATGATGCGTCCGCTGCGCATGCGCGGGGACGATTTCGTGCGCCGGCTCGATGCCCTGATCGCCGACCACCATCCGGACGGCGTCGTGCTGACGCCGCCGATCACCGACTACGCGCCGCTGCTGAAACGGCTGCGCGAACGCGGCATTCCCTATGCCAGCGTGTCGCCGATGTCGCGCGCCGACAATATCGGCGTGCACATGGACGAACAGCTCGCCTCGCGCACCATGGTCGAGCATCTGCTGGCGCTGGGCCATCGACGGATTGCCCACGTATCGGGCATCAGCGACCACGGTGCCAGTGGCTGGCGGCTGGCCGGCTATCGCGAGGCGATGGCGGCGGCCGGGCTGGCCGAGGACCCGGCACTGGTGGTGCAGGGGGCTTTTACCTTCGCCTCCGGCGTCGCCGCGGCGCGCCAGCTGTTCGCGCTGAAGCAGCGGCCCACGGCGGTGTTCGCCGCCAACGACGACATGGCCAGCGGCGTGATGTGGGCGGCCCACGAGGCGGGGCTGCGGGTGCCGCAGGACCTTTCGGTAGGCGGCTTCGACGACATCCCGCTGGCCAGCCAGTTGTGGCCGGCGCTCACCACCATCCGCCAGCCCAGTCGCGAGATGGGCCGGATGGCTGCGCTGCAGTTGCTGGAGGTCCTGCGCGGCCGCGGCGACGCGCAGATGATGCAGATGCCGTTTTCGCTGGAAGTGCGCGACTCCACCGCTCCCGTCGCCTGAATCGGCGTGCTTGCCGCGGCATACGCCGGGCAGTCATGTTGCCTTGCGCATTGACAGCGCTGTCATCTGTGTCACTCTGCGGCTTCCGCGCAATGCCTGCGTGCCAGCCTGGAGTGACCACGTGCCGCCGTCCTCTCACCAGACCCTGGGTCTGAAGCGCCTTCTCCCGCTCGTGTCGTTGGCCGGCACGCTGTTGCTTGCCGCCGCGCCGTCGTTCGCCGCCGCCGGGTCGGCCACCGTGCATCCGCAGCTCTGGCCCCGGCTGCGATCGCCGCTGCCGCCGGATCCGGCGCTCGAAAGGCGGGTGCGGGCGTTGCTGGCGCGGATGTCGGTGGAGGCCAAGGTGGGCCAGATGATCCAGGCCGACATCAAGTACGTGACCCCGGCCGAGGTGCGCCGCTATCGGCTCGGCTCGATCCTGGCCGGTGGCAATTCCGGCCCCGACGGCGGCCAGTACGGCACGGCCACGCAGTGGAAGAAGCTTGCCGATGCCTACTACCGCGCCTCGATCGACCAGCCCGCCGGGACGCCCATCGTCCCGGTGATGTTCGGCATCGACGCGGTGCATGGCCACAACAACCTGGTCGGCAGCACGCTGTTTCCGCAGAACGTGGGTCTGGGCGCCACCCGCGACCCGTCGCTGATCCGGCAGATCGGCGCGGTGACGGCACAGGAGCTGCGAGCCAGCGGCATCAACTGGACCTTCGCGCCCACGCTCACGGTGCCGCAGGACCGGCGCTGGGGCCGTTCCTACGAAGGCTATTCGGAAAACCCGAAGCTGGTTGCCGCCTATGCGGGGCAGATCGTCGCTGGGCTGGAGGGCGCGGTCGGTACACCGCAGTTCCTCGATGCCAGCCACGTGATCGCCACCGCCAAGCATTTCGTCGGCGACGGCGGCACCCATGACGGCAAGGACCAGGGCGACACCGAGGTCAGCGAGAAGGTGTTGCGCGACGTGCATGCGGCCGGCTACCCGCCGGCGATCGAGGCCGGCGTGCAGGTGGTGATGGTGTCGTTCTCCAGCTGGAACGGCGTGAAGATGGCCGGCAACAAGGGCCTGATCACCGACGTGCTCAAGGACCGCATGGGTTTCGACGGCATCGTGCTCGGCGACTGGAACGCGCACGGCCAGGTGCCAGGTTGCAGCAACGAGGATTGCGCCGCGGCCTACAACGCCGGGCTGGACATGCTGGAGGCGCCGGATTCCTGGAAGGGGCTGTACCAGCACACCCTGGCCGAGGTGAAGTCCGGGCTGATCCCGATGAGCCGCGTCGACGACGCGGTAACCCGCATCCTGCGGGTGAAGATGCGGCTGGGCCTGTTCCGGCCCGGGCTGCCCGGCGACAACCCGTTGGCCCGGTCATCGGCCGCCGTCATCGGCAATCCCGCGCATCGCGCGCTGGCCCGGCGCGCGGTGCGCGAATCGCTGGTGCTGCTGAAAAACCAGGATGGCCTACTGCCGCTCGACCCGCGCCGGCGGATCCTGGTGGCCGGCGACGGCGCCGACAACATTTCCAAGCAGAACGGCGGCTGGACGCTGACCTGGCAGGGCACCGGCCTGAGCAACGCGAACTTCCCCGGCGCCACCTCGATCTGGGCGGGCATCGCGGCGCAGGTGAAGGCCGCCGGCGGCACGGCGCAGTTGTCCGTCGATGGCAGCTACACGCACAAACCCGATGCGGCGATCGTGGTGTTCGGCGAGGATCCCTACGCGGAGTTCCAGGGCGACCTGCCCAATCTCGCCTACCGGCCCGGCAACGATCGCGACCTCGACCTGCTGCGGCGCCTGCGCAAGCAGGGCGTGCCGGTGGTGGCGGTGTTCCTGACCGGCCGCCCGCTATGGATGAACCGCGAGATCAATGCCGCCAACGCCTTCGTGGTGGCCTGGCTGCCGGGCAGCGAAGGCGAGGGCATCGCCGACGTGCTGCTGCGCACCCGCGACGGCCGCGTCGACCACGACTTTCGCGGCAGGCTGCCGTATTCGTGGCCACGCACCGCGGTGCAGACCGCCCTCGATCTCGGCCAGCCGCATTACCACCCGCAGTTTCCCTATGGCTATGGCCAGACCTACGCCCACCCGCAGAACCTCGCGCCGCTGCCCGAGGTGGCCGGCATGGTGCTGCGGGCCACGCGGGCCGGCGTCTATCTCGCCCACGGCAAGCCGGCATCGGGGTTTGCGCTGGAGATCACCGGCGCCAATGGCCAGACCGCCGCGGTCACCGCGACACCCGCCGCCAGCACGGATGGCAGCCTCAAGGTCGGTGCGGTCGACTACAAGGCGCAGGAGGACGCGCGCAGCCTGAGCTGGTCCGGTGCCGGCGAGGCCAGCGTGGCGCTGCGCACGGCCGTCCCGCTGGACCTGGACCGCGAAACCAATGGCGACGTGTTGCTGGTGACCACGCTGCGCATCGACGCACTGTCGCCGCACGGCAGCCTGATCGGCGCGGGTTGCGGCAAGGGCTGCGGCGCCCGCGTGCCGATCGGCAAGCAGCTCGCCGCGCTGCCACGCGGCAAGTGGCTGCGGCTGGGACTTCCGCTGAAGTGCCTGCGTGCGGCCGGTGCCGACATGCGCCGGCTGCGCTCGCCGTTCCGCTGGACCAGTTCGGCCGGCGAGCGCGTGGTGATTGCCGATGTCGCGCTCGGCACCGTGGCGGACGACACCCTGGCCTGCCCCGGGCACTGAGGCCGGCCACCGGGAAAGCCGGTTTCAAGCCGCGGGCTTGCGGCCGAAATGCCTGCTGGCGCAGCGTGCCTCGCGCAGGCGCTGCGCATGGGCGGCGAGCAGGTCGCCGCGGGTGATGATGCCGGTGATGCGGCTGGCGTCGTCCGCACTCACGACGACCAGCCTGCCGACATCCGATTCCACCATGTGGTCGGCCGCCTCGCGCAGGGAATGGCCCTCTTCGACGACCAGCGGCGGGCGAGCGAGCAGCGATCCCACCGGCGCATCGGCGGCGACCTTGCCGTCCAGCAGGTCGCGGCGCGTCACCACGCCGGCCAGCCGGCCGTTCTCGTCCAGCACCGGAAAGCCCTGGTGCCTGGCCTGCGCCAGGTCGGTGGCCATCCACTCACGCACCTCCGCGATCCGCCGGCCGGCCGGCAGGCTGACCACGTCGCGGCTGCACGCGTCGCGCACCAGCACCTGGTCGAGATAATCGGCGCTGTATTCGGACGGCACGCGCACCCCGCGGCGGGCGATCTTCTCGGTCATGATGGTGTTGCGCATCATCAGGCCCGACACCAGGTAGGCCGCGGCGCAGGCGCCCAGCAGCGGCAGCAGCGCGTGCGGCTGCTGGGTGGTCTCGAAGGCAAACACCACCGAGGTCAGGAAGGCCCGCGAGGCGCCCGCGAAGATCGCCGCCATGCTGACCAGCGCGGCCAGGCGCGGGTCGACCTGCAGCCATGGCGCCAGCGCCACCGCCGCGATGCCCAGCGCGCCGCCCAGGGCACCGCCGATGGTGAACAGCGGCGCCAGGGTGCCGCCGGAGGTGCCGCTGCCCAGCGCCACCGACCAGGACAACAGCTTCAGCAGGCACAGGCCGACCAGGCCGGCCAGGCCGATCCGGCCCGAGACGACGGCGGTGATGTTGGTGTAGCCGACGCCGAGCGTCAGCGGCATCAGGTAGCCGACCACGCCCACCACGAGGCCGCCCAGTGCCGGCCACCACATCCAGTGGATCGGCAGCTTCTCGAAAGTGTCCTCGATCGCGTAGGTGAGACGGGTGACACCTACGCTCACCACGCCGACCAGGGCGCCGAGCAGCGCGTAGCTGGCCAGCGCCACCATGCCGGGCGCGACCACCGCCGGCATCGGGAACATCGGCGCGCCGCCTTCGAACGCGACGTGCATTCCGGCGCCGACCACCGCCGCCAGCGCCACCGGGATCAGCGAACGGGCGCGACGCTCGAACAGCAGCAGTTCGATCGCCAGCAGCACGGCCGATACCGGTGCGGCGAACACCGCCGCCATGCCGGCCGCGGCGCCGGCCGCCAGCAGGGTCTTGCGTTCGTCGGCGGTCACGTGCGTCAGCTGGCCGATCAGCGAGCCCAGCGCGCCACCGGTCGCGATGATCGGGCCTTCCGCGCCGAACGGCCCGCCCGAGCCGATGGCGATGGCGGACGACAGCGGCTTCAGCCAGGTGACCATCGGCGAAATGCGGCTCTCGTTGAGCAGCACCTGTTCCATCGCCTCCGGGATGCCGTGGCCGCGGATGGCGCGCGAGCCCCAGCGCGCCATCACGCCGACGACGAGGCCGCCGGCGACCGGCACGAGGACCACCCAGAGCCCGAGATGATTCCCGGCCGGGCTGGCGAAGCTGGTGCTCCAGCGGCCGTAGAAGGCGAGGTTGGTGATCAGGCCGATCAGGGCGGTGAGGAGCCGCGCGACCAGGCCGACCAGCAGGCCCAGCCCCAGTGCCATGGCGGTGACCCAGAGCACCCGGCGGTCGAGCGGCCGGAATACATGCGGCATGCGCGCGGCGACCAGGGTGCCGTGGAGAGAGGGCGACAAGGGCAGGGCGGCGCGCGAGGGCCGCCCGGGAACATTTTCTTTCATTTCGTATCCGTGCGTCGGGTCGGCCCGCGAAGGCTACGCGGTATCGGCCGGCATAGCTGGCTGGAAAATGAACAGGGGTCCGGCACCACGCTTTCATCGCCGCTGCCGGCGGGCGAGCGCGGCGGCAGCGGGCCGGCCCGGTCCAGGCCATCGCCACGGCAGGCCTGGCCTGCACAAGAAAACAGGGCGCCACGTTGCCGTGGCGCCCTGCGGGTCGAGCCTTCACGCCATCCGCCGACTCAGAACCACACCCCCACGTTGACGCCATAGGTGCGTGGCGGCAGGTACTGCGAGACGTACTCGAAACTGCCGTTGGGCATCGAGAACCGGCCGGCACTGGTGCGGATGCGGTCGTTGCCGACGTTCTGCATGTACGCGCCGACCCACCAGCGGTCCTGCGGCTCGGTGTAGCGGATCGAGACGTCTTCGCGGACATAGGCCTTCTGCATGTCGCCGGGGCCGAGGTTGAAGGTGCTCAGCCATTGCGCGCTCTGGTACTGGGCGCTCAGCCGCGGCGTGAGGCGGCCGCCATTGGGCAGGTGGAAGTCGTGCTCGTAGATCGAGGTCAGCGAGAAGTTCGGCGCATGCGGCAGGGTGTTGCCGCTGATGTTCATGCAGGTGCCGATGCCGGAGGCCGGCGCACAGGCGGGCAGGCCCTGGTAGTCGTTGCTGCCCGCGTACAGCAGGGTGCCGAGCTGCTTCTTCGGGATCGCGTTGAAGACCAGGTTCAGGCGATCGTTCTGCCCCTGGTAGGCCAGCTCGGATTCGAAGCCCAGCACCTTGGTGGTGCCGCCGACGTTGGAGAAGCCCAGGCCGAGGTTGCCGTTGGTGTAGGTGATCGGTGCCGCCAGCTGGAAGTTCTTGAACTGCTCGTAATAGACCGCGCTGTTCCAGGTCAGGTGGCCGCCGAGGTAGCTGAACTTGGTGCCGACCTCGTAGTTGGTCAGGGTTTCCGGCTTGTACAGCGCGCCGCCATCCTGGGTGCCGCCGGACTTGTAGCCGGTGGACACGCTGCCGTAGATCAGCCCGTTCGTGCCCAGGTCCGCATCCGCGCGCAGCAGCCAGGTGGACTGGCTCTTGCTGTAGCGCGCCGAGTTGAAGGTGGATACGGCGAAGCCGTTGGCCGCGCCGGGGCTGACGTCGGTGGCGATCGCCACCTGCGGCACCGTCGGGTCATAGGCCCAGGCCCAGTTGATGCCGCCGATGTTCTCCTTCACGTCCCTGGACAGGCGCGCGCCGGCGGTCAGCCGGAAGCCGTGGGTGACATGCCACGTGGCCTGGCCGAACGCGGCCGTCGACTTGACGGTCTCCTTCGGCTGGATGAACGAGCCCTGCCAGCCGATCGTGCCCTGGGTGGTGCCGTTGAGGATCGGGATGTCGAAGCGGATGCTGTTGTTCTCGGCGGAGTAGTACAGGCCGAGGATCCAGTCCAGCGTGTTGTCGCCGGTCGACTTCAGGTCCACTTCCTGGCTGTTGCTGCGGTAGTTGGAGTTGTTGGTGCGGTCGGCCTGGGAGGACGCCCCGGTGGTGAAGCTGGTGGGCACCTGCACGCCCATGTCCTGGTCGAAATTGCCCTGCCCGGTGAAGTGGTTGAAGCCGGCGATGTAGCTCAGCATCATCGCGTCGCCGATCTTGTAGTCGATGCGGCTGCGGACCGTGTTCGAATCGCGCCGCAGATAGGGTGCGGTGTCGATCAGCGCCGACCAGAACTGCTGGCCGGCGCGCGGTGTCTGCATCAGGCTCATGCTCGGCGTGCCGCGGTCGCGGAAATACTCGTAGGACAGGTTCCAGCTGAACGCGTCGCTGGGTTGCCACAGCGCGCTGATGCGGCTGGCCGCCTGGTTCTGCGCGCCGTACCTGGCGCCGGCGGTCACGTAGTCGCTGGGGTTGATCGACTGGAAGCTCGCCAGGCTGCCGCCGCTGGCGAGGTAGGCGGCCTGCTGCTGGGCGATGCTCGGCAACTGGCTGGACGGGTCCTGGTATTTCACGTAGCCGTCGTGCTGTTCCTGCGCCATCGCCACGCGCAGGGCGAAGGTGCTGCTGATCGGCAGGTTGACCGTGGCCCGCGTGCCCACGTGGCCGTAGTTGCCGGCCTCGAGCTGGGCATTGCCGTAGAAGCTGCCCAGATCCGGCTTGCCGGTCTCGAAATTGACCACGCCAGCGGTGGAGTTGCGACCCCACAGCGTGCCCTGCGGGCCGCGCAGCACCTCGACATTGTCGATATCCAGCAACAGGCCGGCGGCGGCCTCGGCGCGGGGGGCGTAGACGCCGTCGACGAACACCGCCACTTCCGGGTCGGCGTATTCGGTCTTGGCGCTGTCGTTGCCGATACCGCGCATGGTCAGGGTGATGACGTCATGGTCGCCCTCGGTGGTGGCCTCGAAGCCGGGCACCAGCTTGGTGATGTCCTGCACCGTCATGACGCGCTCCTTGTCGAGCGTGTCGCCACCGATGGCGGTGACCGCGACGCCGGTTTTCTGCAGTGGCGTGGATCGCTTGGTCGCGGTGACCACGACCGTGTCCAGGCTCTGGACCTTTTTCGCGGCCGCCGCCCTTTTTGCGTCCCGCGTGTTTGCCCCTTGCCCGGTGGCATGTACCGCACCGGCGGCAAATATGGCGGTCATGGCGACGTACAGCGCCGAGTAGCGTAGTTTCATTTCACCCTCTCCCCAAATCGTCGTGAACCTGCGTTAGTCTTTCGATGACAGCGCTATCAAACCGAAATGACAGCGCTGTCATGCCGCGATCCTACCGCTAACCATGACGATAAGCTTGCTGCTTCGCAGCACGCCGGGAAACGCCCAAATGTCACGCATACAGAAGATCCTGATCGTCGGCGGCGGCACCGCCGGCTGGCTGGCGGCCTGCTATCTGGCCAAGGCACTCAACAGCAAGGCGCCGCAGAGCATCCAGGTCGAACTGGTCGAATCGGCCCATATCGGCCTGCTCGGCGTCGGCGAGGCGACCTTTCCCTCGATCCGTGGCACCTTGTCCGCGATCGGTCTGGACGAACGGCGCTTCCTGGTCGGCGCCAACGCCACCTACAAGCAGGGCATCCAGTACGTGAACTGGGTCAGGCCGCCGGGGGCGCCGGGCGCGGACCGGTTTTTCCACCCCTTCAGCATCCCGAGCCGGCGCGACGGCAGCCCCGAGCTACTGCCGTACTGGCTGCTCGGCGGTGCGGCGGCGGGCCTGAGCTTTGCCGATGCGGTGACCATGCAGAGCCGGGTGGCCGAGCAGGGCCGTGCGCCCAAGCGAGCCGGCGATCCCGACTACCAGGGGCCGTTCAACCATGCCTATCATTTCGATGCGGCCTGTTTCGCGCGGACCCTGGCCGAACACGGCAGCAGCCTGGGCATCAGGCGACACCTGGCCACGGTGGAGCGCGCCGAGCTGGATGAGCACGGCGCCATCGCACATGTCGTGACCACCGAGCTTGGCGCCTTGAGCGCCGATCTCTATGTCGATTGCACCGGCTTGCGCGGCAGCCTGATCGGCAACGCCATGCAGTCGCCTTTCCACAGCCGCCACGACGTGTTGTTCGTCGACCGCGCGGTGGCGCTGCAGGTGCCTTATCCGCAGGCCGATTCGCCGATCCTGCCGTATACTCGGGCCACCGCGCAGGAGTCCGGCTGGACCTGGGACATCGGCCTGCAGCAGCGGCGCGGCATCGGTTACGTGTATTCCTCGCGGCACAGCGACGCGCAGCGTGCCAAGGAGGTGGTGCGGCGCTATGTGGGGCCCGCCGCCGACGGGCTGGAGGCCTTGCCGCTGACGTTCGAGACCGGCTACCGCCGCGAGCACTGGCGCAAGAACTGCGTGGCGATCGGCCTGGCCGGGGGCTTCGTCGAACCGCTGGAGTCCACCGGCATCGCCCTGGTCGAACTGGGCGCCTACCTGCTCACCCACCTGCTGCCCGGCGATCGCGGCGACCTGCAAGGCACCGCCGACACCTTCAACGAGATGATGGTGGCCCGCTACGACCGCATCATCGACTTCATCAAGATGCACTACTGCCTGTCGCAGCGCCGGGACACCCCGTTCTGGGTCGACAACACCGACCCGGCCAGCATCCCGGCAACCCTGCGGCAGCGGCTCGCGCAGTGGCGCCACCGGCCGCCGCACCGGCTGGACTTCGTCACCGATCTGGAGATGTTCCAGCCGGCCAGTTGGCAGTACGTGCTCTACGGCATGGAGTACCGGACCGAGCTGGAGCCGATGCGCAGCGCCTATCCCGAGATGGCGGCGGCGCAGCGCGAGTTCGCCATGATCCAGCAGCTCGGCCTGCACGCGCTGAAGGATCTCCCTGTCCACCGCAACCTGGTCGAGCAGTTGTGCCGCGAGCATCGCGCGCGCCTGCCGGGTTGACCCGTGCGGCGGCGCCCATTCAAGCTTGCCGCCGGCCGGCCGACAAACTCCTGGCGGCTGCCGTGCCGCGCACTCCCGAATCAACCGGGGTTGAAAGCAAAAAATCCGCTCATTCGGGAAGCATAGGCGATGGCGAAGGCACCACTGCGCGACAACGAAGCGGCCAGCCTCGCCGCGCTCGAGGCATTGCAGGTGCTGGACAGCGGTGCCGAGCCCGGATTCGATGCGCTGACCAGCGCCGCGGCGGCGGTCTGCGAGACGCCGATTTCGCTGATCAGCCTGATCGACGCCCGGCGGCAGTGGTTCAAGGCGAATGTCGGCCTGTCCGGCGTCGGCGAGACGCCGCGGGACCAGGCGTTCTGTGCCCATGCCGTGCTGGGGGACGACATCCTGGAGGTTCCCGATGCCACCCTGGACGAGCGCTTTGCCGACAACCCGCTGGTTACCGGCGAGCCCGGCATCCGCTTCTACGCCGGCGCGCCGATCCGGCTCAGCGGGGGCCACAAGGTCGGCACCTTGTGCGTCATCGACCGGCAACCGCGCCGGCTCAGCACGGCCCAGCGCGATGTCTTGCGCCAGCTTGCCGTGGCGGTGGCGCACGGGCTGGAGGGGCGCGTCGCCCTGCGCCGGGAGCATGAGACGGCGCAGGCCAATGCACGCGCCGCGTTCGCCCTGCACCACAGTGCCGACGCGATCGTCGGCGTCACCGCGCAGGGACTGATCGAGCGCTGGAACCCCGCCGCCGAGCAACTGTTCGGCTACGCTGCCGCGGACATCCTCGGCCGCCCGCGCGAACTGATCGTCCCGGAGAGCTGGCGGGGCTTCGAGCAGGATCTCCTGGACCGTCTGCACGAAGGCCAGACACGCAGTTACAAGTCCGAGCGGCAGGACATCGCCGGCAGGGTGCTGGAGGTGGAAGTCAGCCTGGTGCCGGAATTCGACGGCCACGGCGCGCTGCTCGGGGCCACCAGCTTCCTGCGCGATACCACGGCGCGCAACCGGGCCGAGCTGGCGCTGCGCCAGTCGCAGGAATTTCTGGCACGGACCGGTGCCCTGGCGGGCGTCGGCGGCTGGCAGGTGGAGCTGCCGTCGGGCCGCCTGCTCTGGTCCGACGAGGTGTTCCGCATCCACGGCATGGAGCCGGGCGTGCCGCCCTCGGTGGAGCAGGCGATCGCCTTCTACGAGCCGGGCTCCGTGCCGATCATCCAGGCGGCAGTGGACGAGGCGATCGCTGCCGGCACCGGCTACGACCTGGAACTGCAGATCCGCCGCTGCGACGGCCAGCTGCGCTGGGTGCGCTCGGTTTGCGCGGTGGAGATGGTCGATGGTCGCCCGGTGCGGCTCACCGGTGCCTTCCAGGACATCACCGAACGGCGCCGGCTGGCGACCGAGCTGGTCAAGCAGCACGAGTTGCTGAAGGTGACGCTGGACTCCATCGGCGACGCCGTGGTGACCACCGACGCGGACGGCACCGTCACCTGGCTCAACCCGGTGGCCGAACGCATGACCGGCTGGCGCACCGAGGAAGCGAGCGGCTGCCCGCTCGCCCGGGTGTTCCATATCGTCAACGCCAGGACGCGCCTGCCGGCGGAGATAGCCGCCGCCCAGCGCACGCAGCGGGAGCGCGTCGCCGGCCCGGCCATCGACACCGTGCTGATTTCGCGCGACGGCAGGGAGTTCGGCATCGAGGACTCGACCGCGCCGATCCTCAACGAACAGGGCGAGCTGCTCGGCATGGTGCTGGTGTTCCACGACGTCACCGAGCAGCGCCGGCTCAGCAACGAGATGAGTTTTCGCGCTTGCCACGATGCAATGACCGGCCTGGTGAACCGCGCCGAATTCGAGGCGCGCCTGCAGGAGTTCATCGACCGGGCCCACGAGGACGGCGGGCGTCACGCGCTGATCTATATCGACCTGGACCAGTTCAAGCTGGTCAACGATGCGTGCGGCCATGCCGCCGGCGACCGCCTGCTGCAACAGGTGGCCAAGCTGCTGCAGGACACCGTGCGCAGCCGGGACATCCTGGCCCGGCTCGGCGGCGACGAGTTCGGCATCATTCTCGACTACTGCCCCGGCGAACAGGCCGGCCGGCTGGCCCGGCAGATCTGCGAAAAAATGGAGGATTTCCGCTTCATCCACGGCGACCAGCGCTTTCGCGTCAGCGCCAGCATCGGCCTGGTGCCGGTGGATGAACGCTGGGATTCCACCGCCGCCGTGCTGCAGGCGGCGGACATCTCCTGCTATGCCGCCAAGGAGGCGGGCCGCAACCGCGTGCATGCCTGGTTCGATACCGACGCCGCGATGCGGGTGCGAAGCCGCGAGATGCAATGGGCGCACCGGCTGGAGCAGGCGCTGGACGAGAACCGCTTCGTGCTGTTCGCCCAGCGCATTTTTCCGATCGCCTCGCCTTCCGGGGAAATCATCGCGGAAGTGCTGCTGCGGCTGGTCGAGCCGGATGGCACGCTGACCCTGCCGGGCGCCTTCCTGCCCGCCGCCGAACGCTTCAACCTGTCGGCGCGCATCGACCGCTGGGTGCTGCGGCGGGCCATCGCCGTCCTCGCCGACATGGGCTGCCTGGCGCATGTCGAGCTGCTCCACGTCAACTTGTCCGGGCAGTCGATCGGCGACCGGGTCTTCCACCTGCAGGCGGTGGACATGCTGCAGCAGGCGGGGGCCGAGGTCTGTCGCCGGATCTGCCTGGAGATCACCGAGACCGCTGCCATCACCAACATGGCCGATGCCACCGTCTTCATCGAGCAGGTGCACGACCTGGGCTGCCGCGTGGCACTGGATGACTTCGGCGCCGGCGCCTCGTCCTTCGGCTACCTCAAGGCGCTTTCGGCGGACATGCTGAAAATCGACGGCCAGTTCGTGAAGGACATCGTGACCGACCCGCTGGATGAAGCCGCCGTGCGCTGCTTCGTGCAGGTGGCCAAGGTCGTCGGGATGGCGACCGTGGCCGAATTCGTCGACCACCCGGCGGTGCTCGATCAACTGCGCGAGATCGGCGTCGACTACGCGCAGGGCTTCCTGCTGCACCGGCCGGAGCCGATCGAGGCGGTATTCCAGCCGCCCCTGGTCGACCCGTTGCCGCTGCGGCGGCCGGCCCTGGGCGGCTGATCGCGTCTGGAAGATCGTCGGTCCGTGGCTACTTGCCCGGCTTGCCGTTGATGTCGACGAAGGGCACGGCGCCGCTGCCGCCGACGTATTGGGGCAGGATGCCGTTCCAGTGCTGGGTGGCGTAGAAGCGTGTGTACTGCGGGTTGGACTGCAGCGCTTGGCCGACGAGCTGGATCGCCTTGGCCTGGGCGGTGGCTTCCAGCACGGTGGATTCGGCGATGCCCTTGGCCGACTCGATCTTCGCCTGCGCCTCGGCCTGGGCGGTCACCGTCTTCTGCTCACCCTCGTACTTGCGTTGCAGCACGGTGTTCTCGGCCTGCACCGCCTGCGCCTTGGCCTTGACCGCGTTCTCCACCGACTCGGAGAACACCGGCGAATAGCGGATCGAGGTCAGCTGCACATCGACCACGTTGATGCCGAACAGGCGCCCCAGCGCTTCGGCGACTTCCTTCTTCATCTGCTCGGTGATCTGCGCGCGCGAGTCGGAGATGTTCAAGGTGTTGTACTTGGCGAACACGGCCAGCGCGCGGTCGCGCACCACCGGCACGATGGTGGTGTCGATATCGGTATTGCCGGCACGGCCGACGTCGTACAGCAGATGCAGCACCGCCGACGCCGGCACCTGGTAGATCACCGAGATCGATATCTGCACCGCCTGGTTGTCGTTGGTGTAGACCGACAGCTCCGGCAGCGTGTAGGTCGACTGCGAGGTTTGCAGGTAATCCACGTCCTCCAGCAGCGGTACCTTGAAATGCACGCCGGTACCCAGCGGTTGCCTGGTCGTCACCGTGCCGCCCATCCAGCGGATCGCCGCCATCTGGTTCGGCGGCACCACGAAGAACGAGCTGAACAGCACGATGGCGACCAGCACGACGGGAATGATCAGGCGCAATGACGGGCCCGGCAGGTTCAACGGCTGGCGCATGGGTGCGAATCCTTGGCATGGGTGATGAGGTGGACGGCGAGGCTGACGCCGGCCGAGTGTCGGGGCAGGCGGCCGGTGACGCAATGGCCGGGTGCGCCGACGGCGCGGCCGCGAGCGTCCAGGCGAAGCGGGCGCCGCAGGAACTTCGCCGGAGGCAGCGTGTCCGTCAGGGAGCTGTGCCAGCGGAGGGCGTGCCATGCGGGAAAGGCCGGGGACACCAATCGATCGGTACGAATCGGGCGGCCGGATCGTGGCCTGGTTCGTGGTGATCGGCTGCCATCTTGGCCTGGTGGTGCTGCAACGACTGGTGCTGCCTTCGCGGGACGCCACGGCCGTCGCCCGAACAGGCCCGCGGCCGATCGAGCTGGTCTTGCTGCCGCCGCCGCGGCCATTGGCGCCGCGTCCGCCAGCGCCGCCGCCTGCGATCGTTCCGTCCCGGCGACACGCCGGCACGGAAGCGACCATGTCGCCGAATGCACACGTCGTTCAGGCACCGTCGCCGGTGGCCGGCCAGCCGGGCGAAAACCTCGTGGCCCGCACGCCAAATCCGCTGGCGAACGAAGCCGACGCGGTCGGCGACGGCGGTTTCAGGGCGCGGCTGGATGCCGCCCGGCGCGTCGGCGCCGTTCGCGGCGTGCCCGGATCGGACCGGCCGGTGGTCGGCGGTATCCACCTGGTCGATCCGACGAGCCAGGGTGTCGCCGCGGCGGTGCGAACGGTACAGCGTGCCTTCGGCATCCCCAGCAGCCACTGCGTCGACGTCGCTGCATGGCGCCAACTGAGCCCGCGCGAATTACACGCGCGCCACATGTCGCGCGCCGACGTGGACCGGATCGACGAGAAATACGCCTGCAACGAGCCGTTGGGTCTGCGTTTCTAGCCAGGGGAGGCCGTCGCCGGCCGGCGCTTGCGGCGCAGTCATCGCCCTGCGGCTTTCGTCTGCCGCACCAGCGTGTCGAAGGCCTTCGCGATCTGCGGGTCGGTGAAGTTGCAGTGGCCGCTGCCTGCCGGTGCGAGCACGGTGAGCCACTTGCCGCTGCCCGCCGCGCGAACCTGCCCGGGATAGACCGGATGGAGCCGCGTGGGGATGGTTTGGTCGAATACGTTCCACTGCATCACCAGCGGCACCTCGATGCGGCCGCTCAGGGTGACGTTGCGGCGGGCATAGGCCATGGCGGCAGGCGAGCCGGCGTAGCGATGCACCTGGCGGTTGAAGGCGTCGTCGTCGCCGAAGCCGTGGTAGACGGTGTTGCGGTTGTCCACCGGCATGCCGCCGGCACGTCGCTCGAGTTCGCGCAGCGCCATGTAGTAGAGCATCAGCGCACCGGGCAGTCGTGCAGGCGTCTCCTGCAGGCGCTTTGCCAGCAGGGCGGCCTGTTGCGGGTGCGCCTGCAGCGCCCTGGCGAAGACGGCCGGGGGGATGAACGGTGGCGAGGCGGCGGCGTCCAGCGGCGGCACCACGCCGGGGATGAGCGCGTCGAAGGCCACCAGCGGCGTCATGGCGGCGCGTGAGATGAGTTCCGGGGTGGACACGGTGGCGCCGCACATGACCAGCGCGCCGGCGTAGGCGTGCGGATGGCGTTCGATGCTCGCCGCCGCCTCGAGACCACCCAGCGAGAAGCCGAAGATGTAGGTGCGGGCCGGACGGGCGATGGTGCGCACGAAATATTGGCGTAGCCGTTCGTTGTCGACGATGGCATCGCCCACCGCCCAGCCTTGCGTGGCGTAGACACTCTGCGCCACGGCGTAGCCTTGCTTGAGAAATACCGGCGTGGCGTCGGCCGCCTTCATGGGTGTGGCCTGCTTCGCGCCGACGGGCTGGTAGCCGTGCATCAACATCACCAGCTGGCCATTCCAGCCGGCCGGGATGTCGATGCGGTACGGCGCACCGTGCAGGATGCCGCTGCGGCTGGCCGGACCCCGGATGGCGGTCCGTGCCGCAGGCACGACGACCCCGCTGCACGCGGTCAGCGCCAGCCAGGCGGCGAGCAGTCCGATCTTGCGCAGTGCTGGTTGCATGATGCGGCTCCGATGGAGGTGAACGCGGCGGAATCGGGTGGAAAGGGATCGCCGACGCCACGTCGCGCGGGCAGTCGATGGTTCGCGCCCTATCCCCGCGGCCCGTGCTTCCATACGGCAACGGAGAGCAGGATGCGGGCGGCGCCACGCCGGCGTCAAACCCGGCGTGGCGCGGGTCGCTGGCCCCTGCTATGCGCAGGGACCGGCGCCAGGGCCGACCCGGCTATTGCGCCAGGATCGCGCCGTAGTGGCCGTTGACGGTGACCGTGACCTGGCCGTCCTGCACGCTGTATTGCTGGCCCGACAACAGGTCGGTGACCGTGCTGCCGTTGGTCATGCTCAGCTGCCACACCGGCAGCGTCACCGTGTGGCTGGTGCTGTCGTTGTTCAGCGCCACTGCGATGCGGTTGCTGGCATCGAAGCGGCCGTAGGCATAGATCTGGTTGCTGTTGTCGGTGACCAGGGTGATGAACGAGCCGGTGCGCAGCGCCGGGTAGGCGCGGCGGATCGCGGTGAGCTTGCCGGTGAGGGCCACCGCGCTGTTGGTGCTGCTGCCGGTGTTCCAGTCGAAGGTGCGGCGGTTGTCCGGATCGGCGCCGCCCTGCATGCCGTACTCGTCGCCGTAGTAGATCGTGGGCGTGCCGACGTAGGTCATCTGGAAGATCAGCGCCAGGTAGGTCTTCCAGATGTCGCCGCCGGCGCGGGTCGCGAAGCGCGGGATGTCGTGGCTGGACAGGAAGTTGGTCATCGTCTGCTGTACGTCGCCGGGGAGGTCGGCGCGGGTGCCGTGCAGCCAGGCATCGAAGGTGGTGGTGTCGATGCTGTTGGGGTTGTTGCCCTCGTCCCGTCCGGTGATCCAGCGCGAGACCGGGTCGGTGAAGCCGTTGTAGTTCATCGCGCCGTCCCACTGGTCGCCGTTGTCGACCCAGGGACCGGCCACGCCCCAGTATTCGCCGAGGATTTCGGCGTTCGGGTTGACCGACTTCACCGCGCTGCGCAGCTCGCGCATGATCTGGTGATTGGTGTCGTCGCTGCCGCCGTTGCCGCCGGCGTCGATGTATTGCGCGGCGTCCAGGCGCCAGCCGTCGATGCGCCAGGACGGTCCGAGGTAGGTCTGCACCACCGAACTGGGGCCGTCGTAGATGGCCCGGCGGACCGCCGACCCGCTGGCGCCGTAGTCGAGCTTGGGCAAGGTGTCGAAGCCGAGGAAGCTGGAATAGACCTGCGGCCATTGCTGGAAGGTGTAGAAGCCGAACCACGGGCTCTGCTGCGACTCGTAGGCGCCTTCGCTGCGCCACCAGTTGTACTTGTCGAACCACTTGCTGGCATCGCCGGTGTGGTTGAACACGCCGTCGAGCACGATGTAGCCGCGCTGGCCGTGCCCGTGTCCGTGCACATCGTGGATCAGCCGGTGCAGGCTGCGGTTGCTGCCGAAGGCCGGATCGACGCGGTAGTAGTCGGCGACGTCGTACTTGTGCACGCTCGGTGCCAGGAAGATCGGGTTGAGATACAGGATGTCGGCGCCGACCGTGTCCTTGATGTAGCCGAGCTTCTGGTCGATGCCGGCCAGGTCGCCGCCGAAGAACACCAGGTTGTTGTCGCCGCCCGGTCCCGCGAACACGCTGCTGCCCCAGGCGTGTTTCTCGGTGCAGTGGCCCTTGTAGCAGTACTGCCCGGTCTGCACGTCGTTGCGCGGGTTGCCGTTGTAGAAGCGGTCCGGAAATATCTGGTACATCACGCCGTTCTTCATCCAGTCCGGGGTCTTGAAACCGGGGATGACGAAGAAGTCGCCGAACGGCTGCTCGCTGTCCGAGATGCCTTGCGCGTTGTACCAGACGGTCTTGCTGCCGTCGTTGATCTGGAAGCGGTAGTACTTTTCCGAGCCGCTGGCCGGAATCGTGCCCTGCCACAGGTCGAACGTGCCGGTGGCGTCGTTACTCACCCAATGCATCGGTACCCAGTGGAACTGGCCGTCGCCGCTGTCGTAGTACTTGATGTTGGCGCTGGTGATGTCGCCCTTGAAGGTGCGGAAGGTCAGCGTCACCGGCTGCGTGGCGGTCGGTTCGGGCGCGCTGTCGAACAGCGGCCCCTGGTCGT
>JAGWIC010000024.1 GCA_028866435.1 Lysobacteraceae bacterium | reverse complement strand
GCGTTCGATCGCCTCGACCTTCGCCCGCACCGCACCGTCCGGCACCACGACGTGCGCGGCGATGCCGCGGGTGGCCGCGGCCAGCGCCAGCGCGGTGCCGTGATTGCCCGAGGAATGCGTGACCACGCCCTGCGCCGCCTGCGCCTCGGCGAGCGACCACACCGCATTGCAGGCACCGCGAAACTTGAACGCGCCGCCACGCTGCAGCTGCTCGCACTTGAAATGCAGCTCGGCCCCGGCGAGCGTATCCAGCTCCGGGCTGCGCAGCACCGGCGTCACCCGCGCATGCGGCGCGATGCGGATGGCCGCGGCCCGAATCTGCCCGATGTCGGGCAAGGCGTCGGTTGCCTCGCTCATGCGGTTTCGACCTCGACGCCGCAGCGGAAACGACGCTCCTGGCCCGGTTCGAGCCGGATCGCCGCGGCGCATTCGGGCCGGTTGAAGGCGTCGGCCATGCATTCCATCGGCTCCAGCGCCATCGAGCGGCGCGGATCACGGCCGATGGTGTCGCCGGTGAACGCATGCATCACCCCGCGCTCCTGCCAGACCGCGATGCCGAGCCCGCTGCCCGGGTCGCGCAGGCGCGTGCGGATGCGGCCATCCGGCTCGGCCGCCAAGTCGGTATAGCCCTGGTCGATGATGCTGTCGCCGATCGGCCGCGGCTGGCGGAAATCCAGCGCCGGGGCATCGTCCAGCGGCACGTAGGCGGCCGCACCGGGCAGCGCGATCAGGTCGGCGCCGGTGCGGATCAGGGTTTGCGCGGGAATCTGCAACTGCCAGCCATCGACGACGGTGTCGTCGGCGAGGCGGAAATACGGGTGCCAGCCGAAGAAGCACGGCGCCGCGTGCTCGCCGACATTGCGCATGCGCGCCTCGAGCGTCAGCCCGCCGCCATCGAGCGTGAACACCAGCGCCAGGTCGATCGCATGCGGATAACCCGGCTGCGGCCGAATCGCCTGCGTGCTCAACACTGCCTGCGCGTGCTCCTGATCGGCGACCAGCGCATCGAGCGCGAACGCCACGCCACGCACGAAACCGTGCCGCGCGGCGCGTTCGGTGCCGCGCGCGCCAGGCTGCAGATCCTCCAGCCGGCCGTCAAAACGGTACCGTGCATCGGCCACGCGGCCGGCAAACGGCGCCATGATCGCGAAACGCGAACCGGGCCGTGCCAGGACTTCGGCACCGTCGCGGTAACCGTCGGCGAGGTCCTGCAGCGCGCCGCGGTGAGGCCACTCGAACCCGAGCAGGGCGGCGCCGTGGCGGGCGACGCGCAGGCGCCGTCCGTCCTGGCGGTCGCGCAGCACCACCACCGGCTGGTCGCCCAGTTGCGCCGTTTCGGCGACGTAGCGCGTCGTCTGCTGTGCCGCCACGGGGTTCTCCTGCCGTTAAAGCGGACCATGTTAGCCTGATCCGTTTCCGATGCCACGCCGGCGACATGAACACAGCCTCCCCGCCAGTTTCCACGCTCATCCGTCTCGCCGACTACCGCCCGCCGGCATGGTCGGTCGACACCGTCGAACTGGATTTCGACCTCGGCATCGACACCAGCGAACTGTGCGCGCGACTGTTGCTGCGGCGCGCCCCCAACCAGAACGAACCACTGCGGCTGGACGGCGAGAACCTGCAGCTGCTGTCGATCTCGCTCGATGGCGAGGTGTTGCCGGCATCGGCCTACCGCTATGGAAACGGCGTGCTCGAAGTGGACGGCGCAGGCGACGGCAGCGTGCTGGAAACCCGCGTGCGGCTGCGGCCGGCGGCCAATACCGCACTGGAGGGGCTGTACCTGTCCGGCAGCCACGAGGCCGGCTTCCTGCTGACCCAGTGCGAGGCCGAGGGCTTCCGCCACATCACGTTCTTCCCCGACCGGCCCGACGTGCAGTCGCGCTACCGGGTCACCCTGCGTGCCGACCGCGCGCGCTTTCCGGTGCTGCTGGCCGGCGGCAACCCCGACGGCAGCGGTGAGCTGGAAGGCGGCCGCCACTGGGCCAGCTTCGTCGATCCGCACCCGAAGCCGAGCTACCTGTTCGCCCTGGTCGCGGGCCGGCTGCAAGGGATCGAGCGCGACTACGTCACCGCCGCAGGGCGCCCGGTGCAACTGCGGATCTGGGCGGAAGCGGATGTGATCGACCGCTGCCACTACGCGATGGACGCGCTCGAGCGCGCGATGCGCTGGGACGAGCGCAGCTACGGCCGCAACTACGACCTCGACGTGTTCCACGTCGTCGCCACCCATGACTTCAACATGGGCGCGATGGAGAACAAGGGGCTGAACATCTTCAACGCGAAGTACCTGCTGGCCGATCCGGACTCCAGCACCGACGACGAGTACCGTCACGTCGAGGCGGTGGTCGCGCACGAGTACTTCCACAACTGGAGCGGCAATCGGGTGACCTGCCGCGACTGGTTCCAGTTGTCGCTGAAGGAAGGCCTGACCGTGTTCCGCGAGCAGAGTTTCTCGGCCGACATGAACTCCGCGCCGCTGAAGCGCATCGAGGACGTGTCGCTGCTGCGCCGCGCCCAGTTTCCCGAGGACGCCGGCCCGCTGGCGCATCCGGTACGCCCGGCGCAGTACAGCGAGATCAACAACTTCTATACCGCCACGGTGTACGAGAAGGGCGCCGAGCTGGTGCGCATGCTCGCCGGCCGCCTCGGTGCGGACGGCTTCCGCCGCGGCATGGACCGCTACTTCCAGCACAACGACGGCCGCGCCGCCACGCTGGAGGATTTCCTCGACGCCCTGGGCGAGGCCAACGGCACCGACCTGATGCCGTACCTGGCCTGGTACGGCCATGCCGGCACGCCGCGGCTGCAGGCGCGCGGCCACTACGACGCGGCGCGTGGCGAATACACGCTGACGCTGGGCCAGCACGCGCCGGCGGTGGCCGGCAGGCAGGCGCGCCCGCCGCTGCCGATCCCGGTCAAGCTGGCGCTTTTTTCCCATGCCGGCGCGATGTTGCCGTTGCGCCTGCGCGGCGAGCAGGGCGAGGCCGCGACGGAAATGGTGGTGGTGCTGAGCCAGGCCGAGCAGCAGCTGGTGTTCAGCGACGTCGCCAGTGCCCCGGTTCCGTCCCTGCTGCGCGGGTTCTCCGCGCCCGTCATCCTGGAATGCGACTACACGCCGGCCGAACTGGCCTTGCTGCTGCGCCACGATATCGACGGGTTCAACCGCTGGGAGGCCGGCCAGCAGCTCGCCGCGCGCGCTTATGAGGACCTGCGCGACGGCCGCTCGCTGAAGGCGCTGGAGGCTTGGCTGGAGGCGCTGGCGGCGTTGTTCCACAGCGAGCGCATCGACGATGCCCTGCTCGCCGACCTGCTGACGCCGCCGGGCGAGATCGAGCTGGCCGAGCGCGAAAGCGCGATCGACCCGCAACGCATCCACGAGCTGCGGCAGGCCTTGCAGCAACGCCTGGCCGCGCGCCTGGGCAGCACCGCGCTGACCCAGCGCCATCATTCGCTGGCCGCGCATACCACCAGCGCGCTCGATGCGGCCAGCCAGGCGCGGCGCCGGCTCAAGCGCCGCGTGCTCGAACTGCTGGGCCTGTCCGATCCGGCAACGGCGGCCAGGCTGGCCGGGGAGCAGTACCGGCAGGCGCCCGCCATGACCGACCGCCTCGCCGCGCTGGGGGTGCTTCTGCAACTGGACAGCCGCGCCGCCGAAGCCGCGCTGGCCGATTATCGCCAGCGCTACGCGGACAACGCCCTGGCGCTGGACAAGTGGTTTGCGGTGCAGGCGCAGGCGCCCGGCGCCACCGCGCTGGAACGCGTGCGGCGGCTGGAGCGCGATGACGCGTTCACGCTGAAGAACCCGAACCGGGTGCAGTCATTGCTCGGCGCGTTCGCGCGCGGCAATCCCAGCGGCTTCCATCGCCTCGATGGCGAAGGCTACCGGCTGCTGGTGCAGCGGCTGGCGACGCTCGATGGGTTGAATCCTCAGGTCGCCGCCCGCCTGGCGACGGCGCTGAACGGCTGGCAGCGGCTGGAGCCGGTGCGGCGCGAGGCGGCGCGGCTGGCGATCACCGAGCTGGCTCAGCAGCGGGGACTGTCCCGCAATTTGGCCGAAATCATCGGCAACGTGCTCAATCACTGATCGGCACACATCCGCTGCCGATGCTGTCACTGCCGTTTCGTTGTGCGTGGGCAGGCGACCACGCGCAACGGCGGCGCGTTTCGTTCACACGGCCAGATGGTCGAGCGCTTCGAGCAGGCTTTCCATGCGCGCCTGCAGGTCCGGCTCGGCCGACGCGTCGAAGATGTCGCTCAGGTCGTCCAGCGCCATCTCGACTTCGCCAATCTCTACCATCAGGTCATGGCGCGGATATACCGGCTGGAAATCGAGGCTCATGTCCATGACTGTCTCCCTTGCGTTGGTGATGGAACAAGCAATGCAATGGCCATGCCATGAGGCGGGCGGGAGCATGGTCGCTTGCGGCCAAGGCGCCGGACCTGACGCCGTGCGTCAGCTGTTGCCGCGACCCGGCACAAATCCCCGTTTCAGTCACCCCTTGTTCACGCCGATGCGGCGAAGATCGGGCCACGAATCAGGCGCAGCAGCGCACCGCCCGACACCAAGACATTCCCGGTTTCTGGCGCCCGGCAATACGGTCATCCTGGATTCCCCCTGTTCCTGAGACCGCCGGGCGCCAGATCTGACAAGCCAAGGCCCCGCCGCCTACCAGGCCGCGGGGCCTTGCCGTATCCGGGTTGCGCGGGTTGGTGGCGGCACAAAAGGCGACGGCACCCCGAGGGGTGCCGTCTCGCTTCCTTCCCCGGTACGCGATCGAACCCCTGTCCGTTCGATCTCGGCGCGCGTGGTCGCGCAGCGTCTGCCCGTGAAAGTGCTGGGGAGGCGGAAGCATGGAACATGCCAGCGGTTGGCCGCCGGTCCCGCCGATCACGCTGGCGGTACCATGTCGACCCGTTTTGTCACTTTTTGCACCGTCAGGGCACTCATGTACCACCCGACCCACTACGACGTCATCGTGATCGGCGGCGGCCATGCCGGCACCGAGGCCGCGCTTGCCGCGGCACGCGCCGGCGCGCGCACCTTGTTGCTCAGCCACAACATCGAGACGATCGGCCAGATGAGCTGCAACCCGGCGATCGGCGGCATCGGCAAGGGTCACCTGGTCAAGGAGATCGACGCGCTCGGCGGCGCCATGGCCCATGCCGCCGACCTTGCCGGCATCCAGTGGCGCACGCTGAACGCCTCCAAGGGCCCGGCCGTGCGCGCCACCCGCTGCCAGGCCGATCGCGGGCTGTACAAGGCGGCGATCCGGCGCACGGTGGAGAGCGAACCCAGGCTGCAGCTGTTCCAGCAGGCCGTCGACGACCTGACCATCGAGCACGGCCGTGTCAGCGGCGTGGTCACCCAGATGGGACTGCGCTTTTCCGCGCGCGCGGTGGTGCTCACCGCCGGCACGTTCCTGGCCGGCAAGATCCACATCGGCCAGGCGCAATATGCGGGCGGGCGCGCAGGCGACCCGCCGGCCACCGCGCTGGCCTCGAAGCTGCGCGAACTGCCGCTGGCCGGCGACCGCCTGAAGACCGGCACGCCGCCACGCATCGACCGGCGCAGCATCGATTTCAGCGAACTGGAAGAGCAGCCCGGCGACAACCCCGCACCGACGTTTTCCTACCTGGGCTCGCGCGACGAACATCCGCGCCAGGTCAGCTGCTGGATCACCCACACCTGCGAACGCACGCATGAGCTGATCCGCGGCGCGCTGGATCGCTCGCCGCTCTACACCGGCCAGATCGAGGGCGTCGGCCCGCGCTACTGCCCCTCGATCGAGGACAAGGTGGTGCGCTTCGCGGAGAAGTCCTCGCACCAGATCTTCATCGAGCCGGAAGGGCTGGACACCTTCGAGATCTACCCCAACGGCATCTCCACCTCGCTGCCGTACGACGTGCAGCTGGCGCTGGTGCACTCGATCAAGGGCTTCGCGCACGCCCACATCACCCGCCCCGGCTACGCCATCGAATACGACTACTTCGACCCGCGCGGCCTGCAGCCGTGGCTGGAGACCAAGGCGATCCCCGGCCTGTACTTCGCCGGCCAGATCAACGGCACCACCGGCTACGAGGAGGCCGCCGCGCAGGGGCTGATCGCGGGACTGAATGCCGCGCTCGCCGTGCAGGGCAAGGCGCCCTGGTACCCGCGCCGCGACGAAGCCTACCTCGGCGTGCTGATCGACGACCTGACCAGCAACGGCACGATCGAGCCGTACCGGATGTTCACCTCGCGCGCCGAGTACCGGCTGCACCTGCGCGAGGACAACGCCGACCTGCGGCTGAGCGAAACCGGGCACACCCTCGGCGTGGTGCCGCAGGCCCGTTTCGACGCCTTGCGCGGCAAGCGCGAGGCGGTCGAACGGGAGGTGCAGCGCCTGCGCGAGGTGTGGGCTTCGCCCAGCAATGCGCTCGGCGCCAGCCTCGAGCGCGAGCTCGGCATCAGCCTCAGTCGCGAGTGCAATGGCGAGGACCTGCTGCGTCGCCCCGAGCTCGACTATGCGCGGCTCACCGGCGTCGCCGGGATCGGTCCCGCCGTGGCCCGCGATGACGTGGCCGCGCAGGTCGAGGTGCAGGTCAAGTACGCCGGATACCTGGAGCGCCAGCGCGCCGAAATCGCCAGGCAGCGGCGGAACGAGCACACCGCGATTCCCGCCGGCTTCGACTACGACAAGGTGCGCGGGCTGTCCGCCGAGGTGCTGCTGAAACTCAAGCGCGCGCAACCGGCCACGCTCGGCCAGGCCGCGCGCATCAGCGGGGTGACGCCGGCCGCGATCTCGCTGCTGCTGGTCCACCTCAAGCGCCGCGACGCCGCCTGATCCGAGTACGGGGCCGGCCACCGCCGGCACAGTCGTGGCATCATCGGTTTTTCACAGCAAGGGGAGTGCGTGATGGAAATCTGGATCGGCCGCGACGGCGAACGGCATGGCCCATACAAGGAGGACGACGTGCGGCAATGGCTGCGCAGCGGCCAGGTGAGCCCGCAGGACCTTGCCTGGCATGAAGGCCTCGCCGACTGGCAACCGTTGTCGGTGCTGTTTCCGGCGGACCAGCCCAGCGTCAACGCGGCCGCCGCCACCGCCGCGTACCGCACCGCAAGCGTGCCGCTGCAGCCGTTGCCGCAGACCGCCACCGCCGCGCTGGAGGACTACGCCGGGTTCTGGAAGCGCGT
The DNA here is from genome assembly GCA_028866435.1 of Lysobacteraceae bacterium. Classification (GTDB taxonomy): domain Bacteria; phylum Pseudomonadota; class Gammaproteobacteria; order Xanthomonadales; family Rhodanobacteraceae; genus Rhodanobacter. Next base: position 31,103 of record JAGWIC010000024.1, on the reverse strand, counting down.
GGCCGCCTACATCCTGGACATGATCGTCCTGTACATCCCGAACCTGCTCATCATGAAATCGATGGGCGGCGACGCCGCCGAAGCCGCCATGAAGCAGGCCATGCTCGCCGCCCCCGGCGACCCGCACGCCATGTTTGCCGCCTATGGGCACTTCTACTCGAGCATGGGACCGGCGATCGCGATCACCACCGTGATGACCTGGCTTTATTTCGCCCTGTGCGAAAGCTCGGCATGGCAGGCCACCATCGGCAAGCTGGCGCTGGGCATCCGGGTCACCGACCTGCGCGGGAAGCGGATCAGCGTCGCCCGCGCGCTGGGCCGCTACCCCGCCAAGATGCTCAGCTACCTGATCCTGTGCATCGGCTTCCTGATGGTGGCCTGGACGCGGCGCAAGCAGGGCCTGCACGACATGATCGCCGGCACCCTGGTGCTGAACGGGCGCGCCAGCGAATTCAACCAGGACGCGACGCGTACCGACAGCGGCAGCAGCGGCGGTTCGTTCACGGCCTGACGACCGCCTGCTGGCAGGTCTCGCGCCTGCGCGCCGCCTTCGACGGCGGCGGCGCGCAGCGGCCTTGATATGATCGGCGGTTCCAGCAGGCGATCGGCCTGCCCCAAGGAACCGTGATCCATCCATGCTCAGCATTGAACAACGCATTGCCCACGACATCGCGGCGCGCACCGAACAGGTCCGTGCCGCCGTGGATCTGATCGATGGCGGCGCCACCGTGCCCTTCATCGCCCGTTACCGCAAGGAAATCACCGGCGGCCTCGACGACACCCAGTTGCGCCTGCTGGAGGAACGCCTGCGCTACCTGCGCGAGCTGGAGGAGCGCCGCGCCGCCATCCTCGCCAGCATCGAGGAACAGGGCAAGCTCAGCGACGCCCTGAAGTACGACCTGCTGGCCGCCGACACCAAGGCGCGGCTGGAGGATTTGTACCTGCCGTTCAAGCCCAAGCGTCGCACCAAGGCGCAGATCGCCCGCGAGGCCGGGCTCGAACCGCTGGCGACGGGCCTGCGCGAAGACCCCACGCACACGCCGGAAGCGTTCGCCGAGGCCTTCATCGACGCCGGCAAGGGCGTCGCCGACGTGCGTGCCGCGCTGGACGGCGCCCGCGCGATCCTGATGGAGTCCATCGCCGAGGACGCACACCTGGTCGGCGAGCTGCGCGACTGGCTGTGGGGGCAGGGGCAGATCCGCGCCAAAGTGGTCGAGGGCAAGGAGGCGGCGGGGGCGAAGTTCCGCGACTATTTCGACCACGCCGAGCCGATCGGCAAGATTCCCTCGCACCGCCTGCTGGCCCTGATGCGCGCGCGCAACGAGGGCGTGATCGAGCTCGAGCTGGCACCGGCCGCCGACAGCGAGCAGGGCCATGCCGAAGGCGAGGGCCGGGTCGCCGCCCGCGCCAACATCCATGACCGCGGCCGCGCCGCCGACGCCTGGCTGCGCGAGACCGTGCGCCTGACCTGGCGGGTGAAATTGCACCTGCACCTGACCCTGGACCTGTTCGGCCGCGTGCGCGAGGGCGCCGAGGACGAGGCGATCCGCATCTTCGGCGACAACCTGAAGGACCTGATGCTGGCCGCACCGGCCGGCGCCAGGACGGTGATGGGGCTGGACCCCGGCATCCGCACCGGCTGCAAGGTGGCGGTGGTCGACGCCACCGGCAAGTTGCTGGCCACCGACACCATCTACCCGCTGCAGCCGCGGATGCAGTGGAGCGAGTCGCTGGTGGCGCTGGCGCAGCTGTGCAAGCGGCATGGCGTCAACCTGATCGCGATCGGCAACGGCACCGCCTCGCGCGAGACCGACAAGCTCGCCGCCGAACTGATCAGGAAACTGGGCGACGCGAAGCTGTCGAAGATCGTCGTGAGCGAGGCCGGCGCCTCGGTCTATTCGGCCTCCGAGGCGGCGGCCAGGGAATTCCCCGAGCTCGACGTCAGCCTGCGCGGCGCGGTCTCGATCGCCCGCCGCTTGCAGGACCCGCTGGCCGAGCTGGTGAAGATCGAACCCAAGGCCATCGGCGTGGGGCAGTACCAGCACGACGTGAACCAGATCAAGCTGGCGCGGGCGCTCGACGCCCGCGTGGAGGACTGCGTCAATGCCGTCGGCGTGGACGTGAATACCGCATCGGCCGCGCTGCTCGCGCGCGTCGCCGGGCTGAGCGCCAGCGTCGCCGAGAACGTGGTGAAGCATCGCGACGCCAACGGTCCGTTCGCCAACCGCAAGGCGCTGCTGAAGGTGGCGCGACTCGGCGACAAGGCCTTCGAACAGTGCGCCGGCTTTCTGCGCGTGGCCAACGGCGACAACCCGCTGGACGCCAGCGCGGTGCATCCGGAGGCATACCCGGTGGTCGAGCGGATCATCGCGCAGTGCGGCCGCCCGATGCGCAACATCATCGGCGACGCCGGCTTTCTGCGCGGCCTCAAGCCCGAGCAGTTCACCGACGCGAAGTTCGGCCTGCCCACCGTGCGCGACATCCTGAAGGAGCTGGAGAAGCCCGGCCGCGATCCGCGCCCGGAGTTCGTCGCGCCGAGCTTCGCCGAGGGCGTCGAGGACGTGAAGGACCTCAGGCCCGGCATGATCCTGGAGGGGCGGGTCACCAACGTCGCCGCGTTCGGCGCCTTCGTCGACATCGGCGTGCACCAGGACGGCCTGGTCCACGTCTCGGCCCTGTCGCACGGCTTCGTCAAGGACCCGCGCGACGCGGTCAAGGCCGGCGACATCGTCAAGGTCAAGGTGATGGAGGTCGACCTGCCGCGGCAACGGATCGGGCTGTCGATGCGGCTCGACGACGAGCCCGGGCAAGCCCGCCCGCGAGCCACCGCGGACGGCGGCGAGCCGCGGCGGGGCGCGGGTTCACGGCCACCGGCCGCGGCACCCAAGCCGGCCGCGGCCCCAGCCAACAACGCCTTCGCCGAGGCCCTGCTGCGGGCCAGGAAGCGCTAGGCAGAGCCGTGGACGGCCGCGCCGCGGGTCGCTGTGCAGCGCAGCATGCGCAAACGTATGGAGTAGATTACCGTAGCGCGGTGACCGCCAGACCTACCCATCTTCGGAGTCATTCACACATGCAACGCTCACGTATTCTCGCTGGCGCCATCGCCGCCACGCTGTTGCTCAGCACCGCCGCCGGTGCCACCCAGTTCAGCAAGGTGGTCATCATCGGCGACAGTCTCAGCGACGCCGGCAACCTCTCGCTGGCGCTTTATCCTGCGATCCAGCCACCGGACCGGTTCACCACCAACCCGGGCCTCACCGCGCCGGAGATGGTCGCCAACGGGCTGGGCCTGCCGGTTACCGCCTCGCTGCTGGGCGGCACCGACTACGCCTTTGGCGGCGCCGGCCTGGTGAACAACTCCGCGGCCGGCCCGATCCCGACCCTGCCGCAGCAGCTGCAGATGTACCTGGCCGCCAACGGCGGCGTCGCCGATTCGCACGCGCTCTACCAGGTATGGGGCGGCGCCAATGACATCTTCTACCTGACCGCCACCTCGACCAACCCCAACGTGCTCGCCGCCGGAACCCTCGCCGCGGCGCAGACCGAGCTGGGCCTGATCGGCTCGCTGCAAGCGGCAGGCGCGCGCTATGCGGTGGTCTACAACCTGCCCGACATCGGCAAGACCCCCAGCGGCATGGCCGGTGGCGCCGCGGCGTCGGCCGGTGCCACCCAGCTGTCGGCGCTCTACAACGGCGAGTTGAACATCGGCCTCAACCAGCTCAGCGCCAAGGGCATGAACATCATCCCGGTCAACAGCTTCGCGCTGGTCAACGAGGTGATCGCCAATCCCGCCGCGTACGGCTTCACCAACGTGACCACGCCCGCCTGCGGCGCGACGGCCTCGTCGCTGCTTTGCGGTCCGGCCGGTTCCGGCCTGCCCTATAGCTACGCCGCCGGCACCGACCAGACCTACCTGTTCGCCGACGGCGTCCACCCCACCCAGGGTGCCGACCGGCTGCTTGCGCAGGCCGTGCTCTCGGAAATCGCCGCGCCGGGACAGACCTCCCTGCTCAGCCAGGCGCCGCTGACCGCGATCACCACGCAGACGCAGACCGTCCGCGGCGAAATGCTCAACGACGGCTCGGGCAGCGGCACGCGCATGTTTGCCCATGTCAACTACAGCCAGCAGAGCTTCGACCTCTCCTCGACGTCACCGAAGGCCAACAGCAACAACTTCAACCTCACCGTCGGCGGCGACCTGCGCTACGACGCCAACGTCTCCATCGGTGCCGCGCTGGGCGTGGGCCACAGCAATACCGGCGTAGTGGGCGGCACCGGCGGCTACACGATGCAGGACATCTCCGCGCTGGCCTACATCACCTACCATGCCGGCGGCGCCTACCTGGGTGCCTACGGCGAAGCCGGCCATGCCCACTTCACCAATGTCGACCGGATCATCCGGATCGGCCCGATGAAGCGCACCGAAAGCGGCAATACCGGCGGCGCGCACGGTGGCCTCGGTGTCACCGGCGGCTGGTGGTTTGGCGAGAAGACACTGCAGTACGGCCCCTACGCCAATGTCGAGTGGCACGACATCGGCGTCAGCAGCTTTCAGGAGAGCGGCAACGACAGCACCGCCATGTGGTTCGCCAACCAGAACCGCAAGGCGCTGATCAGCACGCTCGGCTGGCGCATGCAGGGGCAGTTCCAGATCGCCAACGCCACCCTGAAGCCGTACGCCGAAGTGTCGTGGAACCACGACAGCAAGGCCGATCCCAGCGAAGTGACGGCGGGCCTGACCAGCATGTCCGGCTCGTTCACCCTCACCGGCTACGTGCCGGACCGGACCTGGGGCGCGGCCAGCATCGGCCTGACCACCCAGCTCACCCCGACGGTATCGAGCTGGGTGGGTTATACCGGCCGCTTCAGCGACAGCAGCCAGCGTTACAACAACATCAACATGGGCTTCAAGATCCTGCTCTGACGACCGGCGCCGACGCCCGCGAGCGATCCAGGGCGTCGGCACCCGCAAGCAAAAAGGCCGCCCGGTCGATCCGGGCGGCCTTTTCGTTGTCGGCGATCGCGGCGGCGGCCTACTTGTTCTTGCCGCCGGTGGCCAGGCTCAGGATATCCATCGCCTGCCGCTTGAGCTTGCCGGCCGCATCGTCGTCCAGCGGCTGCACGTCGGTGCCCACCTGGTGCTCTTTCAGCACCAGGCTGCCGTCCTCGGCCCAGCCGGCGCGGTCGATCGCGCTCGGCTTGGCATCGCGGCTGGACTTGGTCTGCTGCACCGCCGCCCACGGATGGCCGTCCTTGTAGGCGTAATCGGTGCTGGTGAAGCCCTTGTCGCCGTAATCGACCAGCTCGCGAATGAACTGGACCTGGCCCGCCTGGCGGAACAGCTGCCAGCCGCGCGAGGCATCCTTCTCCAGCTTGGTGCCGCTGCTGACCTTCATGCCGCCAAGCTGCTTGCGCTCGGCGTCGAACGCGGCGAGGATCTTTTCAGCCGGCGTCTGTTCCGCCACCAGCTCGATCGCCACGCCGTCGTTCTTGCTGCCCTGGGCCAGCACCGGCGCCTGGATCGGCATGACGTAGCGGCGCGCGCCATCGGTCATCACCGCCTGGATCTTGTACAGGTCGTTCGGCTTCACCTTGCTCGGGTCGAAGGTGAGCTTGAACGGCTGCGGGAAGGTGCCACCCGGCGACGTCGAGCTGGCCAGCGGCGGCGAGCCGGCCGCGGTGGCCGACACGTCGACCAGGTTCAGCACCAGGGTCGCCGTCGCCGACGGCAAGGGCGAGCCTGCACGCAGTGAAATGGTGCCGCTGACCTGGCTGACCACCGGATTGGCACCCGTCGCGGAGCTGGATGAGGCCGCCCCATCCTGACCGGGCTGCTGCGGCGAATTGGAAGAGCTGCAACCAGCCAGAACCAGCGTCGCAACCGACATCAGCGACAAAACCGTCTTGCGCATGGGAAAACCTCATCAACGTTAATACGGGCGCGTGGTTGTTCGGACGTCTGGGCGCCAGGACGCTACGCGGGGGAAGCTTCAAGCATAGCCCAAAAGTCGGGACGCGGAAAAGTCAATCCAGCCAATGGCATACCATGCGCCGGCGTACGCTCTTGCGATCGCGCGAGGCGCCGTCGCGACGGGCGGTCAGCGGCGATGCAACGCGCGGTGGGCGATGTCGCGGCGACAGAATGCCCCCTCGTAGCGGATCCGCGCCACCGCCGCGTACGCCTGCTCGCGCGCCGCCGCGATGTCCTCGCCCAGCGCGCACACCGTCAGCACGCGTCCGCCGGCGGTCACTGCACGGCCCTGCCCGTCCAGCTTGGTGCCCGCGTGGAACACCTTCACGTCGGCCGGGGCATCCGCCGCCAGCTCGGCAAGACCCTCGATCACGTCGCCACTGCGGACCTTCCCCGGATAGCCGCCAGCGGCCATCACCACGCCGATGGCCGGACGCGGGTCCCAGCTCGCCTGCACCTGCTCCAGCCGGCCGTCCAGCGCGGCATCGACCAGCTCGACCAGGTCGGATTTCAGGCGCAGCAGGATCGGCTGCGTCTCCGGGTCGCCGAACCTCACGTTGAATTCGATCACCTTCGGCGCACCGCTGCGGTCGATCATCAACCCCGCGTAGAGGAAGCCGATGAAGGGAACGCCCTCGGCGGCCATGCCGCGCAGGGTGGGCTCGATCACCTCGCGCAGGATGCGCTGCTCGACCTCGGGGGTGACCACCGGTGCCGGCGAATACGCGCCCATGCCACCGGTGTTGGGGCCGAGGTCGCCCTCGTCGCGCCGCTTGTGGTCCTGGCTGCTGGCCATCGGCAAGGCGTGGCGGCCATCGCTCATCACGATGTAGCTGGCCTCCTCGCCCTCGAGGAATTCCTCGATCACCACCCGCGCGGAGGCATCGCCGAAGCTGTGCGCGCCAAGCATGTCGTGCAGGGCCAGTTCGGCGTCGGCGAGGGTCAGCGCCACCACCACGCCCTTGCCGGCGGCCAGGCCATCGGCCTTGATCACGATCGGCGCACCACGCTCACGGACGTGGGCGAGCGCGGCGTTCAAATCGGTGAACACGGCGTAGTGGGAGGTGGGGATGTTGTGGCGCTGCAGGAAGTCCTTGGCGAACGCCTTGGAGCCCTCCAGCTGCGCCGCGATCGCGCGCGGGCCGAAAATGCGCAGCCCCGCCGCGTTGAACCGGTCGACCACGCCGGCCACCAGCGGCACTTCGGGCCCGACCACGGTCAGGCCGATCTGCTCGCGCCGGGCCAGGCCGAGCAGGCCCTCGACGTCGTTGACGGCCACCTCCGCATTGCGCACGCCGGGCTCCAGCGCGGTGCCCGCATTGCCGGGGGCCACGATCACTTCGTCGACCTGCGGCGACTGCATCAGCTTCCACGCCATCGCGTGCTCACGGCCGCCACTACCAATGACGAGAACCTTCATGTCGAACTCCGGCAAACAGGGCGCGGGTTGCGCAAACGCACATTGTAGCGTTTGCCGGGGGTGGCTCAGTGCGCCCGCGGCTGGCCGTGCAGGAGTTCGAGCAACGCCGCGCGTGGCAGCTTGCCGGTCTCGTTGCGCGGCAGCGCAGCGACCAGATGCAGCGGGCGCGGCAGGAACAGCGGGTCGATGGCGCCGCGCAGGGCATCGAGTATCCGGTGCTCGTCCAGGCCCGGCGCCACCGCCAGCGCCGCGATGCGGTGCACCCCCAGCGCATCGCCGTCGTCGAGCTGGAAGACCACGCCGTCATGCACGCCGGGCACCGCCAGCAGGCGCCGGGTGAGGTCGCTCAGCGACGCGCGCTTGCCGGCGATCTCCAGCAGGTCCGCGTGGCGCCCCTGCAGGCGGAAGCGGCGGCCGCCAGCCGACAGGCTGACGATATCGGCCAGCGCCACCGGCCCCTGCAGTTGCGGCGCGTCCACCAAGGTGCCGTCCGGCTGCGGATGCAGGCGGGCGCCGTCGTACAGGGTCCAGTCCTGTTCCAGGTGCGGGCGCCGGCTGGCGAACACGCAGGTCTCGGTCGAACCGAACACCTCGATCAGCGGCGCGCCAAACCGCCGCTCGGCATCGCGTGCCAACTCGACCGGCAGCAACGCGGTGGCCGAGATCATCGCCGCGACCGGCGGCAGGGTGACGCCGGACTCGACCAGTGCGCGCAGGTGCACCGGGGTGGTGACCAGCACGCGCGGCGATGGCACGTCGGCGAGTGCCGCGGCCACGTCGGCCGGGAAAAACGGCCGGCCCGTGTGCACGCTGTGGTCGCCCAGCAGCGGCAACAGCACCGACATCTCCATCCCGTACATGTGCTGCGGCGGCACCGTGGCGACGATTTCCAGCCGGCTGCCCACGTTCGCGCCCAGCATCGCCAGGTTGCCGGCGTTGCTGGCATGAAAGCTGCCCCAGGTCTTCACGTTCGCGGCCGGCGTGCCGGTGGAGCCGGAGGTGTAGCCGATCGCCACCACCTGCTCGGCCGGGATCTGCGGCCAGATCGCCTGGTCATCGGGCGGCGGCGAGAGGCCCAGCGCACGCAGTTGGCGATAGCCCGGCGGCGCCGGATCGAGCGCCGACTCGCCCAGGGCGTAGCAGCCCGGATGCGCCGCCATCACCTCGTCCACCGCCTGCGGTGCCCGCGAGGAGGGCAGCAGGTTGACCTGGCCGCGCAAGACGATCGCGCAGAACGCCACCAGGAAGGCGTAGCGGTCCTCGCACAGGTTCACCGCGGCCGCCGCGGCGGGCAGCTCGGCGGCGACCGCGCGCACCTGGGCAAGGAACTGGGCGGCGCTGATCGCGCGGCCGTCGCGCCGGGCCAGCACCCGCGCCGGGTCCGCGGCTTGCAGCAACGGCAGCCAGCGGGGTTCGTCCCGCTGACAGGTGTCGTAAACGATCGCCAAACCACCCTCTCCCTTCAAAACCGTTCGACCACGCGCCGGTCAAGCGCGGATGATAGCGCCGGTCAAGGCGTCGCGAATGGCGGTGGGGCTTGCCGCGCCGCCCAGCGGCGCGTCGATCGCCGCGTCCAGACCGTCGCCGAAATAGTCCGCCACGGTCTGCCAGTCGCGTGCCGGCGGCCTGCCGTGCGGGTTGGCGCTGGTGGATACCAGCGCGCCGCCAAAGGCCCGGCACAGCGCGGCGGCGGGCGCATGCGCGGTGACCCGCAAGGCGACGCCGGCGTGCCCACCGGCAACCCAGGCAGGAACCTCGCCGGTGCGCGGGAGAACCCAGGTATTCGGACCCGGCCAGCCGGCCCGCACCTCGCGCAAGACCCGCGCGGGCACCGCGGCCAGATCGACATAGCGCTCGACCTGCCCGAAATCGGCGGCGATCAGCAAGACCCCCTGCGTCGGCGGCCGCTGCTTGAGCGCGAACACGCGCTCGAACGCTTGCCGGTCGTGCGGGTCGCAACCCAGGCCGAACACCGCCTCGGTCGGATAGGCGAGTACGCCACCGTCATGCAGCAGCGCGGCGGCGACGTCCAGTTCGGCGCCGCTGAGGCAGCGCAGCACTCAGCCCTCGGCCTTGCCGGCGCTGGCGACCGATGCCGCCTTCTTGCGGCTGGCGGCTTTTTTCGGCGCCGCCTTCTTCGTCGCCGTCTTTCCGCCAGCGGCCTTCTTTGCCGCGGCCTTTTTCGCTGCGGGCTTGCTGGTGGCGGCCTTCTTGGCGGGAGCCGCCTTCTTCGCCACCGCCTTCTTGGTCGCAGCCTTCTTGGTTGCCGCCTTCTTGGCGAAGCGCCCCTTGCGCACCGGTGCCGCCGCCAGCAGCTCCAGGCACTGCGCCTCGGTCAGCTCCTTCGGCTCCTGCTCCTTGGGTATGCGCGCATTCTTCTCGCCATCGGTGATGTAGGCGCCGTAACGACCGTTGAGCACCTGCACGCCGTTGCCGAAATCGAGGATCAGCCGGTTCGCCAGCATCTCCAGCTTCTCGCTCACGATCTGCAGCGCCCGCGGCAGTTCGATCGTGTACGGATCGTCCTCCGGCTTCAGCGAGGCATAGGTGCTGCCCTGCTTCACGAACGGGCCGAAACGGCCGACACCCACGCTGACGTCATCGCCGTTTTCCGCCTGGCCCAGCTGGCGCGGCAGCTTGAACAGCTCCAGCGCATCGGCCAGGGTGATGGTATGCATGCTCTGGCCGCTGCGCAGGCTGGCGAAGGTGGGCTTCTCTTCATCCTCCTTGGTGCCGATCGCCACGTATGGCCCGAACCGCCCCAGCCGCACCGAGACCGGCTTGCCGGTCTTCGGATCGTTGCCCAGTTCGCGCGCGCCGGTGGCCTCGTTGCGGTCGACCGACTCGGTCTTCTCGTCGACCTGCTGCTTGAACGGCAGCCAGAAGCGTTCCATCAACGGCACCCAGGCCTCCTCGCCGCGGCTGACCGCATCGAGTTCGTCTTCCATCTTCGCGGTGAAGTCGTAATCGACGTAGCGGGTGAAGTGCGCGGTGAGGAACTTGCTGACCGCACGGCCGACGTCGCTGGGCTTGAAGCGGCGGCTGTCGAGAAAGACGTATTCGCGGTTCTGCAGCACCTGGATGATGCTGGCATAGGTGGACGGGCGACCGATGCCGTGCTCTTCCAGCGCCTTGACCAGGCTGGCTTCGGAGTAGCGCGGCGGCGGCTCGGTGAAATGCTGGTCGGCGGCGATCTCGTGCAACGGCACCTGCTCGCCCGCCACCATCCGCGGCAGCCGGCGGCCTTCGTCATCGTCCTCGGCGGTCTTTTGATCGCGACCCTCCTCGTACACCGCCAGGAAGCCCGGATCGACCACGGTGGTGCCGCTGGAACGGAACGCCGCATCCCCACCAGCGACGTGCTTCAGCGCGAACTCGACCGAAACGGTGTTGAGGGTGGCGTGGATCATCTGGCAGGCGACGGTGCGCTTCCAGATCAGCTCGTACAGCTTGCGCTGGTCGTCGTTGAGGAACGGGGCGACCGACCGGGGCGTGTGCATGGCCGAGGTCGGGCGGATCGCCTCGTGCGCTTCCTGCGCGTTCTTCGACTTGGTCTTGTACACCTGCGGCGCGTCGGGCAGGGCGTGGCCGCCGAAATCACGCGCGATCAACTGGCGCAGCTCGGCCACGGCGTCGTCGCCGAGCATGGTGGAGTCGGTACGCATGTAGGTGATCAGGCCGACATTGCCCTCGTCGCCGAGCGCCACGCCCTCGTACAGGCCCTGCGCCACCTTCATCGTGCGGCTGGTGGTGAAGCCGAGCTTGCGCGCGGCCTCCTGCTGCAGGGTCGAGGTGGTGAACGGCGCGGCCGGGCGGCGCTTGCGTTCCTTCGAGCTGACCTCGCTGACCGTGAGGTGGCCACCGGCCGCCCTCTTGAGCGCGTCGCGCGCGGCGAACGCATCGGCCTCGCAGGTCAGGTCGAACTGCTCGAACTTCTTCCCGTTGAGCCGGCTCAGGCGCGCACTGAAGTCGCCGTCGACATGCTTGAGCTGCGCCTCGATCGTCCAGTATTCGCGCGCGGTGAACGCCTCGATCTCCTCCTCGCGCTCCACGATCATGCGCAGCGCCGGCGACTGCACGCGGCCGGCGGAAAGCCCGCGTTGCACCTTGCGCCACAGCACGGGCGACAGGTTGAAACCCACCAGGTAGTCCAGCGCGCGGCGGGCCTGCTGGGCGTCGACCAGGTCATGCGACAACTGCCGCGGCGCGGCCACCGCGGCCTTGATCGCCTTCGGCGTGATCTCGGAGAACACCACCCGGTGCAGGCGCTTGCCTTCGACCAGCCCACGCTCCTTCAGGATCTCGCTGATGTGCCAGCTGATCGCCTCGCCCTCGCGATCCAAGTCGGTCGCCAGGTAGATGTCGTCGGCCAGCTTCGCCGCCTTGGCGATCGCATCGACGTGTTTCTCGTTGCGCTCGATCACCTCGTAGGTCATGGCGAAACCATGCTCGGTGTCGACCGCTCCCTCCTTGGGCTTCAGGTCCCGCACGTGGCCGTAGGAAGCCAGGACATGGAAGTCCTTGCCGAGGTATTTGTTGATCGTCTTGGCCTTGGCCGGTGATTCGACGATGAGCAGGTTTTTCGCCATGAAACTGGATTTCCGCAAGTGAACCGTCGACGCCACCGCGCCGGGCCTATATATAGTTGAAACCACGCAGTGGCGGCGGCTGTCAACCCCGCAACCCGCGAGCACCGCCGGCCACTGGAAAGGCGCACTCAGCCCCCGGCGCTCCCGACCGGCACGTGCTGGTAGCGATTGCCGGGCAGGCATTCGACCCGACCTTCCAGCTCCAGCATCAGCAGCATCGAGGACAGCACGGCCGTTGAAAGCCCGCTGCGCCGGACAAGTTCGTCCATTGTCGCGGGCTCATGGCCAAGTTCGCGCAAAAGCTGCTCGTAGCCGTCATCCAGACCACCCGCCGCGTGGTCGAACGAGGTACTCGCCGCAGGCTTTCCAGGGGCCGATGCGACCTGCTCCCGTGCGGGATCACGTCGCAGCCGGCCGGCCAGCTCGGCGCCAAGCATGCACGCTGCCGGGGTCAATGTCTCGATAATTTCTGTCGCGGTCTCCACCAGGCGCGCGCCGTCGCGGATCAGGCGGTGGCAACCATGGGCCAGCGGATTGTGGATCGAGCCGGGCAAGGCGAACACCTCGCGGCCCTGCTCGGCAGCGAGCCGCGCCGTGATCAGCGAGCCCGAGCGCAGGCCCGCCTCGACCACCAGCGTGCCCAGGCTCAGGCCGGAAATGATCCGGTTGCGGCGTGGGAAATGATCGGCGCGGGCCGGCGTGCCGGGCGGGAACTCGCTGACCAGGGCGCCCTGGGCGGCGATGCGCCCGGCCAGGGCGCGGTGCTTGCGCGGGTAGACACGGTCGGGGCCGGTGCCGACCACCGCCAGCGTCGGCGCCGCGGCATCCATGGCGGCCTGATGGGCTGCGCCATCGATGCCGTCGGCCATGCCGCTGGTGATCACGAAGCCGGCCTCGGCCAGGCGCCGGGCGAAGGCGCGCGCGTGCGCCAGGCCGGCGGCGCTGGCGCCGCGCGCGCCCACGATCGCCACCTGCGGATGCAACAGCAGCGCGGGGTCGCCGGCCACGAACAATACCGCCGGCGGCTGTGGGATGTTGTCCAGCTGCGGCGGAAAATCCGCGTCGGTGCAGCACAGCAGCCGATGCCCGGGCTCGGCCAGCCAGGCCAGGTCGCGGGCCAGCAGCGCCTCGTCGGGCCTGGACAACCACGCGCGCGCCAGCTCGCCGAGCGAGGCGCGGCCACGTTCCAGCGCGGCCAGCACGGCACCGATGTCGCCATCGAGCGCATCCAGGCGCGCGCGCAGCCCACCCGGCCCCAGCCCCGGCGTGCGCAAGGCGACCAGCCACGCGCGCAGCCCGTCCCTGTCGTCGATTTGCATGGACCCATCTTAAGGAGATCGCGCACAAGGAAACGGCGCGGTGGTGGCCGCGCCGTGCTGTAGGCAGATGCCGCAGGTGGATGGCGGCGGTTATTCCGGCACGCGCAAACGGCCGCCGATATGCACCGGCCGCAGGCTGTCCATGACCAGGCCATAGCTGACCCGGTCGAAGGTGCGGAACACCATCACGTGACCCACGTACTCGTCCGGCAAGGTGACTTTCTTGCCGGTGCCGCGATCCCAGCTGTCGCTGGCCACGTCGTCGTTGATGGTCTCGCCCGGCTGGAAGATCGCGAACGTCGTGCCGTTGTCGACCCCGTCCCTGGCGCCGACCGACAGCGCCACGACCTGGCGCGGCCCGACGGCGTCCAGCGCGTCGGCGAAGCCGATCACCTTGGCATCCTTCGGCACCGACTTCGGGGCATGGGGGTAGTAATAGGCGTCGTAGGGGTGGTCATCGACCGGCAGGATGCGGTCGCCGGCGCGGATCTCCATGGTCGAGTCGAGCAGCAGCAGGGTCGCCGGGTCGCCCATGCGCAGGGTTTCCGCGGTGCCGATCACGCTGACCTCGATGCCCAGGTCGTCGCCCTTGCCGTAATGGCCGTCGCCGCGCGTGTTCTCCTGCCACGGGCCCTTGACCATCGCCACGTTGCTGTTGAGGTCGTGCGCGACCAAGTCGGCACTGGCCGGATCGTCCTGGTCGAAGCCGCGGAACACATGCGAGGGGCGCACGATGGCCCAGTGCTGGCCCGGCTCGCCCTGCAGACCGCGCACGTAGAGGTTCTGGCCGACCGTGCCGCGCAAGCGCGCCTCCTCCAGGCCGACCACGTAGGGCGAGGCGTTCAATGTCTTGGCGTCGACGACCCGCATGTCCTTGAGGAACATCTTCAGCTGGTCGAGCGGGATCGCCGGAACGGCTTCGCCCTCGGGATGAACCTGTGGCTGCAGCTGCAGGCTCGGCTCGCCGCCGTGGATGAAGGACAGGTTGAGCACGTCGCCGGGATAGATCAGGTGCGGGTTGCGCACCTGCGGATTGGCCTGCCAGATTTCCGGCCAGAGCCAGGGCTTGGAGAGGAACTTGGCGGAGATGTCCCAGAGCGTGTCGCCCCGGCGCACGGTGTAGTTGTCGGGGTGACCGGCGCGCAGTGGTGTACCGGCGGCATAGACGGCCAGGGTGACCAGCATGCCGGCCAGCAACACGATTGTTTTTCTGATCATTTGCGGGAATCCCCCTTCCCCAGGCGCTCGGCCGAGTGTAACCGAATGATTAAGGCGCGCAACAGGCGCGGGTTGGCAAAAATCGTCTGCGCTCGCGTGCTTGGCGACGTACAATGATGCACATTCTAGTTCGCGCCGGGGTGGGGTTTCACCAAATCGCCCGCAATTCCGGAGCCGAGGTGATCCCATGGCCGTGCTTCCCATTCTCGAGTTTCCCGACCCCCGCCTGCGCACCCGCGCCGAGCCGGTGGTCGCGCCTGACGCCGAGCTCAGGCAATTCGTCGACGACATGTTCGAAACCATGTACGCCGCCAATGGCGTGGGCCTGGCCGCGACCCAGGTCAATGTCCACAGGCGGGTCCTGGTGGCCGACATGAGCGACGATCACCAGCAGCCGCTCGCCCTGGTCAACCCGGTGATCCTCGAGACCGAGGGATCGCAGGTCTACCAGGAAGGCTGCCTGTCGTTTCCGGGCCTGTACGCCGATGTCACCCGCGCGCTGAAGGTGAGGGTCAAGGCGCTGGACGTGCATGGCAAGGAGCTCGTGGTCGAGGCGGAAGGTCCGCTGGCGGTGTGCATCCAGCACGAGATGGATCACCTGGATGGCAAGGTTTTCGTCGATTACCTGTCGCCGCTCAAGCGCGCCCTGCTGCTGAAGCGGCTCGACAAGCAGCGCAGGCAGGCGGCGAGCGCTTGAGCAGCCGCAGCTTTCGGCTGGTCTTCGCCGGCACCCCCGAGTTTGCGGTGCCCTGCCTCGAGGCCTGCCGCGCCAGCGGCGCCGAGGTGGTGGCGGTCCTGACCCAGCCGGATCGGCCCGCCGGCCGCGGGCGCAGGCTGACGCCAAGCCCGGTGAAGCAGGCGGCGCTCGATGCCGGCATCGCGGTGGAGCAGCCCGCCTCGCTCAGGTCCGCCGAGGCGCAGCAGACCCTGGCTTCGTATCGACCCGACCTGCTGGTGGTGGTCGCCTACGGGCTGATCCTGCCGCGCAAGGTGCTGGCGATGCCCCGGCTCGGCTGCTGGAATGTGCACGCCAGCCTGCTGCCGCGCTGGCGCGGCGCCGCGCCGATCCAGCGCGCGATCCTCGCCGGCGACGCCTGCAGCGGCGTCGACCTGATGCAGATGGAAGCCGGCCTCGATACCGGCCCGGTGCTGCTGCAACGGCGCACGCCGATCGCCGCCACGGATACCGGCGGCTCCCTGCACGACCGCCTGTCGGCGCTGGGTGCCGAGGTGCTGGCCGAGGGCTTGCGTCGCCTGCTCGCCGGCGAGCCTCTGCTCGCCGTCCCGCAATCGGACGAAGGCGTCAGCTACGCCCACAAGCTGGAAAAGACCGAGGCGAAGCTCGATTTCAACCGCTCCGCGGTCGAGCTGGAGCGGCAAGTGCGCGCCTTCGATCCCTGGCCGGTGGCCGAAGCCGAGATTGCCGGCGAGTCGCTGCGCGTCTGGGCCGCCACGGCGGTCGAAGGCGGGCCACCGGCCTCACCCGGCCAGCTGTTGGGCGCCGGCCGCGACGGCATCGAGCTGGCCTGTGGCCAGGGCGTGCTGCGCATCACCGCCTTGCAACGCCATGGTGGCCGGCGCATCAGCGCGGTCGACTACCTCAACGCCCGCCCCGAGCTGCGCCCGTTCCGATGAAGGCCGACACCCGCGCGCTCGCCGCCAGGGGCCTTGCCGAGATCGCCCTGCGCGGCGCCTCGCTGCGCGAGGTGATGGAGCGGTCGGCGCCGAGGCTCGCCGACCCCCGCGACCGCGCCCTGCTGATGGCCCTGCTCAGCGAGGGCGCCCGCTGGTGGCTGCGTTTCGATGCCGCCGTCGACGGACTGCTGGAGCGGTCGCTGCGCCACAAGGACCCGGCGGTGCACGCGCTGCTGGTGCTTGGCCTGGTGCAACTTGAAATCCTCGAACTGCACGACTACGCCGCCGTCGCCGCGACCGTGGAGGCGGTGCGCGCGCTCAAGCGGCCGGCGCTGGCCGGCCTGGTCAACGCGGTGCTGCGCCGCTGGCAGCGCGAACGCGAGGCACGGCTCGCCGGGCTCGATGCCAAGCCGCCGACCCGCCACGCGCACCCGGCCTGGCTGGCCGCGGCGCTGCAGCGGGACTGGCCGGTGCAGGCCGATGCCGTGATGGCGGCCGACAACCGCGAACCGCCGCTGATGCTGCGGGTCAATCGCCAGCGTTGCCAGCGACAGCTGCTGGTCGACCGCCTGCAGGCGGCCGGCTACGACGCTACGGCGCACCCCTGGCTGGGCGACGCCCTGCTGTTGCCGCACAGCAGCGACGTCACCCGCATGCCCGGCTTCGAGGAAGGCTGGTTCGCGGTGCAGGACGGTGCCGCGCAGGTGGCCGCCGAGCTGGCCGACCTGCACGACGGGCAGCGCGTGCTCGATGCCTGCGCCGCACCGGGCGGCAAGGCCTGCCACCTGCTCGAGCGCGCGCAGATCGAGCTCACCGCGCTGGAATTCGATCCCGGCCGCGCCGAACGCATCCGCCAGAACCTGATGCGGCTGCGGCTGAACGCCAGGCTGGTGGTCGGCGATGCCGGCTCGCCCGGAAGCTGGTGGAAGGGGCCGGCGTTCGATCGCATCCTGGTCGACGCGCCCTGCTCCGCCACCGGCGTCTTGCGGCGGCGACCCGACGTCCGGCTGCACCGGCGCGAGAGCGACATCGCCGCCATGGGCCAGCAGCAACGGCGCATCCTGTCCGCGCTGTGGCCGCTGCTGGCCGCTGGCGGACGGCTGGTCTACATCACCTGCTCGGTGCTGCGCGCGGAAAACGAGGCGATCGTGGCCGAGCTCCTGGCCAGCCAGCCGGAGGCCGAGCCGGTGCCGTTTGCCCTGCCGATCGGGCAGCCCGCGTCGGTGGGCTGGCAGATCCTGCCCGGCGATGGCGACCTCGACGGCATGTACTACGCGGTCCTGCAGAAACGGGCGCCGTCGACGCCCTAGGAGCATGGGTGTTGCCCCCGTGAGCGGTACCTGTAGGCAGATTATGCCGCCCGGCCCGGCTATGCTTGCCGGGTTGAAGCATCGCCGATGGAACCGCGCTCGTCGTGAAAGTCTGCCCGCCCCTGTCCCGAGCTCGCCCGCTGTGGCTGCGCGATGCCCGTTGGGAGCTGCTGCTGTTCGGCCTGTTCGCGCTGCTGCTGCTTGGCATCGGCATCGGCCTGCGCGATCCGTGGCCATCGGACGAGCCACGTTTCGCCCTCGTCGCGCGGTTGATGGTCGAGCACGGCCAGTGGCTGTTCCCGCATCGCGGCCACGAGCTGTATCCCGACAAGCCGCCCGTCTTCATGTGGCTGCAGGCCCTGGCCTATCGGCTTACCGGCCACTGGCGGGTGGCTTTCATGCTGCCGTCGCTGGTGGCCGGACTGGGCGCCCTGGCGCTGGTCTACGACCTCGCCCGCCGGCTGTGGAACCACCGCAGCGCGCTGCTGGCCGCGGCCAGCCTGCTGCTGACGATCCATTTCACGTACCAGATGCGCGACGCGCAGATCGACCCGCTGCTGCTGGGCTGGATCACCCTGGCCAACTACGGCCTGCTGCGCCACCTGCTGCTGGGCCCGTCCTGGCGCTGGTTTGCGGCGGGCTGCTTCTTCGCCGGCGTCGGCGTGGTGACCAAGGGCGTCGGCGTGCTCGCCCTGCTGATGCTGATCCCCTACCTGGTCGCGCGCCGCGGCCGCTGGCGCATGCTCGCGCTGCCCCGCGGCGGCTGGCGCTGGGCCGGCGGCCTGATGCTTTTTTTCGTGCCGGTGCTGGGCTGGCTTGTGCCCATGCTGCTGGCCGCGCGCGCCGACGGCGACCCGCAGCATGCCGCCTATGTGCAGAACATCCTGTTCGGACAGACCCTGCATCGCTATGCCGCACCCACCGGGCACCTGCAGCCGCCGTTCTACTTCCTCGGCATCATCGCGGTCGACTGGTTGCCGCTGTCCTTGCTGCTGCCATGGGCGATACCCGCATGGTGGCGCCGGCTGAAGCGGCGCGATGCCCGCTTCCTGTTGCCGCTGGGCTGGGTCGTGCTGGTCGTGCTGTTCTTCTCGTTCAGCGCGGGCAAGCGCGACGTCTACATCCTGCCCGCGCTGCCGATGACGGCGCTGGCGCTGGCGCCGCTGCTGCCGGGCCTGCTGCGCCGGCAGGGCGTGCGCATGGCGATCCTTGCGCTCACCGTCCTGCTCGCCGGAACCATGGTGGTTGTCGCCACGCTGGCGATGACCGCCCGCCCGGCATGGATCGGCAAGCTGGAGCAAGGGCTCGATCCGCGACTGTGGTGGCTGCTGCTCGGCATCGGCCTGGCCGGCCTGGCGAGCGCTGCGCTGACCCGCCTGCGGCACGCGCCACTGGGCTGGCTGTTGTTCGCCAGCGCGCTGTGGAGCGCCTACGGCCTGTGCGGCTACCCGCTGCTCAACGGCGATCGTTCCGCGCGTGACGTCATGCTCCGGGCGCGGACCATCGCCGGGCCGGACGCCACCATCGGCCTGCTCGCATGGAAGGAACAGAACCTACTGATGGCGCAGGGGCCGGTGACCGAATTCGGCTTCGTGAAGCCGTGGCCGCAGCAATATGCGCAGGCGGTCGGCTGGCTGCGGCAGGCGCCGGCGCGACGCTGGATCTTCAGTCTCGACGAGGCGATGGGCCACTGCGTGGAGCGGCAGCGCGCCATCCATGTCGGTCAGGCCAATCGCCGCGAATGGTGGCTGTTCAGAGCCGATGCCGTGGTGCCAAACTGCATCCCGGGCCAGGCAGGGAGTGCCGCCGATGACCATGCTGATTGACACCCGGGTCCTGGCCGTCCGCCAGGCGACCGCGATCCGGCCGCCCGGCACGGGAAAGCCGGGATTGTGTTCGACGCCGGCCCTCGACGCGAGCACGGCATGTTGAGTCCGGGCCCTTCCCTCGCTGCCGTGGACACCCGGCCTCCGCTCCTTGCGCGGATGCGTGACGCCGCGTGCGTGGCGGGCGGCTGGTGTGCCGTCGCCGGTCTTTTCGTGGTTCCGATCAACAAGCCGGCCACGAATATCGCCATCGGATTGACCCTGCTGTTCTCCCTACTGGGAAGCGACGTGCGCCAACGCTGGCAGGCGGCCTGGCGCCACCCGGTGGCCAGGGGCGCCATGGCGTGGTGGGCCGTGCTGGTGCTCAGCGCAGTACACACCTGGTTCGACACCTCCGTGCTGCCGCTGTCCGGCTCGTTCGTGTGGGCGTGCTGGTATCCGCTGCTGCTGGGCTCGGTGCTGCAGACGCCACAGTGGCGTCGACGCGCGCTGGTCGCCTTCGCCCTGGCCGTGGCCATCGTCCTGCTGATTTCCTGCGGCATGTATATCGGCTGGATCCCACAACGCGCGGTGGTCACCCTGCAGCCGAACATGTGCAACACGGTGTTCAAGGAGTACACCCAGCAAGGCGTGGCCATGCTCGTGTTCGCCTCCATGGGCGTGGCGGCCGCGACGACCACCACGAGCCGGCGATGGCGGATCCTTTTCGTCGCGGCCGCCCTGCTGGCGCTGGCCAACGTGGTGTTCATGCTGGAAAGCCGCACCAGCTACCTGACCCTGGTCCCGCTGCTGGCCTACTGGGCCTGGCGCGGCGGACTCAGGAACTTCGCCGGCTGGCAGGTCGCCGCGATCGCGTGCGCGATGGCGGCGGCGACCCTTGCGCTGATCTGGTTTACACCGCCGGTCAGGGAGCGGCTGGTCCTCTCGGTGGCCCATGAAGCGGAGGTCTATGCGACGCAAAGAACACCAAGCTCCACCGGGATCCGGCTGGAGTTGTGGCGACGCACGCTGCCGATGATCGCCTCCGCTCCGGTGTTCGGCCACGGTCTGCGCCAGTGGGCGCCGCTGTACCGGCATTCGATCGAGGGCCTGCCGCATTTCAACGCCTTCCTGATGGGCCATCCACATCAGGAAATGCTGCTGATCGTGGCCGAACAGGGCTTTGCGGGGCTGCTGGTTTATCTGTGGTTACTGGTCGCGCTGGCACGCTACATCCTCCGGCTGGAGCCGCCAGAACGCGACATCTACGCCTGCCTGTGGCTGGTCTATGTGACGGCAGGCCTGGCCAATTGCCTGTGGGACGACTTTTCGCACCGCCATTTGTTCATTCTTTTGCTGGCTTGCATTCCTTTGGCCGGAAAGCACTCATCGCCCGAGAAGCTTCAATGAAGGAACCAGGAATGCTAAGCGACATGTTTGACCTGGTGACCGTCGTCTGCGTCACCTATCAGAGCCGAAGCGTGGTCGAGTCGCTGGCCGCCACCGTGCGCCCGTTTCCGCATGTGCTGATCATCGACAACGGCAGCAGCGACGGCACCGCTGCCGCCGCGCGCGACGCCATGCCCCACGCCCGCGTGATCCAGCGCGACGGCAACGGCGGCTTCGGCAAGGCCAACAACGAGGCCATGGCCCAGGTGAGGACGCCTCTGGCGCTGCTGCTCAACCCCGACTGCGACATCAAGACCGCCGACCTGCAGCTGCTGATCGACGTGATCGGCCGCTACCCGTCCGCGGGCATGGTGGCGCCGCAGAGCTGGCGCGCCCATCACACGCCGCAGAAGTGCTACCGGCCGGCCTTCTACGAACCGCCATTGAAGACGCCTTACCGGCTGGCCGACGGCACCTGCAGCGCGCAATGGCTCAATGGCTGCTGCCTGCTGCTGCGGACCCAGGCGTTTCGCGACATAGGCGGGTTCGACGAAAGCTTCTTCCTGTTCTACGAGGACGACGACCTCTGCCTGCGCATGCGCCTGGCGGGGTTCGAATGCCTGCTCGAGCCCTCCGCCAATGCTTGGCATACCGGGGGGGCCTCGTCCACCCCAAGTCTCCGGGTCAGCTTCAGCAAGCCGTTTCACTATGCCCGTTCGCGCCATCTGGCCATCCGCAAATACCAGGGCAGCGGTGCGGGCTGGCGCTATCTGGGCAAGCTGATGCTGGCCGCCGTGCCTGCGGCCTTGATCTACGGCCTGCTGTTGCGCCGCCGGCACTTCGTCAAATGGGTCGCCTGGGGCAGCTCGGCGGTTGCCTCGGCGGTGACCTGGGCGCTCACCCCGGAGTCGGCCGGCCAGCCGCCACCGGCAACCGAGGCGCTGAAGCCGCAGTCCTGATCGCCGCCCGCGGTTGCCCGCGCGGCGCACGGATATCCGGCGGTGCCCGGGTGAATTCGGCCAGGTGCTGATCGAGGCCAAGCTCGCAGCGAACCAGCTGACCGGCGCGGGTCGCGTCAAGAATCCGGTCATTGGGGTTGTCGACCAGCTGCTTGCGGGTCTGGTGGTACAGGTGGGTCGCCAGCGCGCTGAAACGCAGGTCGCGGCGCAGCAGGCCCAGGTGGAAGGCGCGCGCGGCCAGCTCGGTGTCCTCGCGGCCCCAGCCGGTCATCGCCTCGTTGAAGCCATTGATCGCAAGCAGGTCGTCGCGCCAGAACGCCATGTTGCAGCTCTTGATGCCGCGCCGCTTGCGCCCGGGCCTCGCGTACCAGGCAGCCAGGGTCGGCAGGTGCAGGGTATGCCGGCGGCGGCCGACGCCGCGGCTGAAGAAGCCCGGCATCACCAGCGCATGCCGCAGCAGGCGCTGCGACAGCGCCGCATCGGTGAGCACGCGCGACCCCTGCACGAAACAGCCGCGACGGGCGAACGCGCGGTGATCGGCGATGAAGTTCCGCTCGGCCAGCATGTCGCCATCGAGCAGGATCACATAGTCGCCCTGCGCCGCGGCGATCGCGCGATTGCGCGCGCGGCTCATGCGCGCACCGTCGTCGGCCTGCCACAGGTGCACCAGTCGCACCGGATAATCCACCGCCATCCGCTCCAGCAGGTCGCGCGTGGCCGGCTGCGAGCCGTCGTCGGTGACGATCACCTCATGCGGCAACTCGGTCTGCGCCGCCAGCGAGCGCAGCACCAGCTCCAGCGCCTCGGGCCAGTTGTAGGTGATCACCGCCACGCTGATCCGCGCCGGCACTGGCCCCGGCTCGGTCGCGGTCGCCTGCCGCGTCATCCGCGCACCCTCCAGCCGTGCAGCAGGATGCCGAGCGCCCGCTCCCATTTGCGCAGCAGCGATACCCGCCGCATCATCGCCAGCCTGGCGTAGCGGCGGGTCTCGCGCCAGCTCGGGTGCGGCTTGGTCAGGAACTCCAGCTTGCACAACTCGACGCACTCCGGCCCCATCCCCGCCTTTTCGGCGTAATGCCTGATCAGCGCGCCGGAATGCATCTTGTTGGTGTACTCGACGCTGGGCGAATGGTTCGACCACCAGCCATTCTTGCCATGGATGCGATAGTCGACGCAGCCGGTCGGCAGGTAGTATTTGTGCGCGCCCAGCACGCTGCAGCCGAAGACCAGGCAATTGTCGGCCGACAAGCGCCACGTGTCGCGGAAGCTGTCGGGAAGATCGAGCGCGCGCCGGGCCCAGGGCGCGCGTATCGACAATGCCGAGGTCGGCGCGCCGTACCACTGGGTGAACATATAGGTGCTGATCGCGGTATAGCCGAGGTCGACCGCGCCGTCATGGAATTTCATCACCCGCGTCTGCTGGTCGAACAGGTGCAGGTCGGAAAAAACGAAGTCGACATCCGCGCGGGCGTCGTACAGGCCCCCGAGCCGCGCCAGGTAATCCGGCGCCCAGCGATCGTCGGAATCGAGAAAACAAATGACGTCCGCCGCTACCGCCGCGACGCCGCGCTGGAATGCCGCCAGCTGGCCGCCGTTGGCGGTGCAGATCAGCGTGACGCGGCCATCGTGCGCATAACGCTCGCGCAACAGGGCATCGGAGCCGTCGGTCGAGCCATCGTCGACCACGATGACCTGCACCGGCCGCCGCTGCTGTGCCAGCGCGCTCTCGACCGCCTCGATGACGAAATCGCGGTAGTTGTAACTGGTGACGACCACCGCGAACCGGGTCGCGCCTGGCGTGCCGCCGCTTTCCGCATCGACGGCCTGCGGCTGCGCGTTCGACGCTGGCAAGGGTTCCGCATCGACCGTCATGCAATTCGTGCTGTCGCCTGTTCGCACAATCATCCCCCTGAGGACGGCTGGCGTGCATGAAGATGTGTCCCTGACCTTGATCGACGCCTATCCTTCACGTCGCCTCGACATCATACCCAAGTGTGACGCCATGCCCAGCCACGGCGAGAACTATTGCGTTGCAGCATGCGGCGGGTACACCGGCACGGATCGGCTAGAATCCGCGCATGCCAGCCAGCCTTCCCCTGACCCTCGCCGTCATCACCCACAACGAGGCCGACAACATCGCGCGTTGTCTGGACAGCGTGCCGTTCGCGGCGGAGAAACTGGTGGTCGATTCGGGCAGCGACGACGCCACCGTGGCGATCGCCCAGGCCCACGGCGCCCGCGTGCTGCACCAGGACTGGCTGGGTTTCGGCGCGCAGCGCAACTTCGCCAGCAGCCAATGCCGGCACGACTGGATCCTGGTGCTCGACGCGGACGAATACCTCTCACCCGCGCTCACCGACGAACTGCAGCGGCAGCTGCCCGCGCTGATGGCCGGCGACGCGCCGGCGGCCTACCTGCGGCGCAGCACGATCTACATGGGCGCGCCGATGCGCTGGTACCGCCCGGCGATGGGCGAGCGCATGGCGCGGCTCTATCACCGTGGCCGGGCGCGCTGGAGCGATGTCCGCGTGCACGAATCCCTGCGCTTCGAGGGTGCGGCGCCCACCCTGCGCGGCGTGTTCAACCACACCAACAACCCGACCCTGGTGCACAAGCAGCTGAAGGTGTTGCGCTACACCGAACTGAAGTGCCGCGACTGGCTGGACAAGGGCAAGCCGGTGCGGATGTGGCAATCCCCGTTCGTGTTCGTGGCGGCCTTCGCCAAGGATTACCTGTTTCGGCTTGCCTTCCTCGATGGCTGGCGCGGCTTCATGATCGCGCACACCGCCGCCAGCTACGCCATCTACAAGCGCATGCGCTATTACGAGATGGTCAACAACCCGCCATCGGTCGCCTCGGCGACCGCGTTATTGAACAAGCATCAGATTGATCGCTGACGCACCGGTTCGCCGCGCGGCATGATCCGGCCGGCCCGCACGGCACCCTCGCCTTCTCTCCCAGCGGGAACGGGTCGAGGCGAAAATGCGGGCACCGCCGCCACCGTCATTTTGCGGCGCCCGCACCCACAACCCACCAGCCACGACTGCCCATGCCTTGCAAAAAACGCTACCTCCTGTATGGATCCGAGCGCTATGCGCTGGCCATCCTGCGGCCGCTGCAGGACGCGATTCGCGCGCGCGGCGACGAGGCCGCCTGGTTCTTCGACGGCCCGGGCGCCGAGGACCTGATCGAGGGCGAGCGCCTGCTCGACGTCGCCCAGGTGCGCGCCTGGCAACCCATCGCCGTGCTGACGCCGGGAAACCACCTGCCGCACTTCTTCCCCGGGGTGAAGGTCGAGGTGTTCCACGGCTTCGACGCGGGCAAGCCGCGCCACATCTACATCCGCGGCTTCTTCGACCTGTATTGCACCACCGGCCCGCGCGACACCCGCCAGTTCCGCGCGCTGGCCGACAGGCTCGGGCATTTCGCGGTGACCGAAACCGGCTGGCCCAAGCTCGACCCGTTCATGCGCGAGATCGCCGGCGGCCTGCCCGCCGTGCGCCGGCCGCCGGTCATCCTCTACCACTCGACGTTCTCGCCCTCGTGGAGCGCGGCCGAGACCTTGTACGAGGAGGTGAAGCGGCTGTCCCGCGACGGTCGCTGGCACTGGATCGTCACCTTCCACCCGAAGATGGGCGCCGAGACGCGGGCACGCTACCAGGCCTTGCAGAACGACTACCTGCGTTTCGCCGAAAACGACAACATCCTGGAATTGTTCCCGCAGGTCGACCTGATGTGTTCGGACACCTCCTCCGCGCTCAGCGAATTCCTGCTTACCGGCAAGCCGGTGGTGACGTTCAAGAACCGCCGGCCCGGACCGCAGCTGATCGACATCGACGATCCGGCCGAGTTCGAGCCCGCGATCGAGCGCGCGCTGGCGCGGCCAGCGGAGTTGATGGCGGCGATCCGCGACTACGCCGACGCCATCCATCCCTGGCGCGATGGCCGCTCCAGTGAACGGGTGCTGCAGGCGATCGACGCATTCATCGAGGCGGGTGCGCGCAACCGGCGGCGCAAGCCACTCAACCTCTGGCGCAAACTCAAGCTGCGCCGGCGCATCGGCTACTGGGGCCCGGCGTGAACCGGGTTCCGGGGCGCAGGCTAGAATCACCCCGAATCCGCCAAGAGTCTGCCCGTGTCTGTGAGCACCTATAGCCGTTCCGAACACCTGCGCGCGGTCTGGCCATGGCTGCCGCTGTGGGCGCTGGTGGCCTTGCTGGCGATCTTCTCGCACGGCCCGATGCCGCTGTATTCCACCCGCACCCTGGCCGTGGCCTGGGACATGTGGAGCCATGGCCACTGGCTGGTGCCGCACATCAACGGCCAGCCCTACAGCGAGAAGGCGCCGCTGCTGTTCTGGCTGATCCAGGCCGGCTGGTTCGTGTTCGGCGTCAACGGCGCCTGGCCACGCGTGCTGGAGGTGTTGTTCGGCGGCACGCAGCTGGTGCTGGTCGCGATGCTGGCGCGGCGGCTGTTCCCCGCCCGGCCGTGGATGGCCATGGCGGCCCCCTGGATGCTGCTGGCTTTCAGCTATGCCTTCCTGTTCGGCCTGCAGATCATGTACGACGTGTTGCTGGCCGTGTGGGTACTGGCCGCGCTGTTGTGCCTTACCGCGAAGCCCGGTCGCAGCGAGCCGCGCTGGCTGCTGTTCGGGCTTTGCATCGGCCTGGGCCTGCTGACCAAGGGGCCGGTGATGCTGCTGCACGTGATCTTTCCCTGGCTGCTCGGGCCGCTGTGGAACGACTGGGCCCGCCAGCACCGCGCCCGCTGGTATGGCCGCGGCGCACTGGCGCTGCTGCTGGGCCTGGCGCTGCTGCTGGCGTGGGCGCTGCCGGCCGGGTTCGCCGGTGGCGAGGCGTATCGCGAACGGCTGTTCTTCACCCAGACCGCCGGGCGCGTGGTCGACAAGCTGGCCAGGGGCAAGAACCTGCAGAACCACGCCGAGCCGTTCTGGTTCTACCTGTTGTGGCTGCCGGTGCTGCTGTTCCCCTTCAGCGGCTGGCCGCGGTTCTGGGTGGCGCTGGCCAGGCTGCGCCGGCCGCTCGACACCGGCCTGCGTTTCGCGCTGTGCTGGCTGCTGCCCGCCTTCGTCGTGTTTTCGGCGATCAGCGGCAAGCAGCTGTATTACCCGCTGCCGGAGCTGGCCGGGATCGCGCTGCTGATGGCCGCCGCCATCGCCATGCTGCGCGAACGCCAGCCGCGGCTGGCCGACAACCCCTGGCTCGGCACCTGGCCGCTGGGCATCGGCAGCATGGTGTCCTCGGTACTGCTGTTCATGCTGCCGACGATGGTGGCCAACGGCCATTGGCAAGCCGAGTGGGTCGTCGCCACCGCGCCGTACAGCCGCTATTTCAGCGTGATCTTCCTGCTGCTCGGCCTGTTGTTGCTGCTGCGCGGTCGCGGCGAACTGCGCCGGCTGGCCGTGGCCGGCCTGATTGGCGTGTTTTGCCTGAACGCGCTTTTCACGCTGACCCTGTGGTCGCACTGGGACCTGCGGCCGGCAGCGCAGCTGCTGGGCAGCGCCGAACGGGCGCATCAGCCGATCGCCTACATGGGCAGCTACGAAGGCGAGTTCCACTTCGAAGGCCGGCTGACCCAGCCGATCACCGAACTGTTCGGGGATCAGGCGCTGCAGGACTACGCGCACGCCCACCCGAACGCCGTGATCGTGACGCACCCCAAGGTCCTGGCGCCGGCCGACCTGCGCTACGCCCTGCTGGTGCAGCCGTTCCGTTCGACCTGGATGGTGGTCTGGCCGGCCACCGCGCTGGCCGACCTGCGCGCCGGCCATACGCCGGCGGAACCGGCGCACGCCACCCTGGTCTACCCGGCCGACGACGAACACCGCACCGAACCGCCATAGAGGCCGCCCTGGCATGACCACGCCACTGATCGCCAGCCTGCGCCAGCAATGCGGCGGCCCGCGCGACGGCGCGCTGCTGCGCTTCTCGCTGGGCAATGCCTTGCTGGCCGCGGCGGAGCCGGGCGCGGCGGTCGACGAGCTGCGCCGGGCGCTCGAATTCGATCCCGCCTACTCGGCGGCCTGGAAGCTGCTGGGCAAGGCCTGCCTCGAGGCCGGCCAGCCCGAGGCCGCGGCCACCGCCTGGCGCCGGGGCGTGGCGGTCGCCCGCCAGCGCGGCGACCAGCAGGCCGGCAAAGAGATGGGGGTGTTCCTGCGCCGCCTCGAGCAGGCGGGGGCGGCGGGCCAGGCTAGCCCTGATCGCGATCGTACGGACTGACCAGGCCGTCGGCCGAATAACGCTTGTACTGCCACTGGTACTGCGCGAACGCCAGCTCGACGCAATCCTGCACGCCACGATTCAGCGCCGCGCAGGCGATGCCGAGATCGGCATCGGCCACGCCGGCGGGTGCCGGCAGCAGGTGGACGCGGTAGCCGGCGCCATCGGGCAGGCGTTCGGCAAACGCGAACAGCACCGTGGCGCCGGTGCGCGCGGCCAGCCGCGGCAGCAGCACCATGGTCAGCGCATCGCGGCCGAAAAAAGGGGCGACCCGACCCTCGCCGGCGCGCGGCTTCTGGTCCGGCAGGATGCCCACCGTGCCGCCCGCGGCAAGGCGTTTGTACAGGCTGCGCACGCCGGCGCCGTCGGCGCGTATCTGCTCCGGCGCCAGCGCCCCGCGCACCCTGCGCAACAGCCCCTCGACCGCGGCGATCCGCGGCGGCCGGTACAGGATCGCCATCGGCGTCTTGCGGCACAGCCAGTAGTTGAGCAGCTCCCAGCAGCCCAGATGCGGCGCGGCGATGATCACCCCGTTGCCGGTCGCCAGCGCGGCGTCGAGCAGCGCCTCGCCACGCACCTCGCGCACCAGCGTCAGCGCGCGTTCGGCACCGGCGCCCCAGACCTTGACGATCTCGCTGATCGACTTGCCGCTCTCCTCCATCACCTGACGCAGCAGCAGGGCCCGCGCCGCCGGCGCCAGCTGCGGCCGGGCGATGGCCAGGTTCACTCCGGTATTGTGCGCGGTGCGCCCGTGCCGCCACAGCACCAGCCGGCCCAGCGCCGCGCCCAGGCCCTGCAGCACGCGCAGCGGCAGCCTGGCCAGCAGGCGCAGGAGCAGATAGATCAGGTAAATGTCGACACGCATCCGGCGCAGTGTAGACGACTTGCCGATCCCGGTCGGCGCAGCTGGCGCCGTCGCCCATCGACGCCATGCCGGGACCGCCATGGTGGCGCGCTGCGGTTATGCTCTCGGCGCCCTTACCGACTGCGGTGGCGAGAGTCCGATGATTGCCCTGATCCAGCGCGTTGTTTCCGCCAGCGTCAGTGTGGCCGATGAAACCGTCGGCGCGATCGGCCCCGGCCTGCTCGCCCTGGTGGCGGTGCAGCCCGGCGACGGCGAGGCGCAGGCCCGCCGCATGCTGGAACGCCTGCTGGGCTACCGCGTATTCGCCGATGGCGAGGGCCGGATGAACCGTTCGCTGAGCGACACCGGCGGCGGCCTGCTGCTGGTGAGCCAGTTCACCCTGGCCGCGGACACCCGTTCCGGCATGCGCCCCGGCTTCAGCGCCGCCGCCACGCCGGAACACGGCCGCCGCTGGTTCGACCGGCTGGTCGAGCTGGCTCGCGAGCGCCATGCCGGGGTGGAAACCGGGCGCTTCGGCGCCCATATGCTGGTGCAGCTGGTGAACGACGGGCCGGTGACCTTCTGGCTCGAAACCGGCTGAACGGCCGCCGCCAGGCGCCGACAGGCGACAGCGCCGGCGATAAGCGCCAAGCTGCCGATCTGGCGCGATTTTTGCGTTCCGGCGTGCAAAATTTTCCCCTTGAAAACTGGTCAAAAAATCAACACATCGCTATAATGTCCGGTTCTTGCACCCCCTTGGCGGTCGGTTAATTAATGAACATCAAAGCTCCCCACGAGCAACAGTCGGAAATCAAGGCACTCATCACCAAGGGTCTGGAGCAGGGCTACCTGACCTACGCCGAGATCAACGATCACCTGCCCGACGACATCGTCGATCCGGAGCAGATCGAAGACATCATGGCGGTGCTCAAGGGCGTCGGCATCGAAGTGCACGATGCCGCCCCCGACACCGACACCATCGCCGATGGCGCGGCGCCGGGCAGCGTTTCGGGCGACGATGATTCCGCCGCCGAGGAAGCCGTCGCGCTGCTGTCCGCCGTCGACGCCGAGGTGGGCCGCACCACCGATCCGGTGCGCATGTACATGCGCGAGATGGGCACCGTCGAGCTGCTCACCCGCGAGGGCGAGATCGCCATCGCCAAGCGCATCGAGGAGGGCCTCGGCCAGGTGCAGACCGCGCTGGCCAGCTTTCCGCTGACGATCGAGCTGCTGCTGGAGGAATACGACCAGCACCTGGACGGCAAGCGCCGGCTCAGCGAGATCCTGGCCGGCTTCCTCGACCTGGAGGAGGCCGCCGACCTGGCCCGCAAGGAGAAGGAGGCCGCGGCCCTGCTGGCGCCGGAAGTGGAGGAAGGCGACGAAGGCGACGAGGACGACGAGGACGCCACCACCGACGAGGAAGAGGCCGGCCCCTCCGGTCCCGACCCGGAAGAGGTCAAGCGCCGCATGGAGCTGCTGCGCGAGCACTACGCCAAGTTCCAGAAGGCCGCGCCCAAGGCGGCCAGCATCACCGACCGGAAGATCGTCAAGCTGCGCGACCAGATGGCCGAGGAGTTCCTCAAGCTCAAGCTGCCGAGCGCGCTGATCGACGGCTTCGTGCGCAAGCTGCGCGAGGTGGTGGGCGACATCCGCCACCACGAGCGCGTGCTGCTGGACATCTTCGTCAAGCAGGTGAAGATGCCCAAGGCCGAGTTCATCAAGACCTTCCCCAGCAACGAGGGCAACCTCGAGTGGGCGGCCGAGCTTGGCCGCAAGCGGCAGAAGTGGTCACCGAACATCAAGGCCCACCGCGAGGCGATCGACGCCGAGCAGGAAAAGCTCGCCGCGATCGAGCGCAAGCTGTTCCTGCCGCTGATCGACATCAAGGACATCAACCGCGCCATGGCCAGCGGCGAGGCCAAGGCCCGCCGCGCCAAGAAGGAAATGGTCGAGGCGAACCTGCGCCTGGTGATCTCGATCGCCAAGAAGTACACCAACCGCGGCCTGCAGTTCCTCGATCTGATCCAGGAGGGCAACATCGGCCTGATGAAGGCGGTGGACAAGTTCGAATACCGCCGCGGCTACAAGTTCTCGACCTACGCCACCTGGTGGATCCGCCAGGCGATCACCCGCTCGATCGCCGACCAGGCGCGCACCATCCGCATCCCGGTGCACATGATCGAGACGATCAACAAGTTGAACCGCATTTCCCGCCAGATGCTGCAGCAGTTCGGCCGCGAGGCCACGCCGGAGGAACTGGCCAAGGAAATGGAGATGCCCGAGGACAAGATCCGCAAGGTGCTGAAGATCGCCAAGGAGCCGATCTCGATGGAAACCCCGATCGGCGACGACGAGGATTCCCACCTGGGCGACTTCATCGAGGACGGCAACGCCAGCTCGCCGAT
>JAGWIC010000102.1 GCA_028866435.1 Lysobacteraceae bacterium | reverse complement strand
AGCATGTCGCGTGGCGATATCGCCAATTACCTGCGGCTGGCGGCCGAGACGGTGAGCCGGGTGCTGAGCCGGCTGCGCGCGCAAAAGCGCATCGACATCCAGGGCCGCGAGATCGAGTTGCTCGATCCCGAGGGCCTGCGCCGGATCGGGCAGGCCTTGTTGCCCGATTGAGGCCGGCGCGAGCGAGCCGCCGCCGACGACGAGCCTGGCGGCGGCGGTCGATCGGCTGTTTGCTTGATATGGATCATGTGGCCCCGGTCGCTGGCGTGCCAGCATGCTGAACCATTCTCATTCACGCCTGGTGCCACATGCCCGAGTCGCCGCCCACCCACCGCAAAGCCGCCGGTTTCGCCGAACTGCCCGGCCTGCTCGCATCGGCTCCGCACCGGCTGCTGTTTTTCGCCGGCGTCGTTGCGGTGCTGCTGGGCATGGCCTGGTGGGCCGTGCAGCTGACCTGGACGCGCTTCGGCCTGGCCGGCTGGCCACAGCCGTCGATACCGCCGGCCTATGCCCACGGCATGCTGATCCAGTACGGCATGTTTCCCTTGTTCTTCTTCGGCTTCCTGCTGACCGTGTTCCCGCGCTGGCTCAATCAGCCGGCGTTGCCGCATTCGCGCTACGTGCCGGTGGCCGGCTGCGTGTTTGCCGGCTATGTGCTGGCCCATGCGGGGCTGCTGCACCTGCCGTGGTTGCTGTTGCTGGGCGTGGCACTGATGCTGCTGGGTTACCTGGTCGGCTGGTTCACGCTGGCGTCGGTCCTGCGCGCGTCCGCCGCCCGCAACGATCATGCGCTGTCCTGCCTGCTGGCCCTGGCGCTGGGCGTGCTCGGCCTGGGCCTGTTCCTGGCGTACCTGCTCGGCGCACCGCCGGCGTGCGCCGAGCTGGCGATCCGGCTGGGCACGTTCGGGCTGCTGTTGCCCGTGTTCTTTACCGTGACGCACCGGATGCTGCCGTTCTTCAGCGGCAACGTGGCGCAGGGCTACGTGGTACGGCGCCCGCGCTGGAGCCTGCCGCTGGTGTGGCTGTTGCTGCTGGCGCACCTGCTGCTGGACTGGCGCGGCGCGCTGGGCTGGCTGTGGCTGGTGGATGTCCCGCTGGCGCTGGTGTTCGGCTGGCACGCGCTTGCCTGGCAGCCGTGGAAGGCCATGCGACCGGGCCTGCTGGCCGTGCTGCACCTGGCGTTTGCCTGGCTGCCGGTGGCGTTCGTGCTGTACGTCGTGCAGGACCTGATCTACGCCGGCAGCGGCCGCCTGCTGTTCGCGCGCGCGCCACTGCATGCGCTGGCGATCGGCTATTTCGGCTCGATGCTGGTGGCGATGGTGACGCGGGTGACCCAGGGCCACTCCGGCCGGCCGCTGCAGATGGGCGCGGTACCCTGGCTGTGCCTTGCGCTGCTGCAGGTCGTGGCGCTGGTGCGCATCCGCGCCGAGTTCGGCGGCGATGCCTACCTGTGGCTGGTGATCGCGGCGTATGGCTGGCTGCTGGCGTTCCTGCCATGGGTGCTGCGCTCGGCGTGGATCTACCTGACGCCGCGGATCGATGGCAAGCCGGGTTGAGCTGTCGATGAGCGAGGTTGCCGCCGCCGTAGCCGCTCGCCGTCGCCCGCGCTGGGCGCGGTTCGCCGCGGTGGCGGGCCCGGGCATCGTGGTGATGCTGGCCGATACCGATGCAGGCAGCATCATTACCGCGGCACAGAGCGGCGCGCAGACGGGCTATCGCCTGCTGCTGCTGCAGGCGCTGATGATCCCGATACTGTTTGTGGTGCAGGAGCTCACGATTCGCCTCGGCGTGGTGACCGGCCACGGTCATGGCTGGGCGATCCGCAAGCATTTCGGTGCCCGCTGGGCGTGGGTGTCGGTGGCGACCCTGCTGGTGGCCTGCGTCGGCGCGCTGGTCACCGAGCTGAGCGGCATCGCCGGGGTGGGGGCGCTGATCGGCATACCGGCCTGGCTCAGCATGGCCATCGTGGTGGTCGGCCTGACGGTGATGGCGGTGCAGGGCTCGTACCTGACCGTCGAGCGCATCGCACTGGCGGTGGGCCTGTTCGAATGCGTGTTCCTGTACGTGGCCTTCAGGGCCAGGCCGGACCTGCACACGGCGATGCGCCAGGCCCTCGCGATTCCGGTCGGGAATCCGCAATACCTGTATCTCGTCGCCGCGAACATCGGTGCGGTGATCATGCCGTGGATGGTCTTCTATCAGCAGTCGGCGGTGGTGGAGAAGGGCCTGGTCGTCGCCGACCTGCGTGCGGCGCGCTGGGACACGGCGGTGGGCTCGGTGGTCACCCAGCTCATCATGGGGGCCGTGCTGGTCGCCGCGGCGGCCACCATCGGACGCACCGGGACGGGTCAGTCGCTGGACACCGTGCAGCAGATCGCGCAGGCGGTCACCCCGTTCCTGGGCGAGATCAACGGCAGCATGATGTTCGCACTGGGCATGATCGGCGCCGCGCTGGTGGCCACCATCGTGGTCACGCTCACCGCCGCGCGCACCCTGGGCGAGATCATGGGTTTCGACCACCAGCTGGCACAGAGCCCGCGGGAAGCGCCGTGGTTCTACGCGGTCTACATGCTGACGCTGGTGCTCGGCGGAGCGCTGGTGGCCTCCGGTGTCGACCTGGTCCGGCTCAGCGTGGCGGTGCAGGTGATGAACGCCTTGCTGCTGCCGGTGGTCCTGGGCTTTCTCTTCATGCTGGCGCGGCGCGCGTTGCCCGAGCCGTATCGGCTCAAGGGCGGCTATGCGGTGGTCGTCGCGATCACCATCGCGCTGACCGCAGGGCTCGGCCTGTACGCGGGCCTGGCCGGCATCCTCGGCTGATTCTTCCCGGCGGGGCGCGCTTGCCGATCAGGTCGAAGCGGGCCGCGGCCGATCCGCGAAGTCACCCGGCCGATCCCGATCCGGAGGTGGAATGTCATGACCCATGTCGTTACCGAGAACTGCATCAACTGCAAGCACACCGATTGCGTGGAGGTGTGCCCGGTGGATTGCTTCCATGCCGGGCCGAACTTCCTGGTGATCGATCCGATGGAATGCATCGACTGCACGCTGTGCGTACCGGAGTGCCCGGTCGATGCCATTTTCCCCGAGCTGGACGTTCCCGCCGGGCAGGAACCCTTCCTGGCCATCAACGCCGAGCTGGCGCCGCTGTGGCCGGTGCTGAGCCGCAAGATTCCCGCGCTGGAGGATGCCGATCGCTGGGACGGCGTGGCGAACAAGCTGCCGCTGCTCGAACGCTGAATGGCCATGAAAGGGCGCGTCGACAAAAGGTCGCATCCGGCAGGGCAACTGATCTGCATCAGAGGCGCGGCACGGATATCGGACTACCGTGCAGGGGTTCACCACCCTCAGGAACGACCATGATGCAGACCCAAGCCGCCCTCGAACCCCATACCCATGTATTCGACGCCCGTGGCGTGGCGCGCCGTTTCCGCCATTCGGCCATCTTCGGCGCGATCGACGTCCTGCGCCCCGGCGAGACCATGCGCTTCGTCAACGATCACGACCCGCTGCCCCTGATCGCCCAGCTGCGCGATCGCCTTGGCGGGAACCTGACGGTGACCTATCGCGAGCATGGCCCGGACGCCGTGGTGATCGACTTCGGCATCCAGGGCCTGCCCACGGCGTAGGGAGGCGTCCGGATGAACTACCCGGCGTTCTACGATCTGGCCCCGCGCATCACCATGCATGACCCGCTGGCCGCCCTGCTGGGCGCCGCTGGGGACGGGCTGCTGGAATACGCCTATCTCGATGCGGTCCGGCTGGCCGGCCACTCCTGTCCCACCGTGGCCGGTGCCTATCTGGTGGCGCGCGCGGCGATGATGACCTTGTTCCCGGATGGCCCGGCGACCCGGGGCGGGATCGACGTGCGCATGCCGGCGCCGGAAACCGACGGCGTCAACGGGGTCATCGCGCAAGTCCTGACCCTGGTGACCGGGGCTGCCGCCGGCAACGGCTTCCACGGCATCGGTGGCCGGTTCGCGCGGCAGAACCTGCTGCAATTCGCCGACGTCGCCGGTGCCGGCGCGATCGGCTTTCGCCGGCGCGACAGTGGCGCGGCGGTCTCGGTCGAGCTCGACCTGCGGCCGGTTCCCGCCCCGCCCCGCCTGGGCGAGCTGCTGGCCGCCGCGCTCGATCCCGCCGCCTCGGCGGCGAAGCGCGAGGCGTTTGCGCAGGCATGGCAGGGTCGTGTGCAGACGCTGCTGCTGGAGCATGCCGACGACCCCGAGGTGCTGCGGGTGACCCGCATGCGCTGAGGCCGACGCGACGTCGCGTCGACGGGTGCCTGCGGCCGCACGGATCGCCTGTCGCGCTTCGACGGACAGGGATCCGCCCCGGGGCGGACAGGCGGGCACGGACCCGCTGCAAACCCTGTCGGAGCCTTGTCGATTTCCGATCGTCAGCTTCGTCGTCGGTATATGCCCACCCAAAGGATCCACCATGAAATACCTCGGCCTGGCCTATTTCACCCCCGAAAGATTCGCCGCGATGGCACCCGCCGACGTCAAGGCCCTGGTGAGCCAATGCCCGGCATTGGATGAAAAGATGCGCGCTACCGGCAAGGTTCTGGTCTCCGCCTCGCTCGGCGACCGGGACCGCTGGAGCACGCTGCGCCCGCGTGGCGGCAGGACGCACGTCAGCGACGGGCCCTACACCGAGTCGAAGGAAGTGGTGGGCGGCCTGTTCATCGTCGAGGCGGACAGCCGCGACGAGGCGCTGCGCATCGCATCCATGCACCCGGCCGCCACCCTGGGCGAACAAGGCGGGTGGGCGGTCGAGCTTATCCCGATGGATTTCTACCTGGCACCGTGAGGGCCTGGACGCCTGCCCCCGGAAAGCCTGGACGCTTTTTTCTCCACAAACACCTCTCACGGCTTCGTAAGTCATCGCAGCGCTGTCCACTGTTGGCCGTCACCATCCTTCGCCGGCGCGACGGCCGCCGCGCAACCCTGTGGCAGGCAGGGAACGAGCCGATGCGCCTCTTGCTGAGCGTCGCCTTTCGGCGGGGAAGGAGTCCTTACCCTACGCGCCGGTTCAAGCGGCCGCGCTAGCAGATTCACGATGCTGATGAAGAATCCAGGCTGTTAGGATGCAGCGCGATGAATTCGCCATCCCCCATCAAGACGATCGGCCTGCTCGCCTACGACGACATGCAGGCGCTCGATCTGGCTGGTCCGCTGGACGTATTCGGCGCCGCCAATGCGCTCGCCTCGGGCATGCCGCCATACGGCCTTCACGTCATCGGCGTGCATACAGGCATCGTGCACGCCGAGAATGGTCTGGCCGTGCTTCCGGCATACAACATCGAAGATGCGCCGCCGCTCGATACGCTGCTGATCCCGGGCGGCATCGGCAGCCGCCTCGGCAAAGCCGATCCGGAATTGCTCGGCTGGCTGCGCCGGCAGGCCGAAACCGCGCGCCGTGTGGTCTCGGTATGCACCGGTGCCTACATGCTCGCAGCCACCGGTCTGCTTGACGGCCGTCGCGTCGCCACGCACTGGCAGTATGCCGAGGACTTGGCGCGGCGGTTCCCGGCCATCCATGTCGAACCGGAGCGGTTGTTCCTGCGCGACGGTCGCTTCGCCACCTCGGGCGGCCTGACGGCCGGCATCGACCTGGCGCTGGCCCTGGTCGAGGAAGACCTCGGCGCAGCGGCGTCGCTCGCGGTCGCGCGCTATCTCGTGATGTACGTGACACGGCCGGGCAACCAGGCCCAGTTTTCTGCGCCGCTGGCGGCACAGGTGCAGGCCACCGGCCGCATGGGCGCCCTGGTGGACTGGCTGCTGGCTCATCTGAAGGATGAAATCACCAGCGAACGCATGGCCGAGCAGGTGTCGATGAGTCCGCGTCATTTCCGGCGCGTGTTCGCCGACACCTTTGGCACGAGTCCCGCGCGATTCGTCGAACACCTGCGGCTGGAACAGGCCTGCCTGCGCCTGACCCGCGACAAGACCTCCATCGACCGCGTTGCCTCCAGCGTCGGCTTCCGCAGCGCGGACGTGTTTCGTCGCGCCTTCCGCGCACGTTACGGGGCCACGCCCACTGAGTACCGGCAGCGGTTCGCCCGCTGAGTGCCTGGCCGGAATCGTCGGGGTTCTGTCCGTCGGACCGGCTCGGTGAATGCGAGGATGTGCTTCCCCGAACGCAGGAACATGGCCATGAAGCACGTCTTGCTTGCCGCCGTATTGGCGACGCTGCCCATGCTCGGCCAGGCAGAGCCCAAGCCCGCTGGCGAACGCCCAATCAGGGTCGCGTTTGCCATCAGCCGTCACGTCAACGTGATGGACGTTGCCGGCCCCTGGGAGGTCTTCGCCGATACCTCGATCAAGGACGCCCAAGGCAAGGATGTTTCGCCTTACGAGCTTTACACCGTGGCGGCCAACACCACAGCGTTGCACAGCGAGGGCGCCAACCACCCCGGGCTGACGATCACGCCGGATTACGATTTCGCCCATGCGCCGACGCCGGACATCGTGGTGGTGCCCGCGCAAATGGGTGGCGCAAAGCTCCAGGCGTGGCTCAGGAAAATCCACGCGCAACACGTCACCATCATGTCGGTGTGCACCGGCGCCTTTCAGCTCGCGCACGCGGGCCTGTTGAAAGACAAACAGGCCACCACCCACCACTGGTACTTCGGCAACTTTGCGCGCGAGTTTCCCGATGTGAAACTGGTCAAGGCAGTTCGCTACGTGCAGGCCGACCCGGTGACCTTCACCGCCGGCGGGCTGACATCCGGCATCGACCTGGCGTTGCACATGGTGGCCGACCGCTTCGGCCAGGACGTCGCACAGCAGACCGCGAACTTCATGGAATATCTCGGCACGGGCTGGAAAACCGATCGCGGCATCTCGCCGCTGGCGATGCCGGTGACCCGACAGGACTGGATGGGCAAGATTGGCGGCAAGACCGAGGTCGTGCTGCACCGAATCACCTACGGTGCCAGCCAGACCTACAGCCTGGACATGCCTTCCCGGGAGGTCACGGATGCGCCCGTGACGCCAAGCCAGCACGGCGAACAAGTGCACCTCGCCGTCGCGATTCCGGGACACCCGGCTACGATCGCAGGTCGCGTGGATGCGGCACGCGAAACCTTGACCGGTATCTTCAGCCAGAACGGCAAGTCGGAGCCGCTGACCTTGGAGCCGGTTCAACCGGCGCGTGAAGCCACCAAAGAAACCCGCTGACCATGAAGCGCTTTCGATACTTGATGCTCGCCTTCGTGCTGGTCACCGCGGAGGCCCATGCCGTGGTCATTCGCAGCGACGTTCCCGACGCCACATACCGGGTTCCCAACGACGCATGGCCGGCGCTGGCGGACCTTCCGTTCGAGGGTCACGGAACCCTGATCGCGAAACGCTGGGTGCTCACGGCTGCACACGCCGTACAGATGATGATTGCGATGCCCGAACACCGTTACGTGACCATCGCCGGCAAGCGCAGGGCGGTCGCACGCATCATCGTCTACCCGGACTTCCCGAAAAGCTGGACACAGTGGAACCAGCTGCTCGAAAACATGAAGACGGAGGATCCGTCAGCCTGGATGGCAGGCTTCGCATCCTACCGAGCTGCCATGCACGACATCGCATTGCTGGAGCTGGCGAAGCCGGTCGAGGACATCGAACCGGTGACGCTCTATCGCCGCCCTGACGAACTCGGGCGCGTGGTCGAGATTTTCGGCAAGGGTGCGACGGGCAACAGCCTGACTGGCGCTGCCCCGGACGCGCCACATCGAACCCAACTGCGCCATGCGTTTAATCGGATCGTGGCTGCCAAGAACCAGTGGCTCTACTACAAGTTCGACTGCGGCCGCGATGCCCTGCCGTTGGAGGGCATGACAGCCGACGGTGACAGCGGCGGACCCGTGCTGATCGAAGACCGCGGCACGTGGAAGCTGGCTGGTATCGCCCAAGGCTTGAACGGAACGAAATCGGACCTTCTGGACATGCGCGCAGGGACTTTTCGCATGGGGCTCTGCGGACAGGAAGCATCCAGCACACGCGTTTCCTTTTACGCGCGGTGGATCGAGAACACCATCAAAAGCCCGTGATCACCGAAACCGGCCAATCCTCCCACGGAGGGGCGGTTGTCGCCCCAGAGCGGACGTTGCCATCTACTGGTTGCCGAAATTGGCCCAGTCGACCGCATGGTTGGAGAGCGTCGGGGCAAATCCCCCGAGCCATGGATACGCTCCGATCGTATCCACAAGGATCGCTAAGCCAGGTAGTGCAAAGGCAATCAAGGGCGCGTTGAAATCCTACTGGTAGAGTTCGATAGTTACGACCAGATGGTTCAACGACGGATCAAAGGCTCAAGTGCATGCGCAACCCGACGACGCGCGCCGGACCGCGCGCACGGTTGTAACCGGGACTGGCGATCCACTGCAGGTCCGGGCTGAGCTGCAGGTAGTGGCCCAGTTGGAAGCGGTAATAGGCCTCGACGACCCGCTCGCGGCCGTAGTCCAGCGCGCCGTCGCAGAGCATGAACCCGCAGCCGCCGGCGGCGAGATAGGCGCGGTGCGCACCGGACAGGCCATCGAGATCCAGCGCGATGCCGAGCCGGTCTTCGGGGCGCTGCCAGCGCACGCCGGACAGCTGCGCGCCCACGCTCAGCGCAC
>JAGWIC010000023.1 GCA_028866435.1 Lysobacteraceae bacterium | reverse complement strand
TCGCGCAACTTGATTGAGGTCAAGCCATGGCTCGCCGATCAGGCGTAGAAATACCGTAGCGCCTGATCCGGCAGGGGTGAACGCGGGGCAGGCACCTGATCATCCAACCACCGGGAATAACCGCATGTCCACCAACCATACGACGCAAGACACGCTCGGCAGGTCCGGCCAGGCTCCGTTCGGGGTGCTGGAGGGAACCCACTGGATCGAACCGCTCAACGATGGCACGCCGGTGCTGGTGCGCCCGCTGCGCGCGGACGACCGCCAGCGCGAGGAGGATTTCATCAACCGGCTTTCGCCGGAGGCCCGTCGGCACCGCTTCATGGATACCTTCAAGCAGGCGAGCCCGGCGCTGCTCGACCAGCTGATGGACGTGGACAACGTCAGGCAGATGGCCTTCATCGCGCTGACCCACGACAACGGCCAGCTGCGCGAGATAGGCGTCAGCCGCTACAGCGCGACCCACCGCGACGGGCAGTGCGAGTGCGCGGTCGCGGTGGCCGACGACTGGCGTCACCGCGGGCTCGCCCTGCTGCTGATGCAGCACCTGATCGACCAGGCACGCAAGAACGGCTTCAAGCAGATGATCTCCTACGATTCGGCACAGGACGAATCCATGCACGAGCTGGCCAGGCACCTGCACTTCGACTGCCAACGCGACCCGACCGAGGCCAGCCAGGTCATCCACACGCTCGACCTGTAAGCACAGCCGGCCAGCGAGGAGCGCAGCCCATGCCATCACCTGCCACAAGGAAAGTTGCCGCACCGATCCACGGCGGCGCCGAGAAGCTGCCGCCGTGGGCCGCCCCCGGCGACATCCTGGCCATCGCCACCTCGAGCGATCCATGGAGCCCCGCGGTTTCGGTCGCGATCGCGCTGGCCGCCCGCTGGGGCAGCAGGCTCACCGGCTGCTACATCGCGCCGTCGCTGCGCCGCGTGGCGGCGGCCGACATGGAGCCCAGCATGCTCGGCATGCTGGTGCAGCCGCGCGGCGAGGACGACGGCGAACGCGACGCCTTCGCCGCGCATGCGCGGCGCCTGGGCGTGGCCGAGGCCGAATGGATGGCGACCCACGCCGGCCTGGCACCGACCCTGCGCGCACTCGGCGCATGGCACGACCTGGCCGTGCTCGAGCGCGACGTGGTCGAGGGCACGCGCCTGTTCGACGTCCTCAGCGAAGCGATGGCCAACAGCCGCCTGCCCTGCCTGCTGCTGCCGCCGGGCTGGAACGGCGGACTGGAACCCGGCCGCGTGGTGGTTGCCTGGAACGGCAGCATCGAGGCCACGCGGGCCATCCATGGCGCGCTGCCCTTTCTGCAGGCGGCCACCGAAGTGCTGCTGCTCGACGGCGGAGAGCGCGGTGCGGACGCCGATGACGACGCCCGCCGCGTGCCCCGCTTCGATCCACTGGACTACCTGTGGCGTCACCGGGTCACGGCAAGGTCGCAGCCCATCCATGCGCCGCCGCAGGAAGCCGGCATGGCCCTGCTCCAGGCCGCCCGTGGCATCCGGGCGGAGCTGCTGGTGATGGGCTCGTACAGCCACTCGCAGCTGCGCGAGCGCATCCTCGGCGGCGCCACCGGCCATGTGCTGGCGCATGCCCACCTTCCCGTGCTGATGCAGCACTGAGCCCGCTTGAGCGACACGAGCTTGTCGATGAAGCCGATGTCTTCCGCCGCCGCTCCAGCACGCCATGCCGATGGCGTGTGGGCGCCATGAGCATGGCCATCCCGCCCGCGCCGCCGGCGATCGAGGGCAGCCGCCTGCGCCGGCTCGGCATCGACACGGGTGCCGAGCACGTGGTCTACCTGCGCGCGGACTCGGCGGTCTGCCACAGCGAGGGATTCGCCAGCCACTCGCGGATCGAGCTGCGGCTGGGCGCGCGTCGCATGCTGGCCACGCTCAACACGGTGGAAAACGACATGCTTGCGCTGGATGAAGTCGGCCTGTCCGAATCGGCCTGGCGCTCGCTGATGCCCGGCCGCGACGAGCGGGTGCTGCTCGCCCATCCGGCGAGCGTGGATTCGCTGGCCAGCGTGCGCGCGAAGATCTTCGGCAAGACCCTCGGCGAGGCCGAACTGCACGCCATCGTCGGCGACATCGTGGCGCGCCGCTATTCGAACATCGAACTGGCCGCCTTCATCACCGCCGGCTGCACCGACCACTTCGGGCTGGACGAAGTGGTGGCGCTGACCCGCGCCATGGTCGACACCGGCACGCGCCTGCACTGGCCGCAGCCGCTGGTGGTCGACAAGCACTGCATCGGCGGGCTGGCGGGCAACCGCACCACGCCGATCGTGGTCGCGATCGCCACCGCGATGGGCCTGATCATGCCCAAGACGTCCTCCCGCGCCATCACCTCGCCGGCCGGCACCGCCGACACCATGGCCATGCTGGCCCCGGTCGAGCTGGACGAGGCGCGGATGCGGCAGGCGGTGGAGCGCACCGGCGGCTGCATCGTCTGGGGCGGCGCGATGAACATGGCACCGGCCGACGACATCCTGATCCGGGTGGAACGCGCCCTCGATATCGACAGTGTCGGCCAGATGGTCGCCTCGGTACTGTCTAAGAAGATTGCGGCCGGCTCGACCCACGCCGTGATCGACATTCCGATCGGCCCCACCGCGAAGGTGCGCGACGCGATCCAGGCGCAGTCGCTGGCCCATTTGCTGATGCAGGTCGGCGCCGCGCTGGGGCTGCGCCTGCGCGTGCTGCTCAGCGACGGCAGCCAGCCGATCGGGCGCGGCATCGGCCCGGCGCTGGAGGCGCACGACGTGCTGGCAGTGCTGCAGAACCACGCCGATGCCCCCGCCGACCTACGTCGGCGCGCCCTGCAGGTGACCGCCGCGGTGCTCGAGCTGGGTGGCGCGGCCACCGCCGAGACCGCGCCGGCGGTGGCCGCGCAGTGCCTCGATTCCGGCCGCGCCTGGACCCGGTTCCAGGCCATCTGCGCCGCCCAGGGCGGCATGCGTACGCCCGGCGTCGCGGCCTTCCGGCAACCGGTCACGGCCACCCGCGCGGGGCACGTCGTGGCGATCGACAATCGCCGCCTCTCGCGTGCGGCCAAGCTGGCCGGCGCACCCAACTCGCCGCTGGCCGGGCTGAC
This sequence comes from Lysobacteraceae bacterium, assembly GCA_028866435.1. Classification (GTDB taxonomy): domain Bacteria; phylum Pseudomonadota; class Gammaproteobacteria; order Xanthomonadales; family Rhodanobacteraceae; genus Rhodanobacter. The sequence goes on along the minus strand of JAGWIC010000023.1, from coordinate 35,545 downwards.
CCTGGACGCCCACCTGGGCGACCCGGTGCTGCCGGGCCAGCCGTTGTTCACCCTGCACGCGCAAAGCCCGGGCGAACTCGCCTACGCGATGGAATACGTGTCGCGGCATCCGGACATCGTGGCCGTGGCGGCCGGCGCATGAGCTGCCTGTACGCCATGCCCGGCAACGAGGCGTTCGCCGACCGGCTGGTCCGGCACACCGGGCTGCCGCGGCGCGAGCTGCGGGTACACCGCTTTCCCGATGGCGAGAGCCTGGTGCGGGTGGAGCTGCCGCCGGCGCATGAGGACGTCGCGCTCGTCTGCACCCTGGACAACCCGGACGGCAAGGTCGTGCCGCTGCTGATGACCGCCGCCACGCTGCGCGAACTCGGCGCCGCACGGGTGGGCCTGGTCGCACCCTACCTCGCCTACATGCGCCAGGACACCCGCTTCCACCCCGGCGAGGCGGTATCGGCACGGATTTTCGGCCGGCTGCTGGGCGGCGCCTTCGACTGGCTGGTCACGGTGGACCCGCACCTGCACCGCTACCACACGCTGGATCAGGCCTGGCCGCTGGACGGACGCGTGGTCCACGCGGCGGCACAGGTGGCCGCCTGGATCGGCGCGCATGTCGATGCGCCGCTGATCGTCGGCCCGGATGGCGAGAGCGACCAATGGGTGCGCGACGTCGCCACCCGACTGGGCGCGCCATTCGTGGTGGCCCGCAAGGCGCGCCACGGCGACCGCGACGTCGACGTGACGCTGGCCGACACCGCGCCATGGAAGGGGCGCACGCCGGTGTTGGTGGACGACATCATTTCCAGCGGACGCACCATGGTCGGCGCACTGCAAGGCCTCGACCCGGCCGGCTCGCGCGCACCGGTGTGCATCGGCGTGCACGGCATCTTCGCGCCCGACGCGCTCGCGCAGCTGGCCGCCGCCGGCGCCGGCCGCATCGTGACCTGCAACACCATCGACAACGCCACCGCGCTGATCGACATCAGCGCTGACGTCGCCGCGACGGTCGCCGAGCTGGCTCGCGCGCCCCACCACGAGAGCCGAGGAGGAAACCTGCCATGACCACGCGCATCGTCTACAGCTGCCACGGCGCCGCCAAGCAGGTGACCGGCTCGTGCCACCTGATCAGCTGCAACGACCACAACATCCTGGTCGACTGCGGCATGTTCCAGGGCAGCCGCGAGCAGGAACAGGAAAACCACCAGCCGTTCGGCTTCGACCCGGCCGGCATCGACGTGCTGCTGCTGACCCACGCCCATCTCGATCACTGCGGCCGCATCCCGAAACTGGTGCGCGACGGCTTTCGCGGCCGCATCCTCAGCACCGCGGCCACCCGCGACCTGGCCCGCGTGGTGATGCTCGACGCCGCCGGCCTGCAGGAGGAGGACGCCCGGCGTGCCCAGCGCCGCGGACGCCGCCGCGACGAGCCCGCGTTCGAACCGCTGTACACGATCGACGATGCCCTGCACGCGCTGGACTATTTCGCCGACCCGGTGGCCTACGGCCAACCGGTGGCGGTGGTCGACGGCGTCACCGCGCGATTCCAGGACGCCGGCCACATCCTCGGCTCGGCGTCGATCGTGCTCGACATCGGCTCGGGCGGCGACAGGCGCACGATCGTGTTCTCCGGCGACCTCGGCAACCCGGGCCGGCCGATCCTGCGCGACCCGGTGCCGGCGCCCGCGGCCGATTACGTGGTGATGGAAACCACCTACGGCAACCGCCCGCATCGTTCACTGCCCGATTCGGTCGACGAGCTCTACCGCGCCGTCAGCGAGACGGTGGCGCGCGGCGGCAACGTGGTGATCCCCACCTTTGCGCTGGAGCGGGCGCAGGAGGTGCTCTATCACCTGCATTGCGGTGTCCGCGACGGCAAGGTCCCGGCCGCCATCGCCGTGTTCCTGGACTCGCCGATGGCGATTTCCGCCACCGAGATATTCCGTCGCCACCCGGAGTGCTTCGACCAGGCGTTCCATGACGAACTGCGCCACGGCGACCCGTTCTCGGTGGCGAACCTGCATTTCTCGCGCGAATCGAGCGAGTCGATGATGATCAACAACATCGACAGCGGCGCGGTGATCCTGGCCGGCTCGGGCATGTGCAACGGCGGCCGCGTGCGCCATCACCTGAAGCACAACCTGTGGCGCGAGAAGAGCAGCATCGTCTTCGTCGGCTACGCCGCCCAGGGCACCCTGGCGCGGCGCATCGTCGACGGCGCCGACACCGTGCGCATCTTCAACGAGGAAATCCGCGTGCGCGCGCAGGTGTGGACCATCAACGGTTTTTCGGCGCATGCGGACCAGACCCACCTGCTGGGCTGGCTGGGCGGCTCGCCGCGGCGCAAGGTGTTCCTGGTGCACGGCGAATACGATGCCGGCATGCAGGCCATGGCCGATCGCCTCACCGCGCAGGGCACCGCCAACCAGATGCCCGGCATGCACGAGTCGATCCTGCTGGAGTGAATCCGGCGCCTTCGCCGCGCCCGCGCCTCAGCGGGCGGCGGTGCGGGGCGACTGCCCCTGCAAGGCCAGCTCGAGCAGACGGTCGAGCTCCTCCTCGACGAAGCCGGCCTCGATCCGCGCCGGGCGGTTGAACGGACCACGCAGGCTGACACCCATGTAGTCGCGCAGCAATTCGAAAAACGTCTGCACCGGCTCGACCCCGTCGCGTTCGCAGCAATGCCGGTACCAGCGCGTGCCGGCGGCGACGTGCGCGACTTCCTCGCGCAGGATCACCTCGAGGATGGCCACCGTGTCGTGGTCACCGAGATGGCGCAGGCGCTCGATCATGCCCGGCGTCACGTCCAGGCCGCGCGCCTCCAGCACGCGCGGCACCAGCGCCATGCGGGCGGTGTCGTGATGCGCGGTCTTCTCCGCCATCGCCCACAGTCCGTCGTGCGCATCGAAGTCGCCATAGGCATGCCCGAGCCGGGCCAGCCGCGCGGACAGCAAGGCGAAATGACGCGCCTCGTCGTTGGCGCAACTGGCCCAGTCGCGGTAGTACGCCGCGGGCTTGCCGCGATAGCGGTACACCGCATCCCAGGCCAGGTTGATCGCGTTGAACTCGATGTGCGCCACCGCATGGACCAGCGCCGCGCGGCCCTCGGCACTGCCCAGGCCGCGCTGCGGCACCTGCCGCGCATCGACCAGCCGCGGCCGCACCGGACGCCCCGGCGCGCCGATCGGCGCGGCCGGCGGCGCGGCGGGGTCGGCATGCAACTCGCCAGCGACCAACGCCTGCCAGGTCGCCTGGGTCAGGCGCAGCTTCTGCAGCGGATCGCTGGCATCGAGGCAACGCTTGGCGGCGGCGTGGAGATCCATGGGCAAAGACGAGCAATGAGTGAGGAGAAGCGAGAAGTGAGAGGGAAGCAAAAGCGTCGAAGTGGCCACTCTCGTTGCTCACTCCTCTCAACTCACTCCTGCTCTACGCCCGCCGGGCGGCCTTGGCGTCGTCCGAGCGCAGCATCTGGATCTGTTCCAGATACTGCTCCTCCAGGCCGGTGACGTATTCGCCGGAGAAGCAGGAGGTGTCGAACTGGGACAGGTTCTCGTTGCCGTCCTGCACCGCCCAGACCAGGTCCTTGAGATCCTGGTAGATCAGCCAGTCGGCGCCGAGCGCCTGCTCCACTTCCTGCTCGGTGCGGCCGGCGGCGACCAGCTCGCTGCTGGACGGCATGTCGATGCCATACACGTTGGGATAGCGGACCGGCGGTGCGGCGGAGGCGAAATAGACGTTCTTCGCGCCGGCCTCGCGCGCCATCTGGATGATCTGCCGGGAGGTGGTGCCGCGGACGATCGAGTCGTCCACCAGCAACACGTTCTTGTTGCGGAATTCGAGATCGACCGCGTTGAGCTTGCGCCGCACCGATTTCACCCGCTCGCCCTGGCCCGGCATGATGAAGGTGCGGCCGATGTAGCGGTTCTTGACGAAACCCTCGCGGAACGGCACGCCCAGCGCGCCGGCCAGCGCGCTGGCGGCCGTGCGCGCGGTGTCGGGAATCGGCATCACGGCGTCGATGCCATGGCCGGGACGCAGGCGCTGGATCTTCTCGGCCAGCTTTTCGCCCATGCGCAGGCGCGCCTTGTAGACCGAGACGTCCTCCATCATCGAATCCGGCCGCGCCAGGTAGACGTATTCGAAGATGCAGGGCGTGTGCGGCGCGCCCTCGGCGCAGCGGCGGCTGTGCAACTGGCCCTGGTCGGTGATGATCACCGCCTCGCCTGGCATGATGTCGCGCAGCAGCTTGAAGCCGAGCACGTCCAGCGCGACCGACTCGGAGGCGACCGCATACTCGCGGCCCTCGGCGGTCACCCGCTCGCCCAGCACCAGCGGGCGGATGCCGTTGGGGTCGCGGAAAGCGATCAGGCCATAGCCCAGCACCAGCGCCACGCAGGCGTAGCCACCGCGGGCGCGCGCATGCACGCCGGCGATCGCCTTGAAGATGTGGTCCGGGGTCAGCTCCATCCGGTCCTGGATCTGCAGCTCGTGCGCCAGCACGTTCAGCAGCACCTCGGAGTCCGAATCGGTATTGATGTGCCGGCGGTCGTCCTCGAACATCTCGCGGCGCAGCAGCTCGGTGTTGACCAGGTTGCCATTGTGCGCAATGGCGATGCCGTACGGCGAATTGACATACAGCGGCTGCGCCTCGGCCGAGCCTTCCGAACCCGCCGTGGGGTAGCGGCAATGGCCGATGCCGATGCGCCCGCGCAGGCCGCTCATCGCGGCCTGGTCGAACACGTCGCGCACCAGGCCGTTGCCCTTGTGCAGCCGCAGCCGCGCGCCTTCCACGGTGGCGATGCCGGCCGCGTCCTGGCCGCGATGCTGCAGCATCGTCAAGCCGTCATAGAGCGCCGAGGCCACTTCGGTGGTACCGACAATGCCGATGATTCCGCACATGATGTGTTGCCCTGCTTGTAAAGATGTTCGGATTCCAGCCGCTGGCCGCGCCGTGCTGGTCGTGTCGAAAATTCGGCGGTGCGAAGGCGGATTTTCGCAGATTCGCCACCTCGTTGCGGTTCCATCGGCAGCTGCCGGCGGAAACATGAACTGCGCCGATGGCGGCGCAGGCCGGTCGATCAATGCCTGGCGGGCTCCTGCCGGGGACCGGGACGGACGGCGGCGCTGCTGGCTGCTGCCGGGAAACCTGCCGTGGCCGGCCCCGCGGGCAGGCCGAAGGTGGGGGCGCGCAGGGAACCCGACAAGTCGTGCAGATGATCGAGCACGGCCGCCGGGTGGACCCGCTCGATCACCGCCGCAGGCCGCAGATGGTCGCGCACGCTCGCCGGCACGTTCTGGCCCAGCCATGCCGCTGCCAGCTGGAACTGCGGCAACAACACCGATTGCTGCCACCAGCTTTCGCGGGTCAGCGCGGTGAGGCCGAACAGCGCCACGATCAGGGTGACCACCAGGGTGCCGCGCAGGAGGCCGAACACCGCGCCGAACAGCCGGTCGATGCCGGCAAGCCCGCTGCTCCAGATCAGGCGGCGGGTGAGGAAGCGCAGCAGCACGCCGATCAACAGCACGCCGATGAAACAGCTGCCGTAGGCCACCCCGTTGCGCGCCAGCGGCAGGCTGATCAGCCGCTCCATGTGCGTCGACAGCAGCGGGCCGAAGGTCAGCGCCACCCAGAATGCGGCCACCCAGATCACCAGCGACAGCAACTCCGCCACCAGGCCGCGCCACAGGCCGACCAGCACCGACAGGCCCAGGATTCCCAGGATGACGCCATCGGTCCAGTTCATCCGCTCACCTGCGTGGCCGAGGCGTCAACCGACTGCATGGGGTATCGGCGGCATCAAGGCACCGACACGACGTTGCCGTCGAGGCCCAACCTGGCCTTGATCTGGTCGTGCACGCGCTGCGCATCGGCACGCTGGGTCTGCGGGCCGGCGCGCACGCGCCACAGCCGCTGGCCGCCGGACTGTACCGAATCGACAAAACCGTCGAAGCCGTTCGCACGCAACTTGTCGCGCAGGGCATCGGCGTCGGCCTGGCTGCTCATGGCGGCCAGTTGCACCGCCCAGCCGCCCGGCCGGCCACTGCGCGCTGTCGCCGCCGGCGGCGCGCTGCCCCGGTAACTGGCGCCCTGCTGCAGCCGCGCCGGCACGCCGGGAATCGACTGCGATATGCGCAGGCGGGCCGCCTCGGCGGCGGTACGGGTGCGGAACGGCCCGGCGATGACCAGGGTGCGCGACTGGCCCGCCTGGGTGATCGCATAACCGGCCACCGGATAGCCCAGCGATCGCACGCGGTGCTGCAGACTGGCCGCGCCGGCGACACTGGCGTAGGCACTGAGGTTGATCGTGTAATCGTCCGACCCGGCCGCCGGCACTTCGGCGGTGGCCGCGGGCGTCGCCACCGGTACCGGTGCCGGTGCCCGCGCCGGTGCCTTGGCCGGCTGGCTCGGCACCGTCGCCACCGGCCGCGGCTTCGGCGACGAGCCGCCGAGCGGCTGCGGCGGGATCACCGGCTGGCTCGGCGAGGCGCCCGAACCGATGGTGACCGTGGTCGGCAGCGGCTTGGCGCCGGCCTGCGGGTCCGTCTCCACGTCGCGCGGACGCCTGGAACCGATGTTCACCGTGGCCAGCTGGTCGCCGGGTGCGGCCGTCGCCGCGGTCGTCGCCGGCGCAGGCGCGCCGACCGCCGCCGTGGCGGGTACCGCCGGCGCGTTCGGGTCGAGGCTCATGGTGCGGGTCTGCAGGTCGCGATCCGGGGCCGGCGGAATCGCCAGGCTCACCGTCTGGTCGCCGCCGGGAGCCGGCGGACTACCGGAAAAGAACATCGGCACGAACAGAACCAGCAGTGCGATCAGCACGGCGGCTCCGAGCAGGCGTGTTTTCAAGTCTTCGCTCCAGGATGACGGACGCAATGCGCAACGCCGGGATTATACCTGCCCCGGCCGCACGCCATGAGCCGTGGCGCCGCCGCCTCAGTCGCGGCGTTCAGCCATCGCCGCGGCGGCCACGAAAAACGAGCCGAACGCCAGGATGCGTTCACCGGGCAGGGCCTGCCCGCGGGCCGCGGCCAGGGCCGTCTTCACATCGACGTGAAGGTCGAACGAGGTCTGCGGCAGCACCTGCTGCAGGCGGCTGGCGAGGGCCGCGGCGGTCAGCCCGCGCGGAGTGTCCCGATCCAGTCCGGCCAGGTGCCAGTGGCTGATGCGGGTACCGAGCGCGGCGATCACCCCCGCCACGTCCTTGTCGCCCAGCGCCCCGTACACCGCCCGCACCGGCCCGGGCGGCTGCGTATCCAGCCATTGCGCCAGCGCACGCGCCGCCTGGGGGTTGTGGCCGACATCCACGATCAGTTCGGGCTCGCCACCGAGCGACTGCAGACGGGCGCTGATCCGCACTTGCCGCAGGCCCGCCGCGACCGCCGCCAGCAAAAGGCCGGGTGCGGCCGCGGTACCGCGCCACAGCGCATGCAGGGCGGCGATCGCCGCCGCCGCGTTGGCGTATTGCACCGGTGCGGCCAGCGCGGGATCGGGCAGCTCCATGGCGGTGCCGTCGCGATGCTGCCAGCGCCAGCCGACGACATGTCGCTCGACCGTGAAATCGACCCCGGCCCGCTCCACCTGGGCGCCGGCTTCGGCCAGCGCCTGCAGCAAACCGGCCGGAGGTAACGGCTCGCCGACGATGGCCGGCCGGCCGGCGCGGGCGATGCCGGCCTTCTCGCGGCCGATGCGGTCGCGATCCGGGCCCAGCCACTCGACGTGGTCCAGATCCACGGTGGTGACCACGGCGACGTCCGCATCGACGATGTTGACCGCGTCAAGGCGCCCGCCCAGCCCCACCTCGAGCACGGCCACGTCGACACCGGCACGGGCGAACAGGTCCAGCGCCGCCAGCGTGCCGAACTCGAAATAGGTCAGCGGCACCGCGTCCGGCCCGGCCGGTCGGCGCGCGGCCTCGATCCGCTCGAATGCACCGACCAGGGCGGCATCGTCGACCATCCGGCCATCGATGCGCACGCGCTCGTTGCAGACCAGCAGGTGCGGCGAGGTGAAGGCCCCCACGCGCTGCCCGGCGGCGCCGATCATCGCCTCCAGCAAGGCCACGGTGGAGCCCTTGCCATTGGTGCCGGCCACGGTGATCACGGCCGGCGCCGGCGCCGGGGCGCCCATCCGCCGCCATACCTCGCGCACCCGGTCCAGCCCCAGCTCGATGCTGTGGACATTGACCTGTTCCTGGTAGGCCTGCCATTCGGCGAGGGTGCGGCTCATCTGGTGGCTTCTGCGCGGTGGTTCAGCCGGCCGCGGCGCTGGTCGCGCGGCGGCCGGCCGGGGCGCAGAGCATAAGCGATCCGGCCGCCGGCGCCACCGCCCGGCGTCACAACGCGGCCGTGCGCAGCCGCAACGCGTTGCTGACCACCGAGACCGAGCTCATGCTCATCGCCAGCGCGGCGATCATCGGCGACAGCGTGATGCCGAACCACGGATACAGCACGCCGGCGGCCAGCGGCACGCCGACCGCGTTGTAGACGAAGGCGAAGAACAGGTTCTGGCGGATGTTGCGCACGGTCGCCTGCGACAACCGCCGCGCCCGCACGATCGCCCCCAGGTCGCCCCTGACCAGGGTGAGCTGGGCGCTTTCCATGGCGACGTCGGTGCCGCCGCCCATCGCCATGCCGATATCGGCCGCGGCCAGCGCCGGCGCGTCGTTGATGCCGTCGCCGGCCATCGCCACACGCCGCCCCTCGGCGCGCAGCGCATTGACCACCGCGGCCTTGTCCGCCGGCGAGACCTCCGCATGCACCTCGTCGATGCCCAGCGCGCGGGCCACCAGCTGCGCCGTGGCCGCGTGATCGCCGGTCAGCATCACGATGCGCAGGCCGGCGGCGTGCAATGCCGCGATCGCCGCCGGAGTATCCGCCTTGATGCGGTCGGCCACCGCCAGCAGCGCGGCCAGCCGGCCGTCGACGACCAGGAACATCACCGTGGCCGTCTGCGCGCGCAGTGCTTCGGCCCGTTTGCCCGCATCCGCGCCGATGGTCACCCGCAGTTCGTCGAGCAGCTTCGCGTTGCCCAACGCCACCGCTTGCCCGGCCACCGTGGCGCTGACGCCGCGGCCGGTGAGCGAGCGGAAGTCGGTCGCCGGCGGGATCGCCAGCTGCCGCGCTTCGGCCGCCTGCACGATGGCGCGCCCCAGCGGGTGCTCGCTGCGCCGTTCCAGCGCCGCCGCCAGCGCCAGCAGCGGGTCGCCCGACTGGCCGTCGAGCGCGACCACCTCGGTCAGCGCGGGCCGGCCTTCGGTCAGCGTACCGGTCTTGTCCAGCACCAGGGTGTCGATGGCGCACAGGCCCTCGATCGCACCGGCATCCTTGAACAGCACGCCGTTCTGGGCACCGCGGCCACTGGCCACCATGATCGAGATCGGCGTGGCCAACCCCAGGGCGCAGGGACAGGCGATCACCAGCACCGACACCGCGGCGATCAGGGCATGGGCGAGCCGCGGCTGCGGTCCGAGCAGCGCCCACGCGACGAAGGCCAGCGCCGCGACCGCGACCACCGCGGGCACGAACCACCCGGCGACCCGGTCGGCCACCCGTTGCAGCGGTGCCTTGCTGCGCTGCGCCTTGGCCACCAGCGCCACGATCTGCGCCAGCATCGTCTCGCCGCCGACCTTCCGCGCGCGCATGGTCAACGCGCCGTCCTGGTTCACCGTGCCGCCGGTGAGCGCATCGTCCGGCCGCTTGACCACCGGCATCGGCTCGCCGGTGAGCATCGATTCGTCGAGGTGGCTGAAGCCCTCCAGTACCACGCCGTCGACCGGCACTTTCTCGCCCGGACGCACGCGCAGCACGTCCCCGACCTGCACCTGCTCCAGCGGCACGTCCGCCTCGCCGCCGTCGGCGCCGATCCGCCGCGCGGTTTTCGGCGCCAGTCCCAGCAGCGCCTTCAGCGCGGCGCCGGTGCGGCGGCGTGCGCGCAGTTCCAGAAAATCGCCCAGGGTCACCAGGGTGACGATGACCGCCGCCGACTCGAAATACACGCCGACGCGGCCGTGCGGGTCGCGGAATCCGGTCGGAAAGATGCCGGGCCACAGCAAGGCGACCACGCTGTACGCCCAGCTCACGCCGGTGCCCAGCGCGATCAGCGTGTACATGTTCGGGTGCCAGGGCTTCAGCGAACGCCAGCCACGCGCGAAGAACGGCGCCCCGCCCCACAGCACCACCACCGTCGCCAGCAGCGCCTCGACCCAGCCCGCCAGGCGATCCCACGATGCTGGTCCATGCCAGCCGAACAGGTGCGGCCCCATCGCCAGCGCAAACACCGGCAGGGTGAGCGCGACCAGCCAGGCAAACCGCCGCGTCATCGCCACCAGTTCGCCGCCCTCGTCCCCATCGGCGCCAGGCAGCATCGGCTCCAGCGCCATGCCGCACTTGGGGCATGCGCCGGGGCCGACCTGCTCCACCTCGGGGTGCATCGGACAGGTGTAGAGCGTGCCGGCCGGCGTCGCTGCCGGCGCCGCCTTGCCCGCCATGTACGCCTGCGGGTCGGCGATGAATTTCTCGCGGCAGCGCGCGGCGCAGAAATACCAGGTCCGGCCGGCCACTTCGGCATGGTGACTGGCCGTGCGCGGGTTCACCTTCATGCCGCAGACCGGGTCGATCGCCATGCTTTCCACGGCGGCGCCATGGCTGGCGCAGCAGGATTTCTGCGTGCTCATGCCGGCTCCTCCTCTTCCGTCAGCGCGCGCAGGATCGGGCACTGCTCGGGCGCGCCGTGCCCCGGGCACGACTGCACCAGTTGCGCCAGGCCGTCGCGCACGCGCTGCAACTCGGCGATGCGCTGGTCGATCGCTGCCAGCCGCTCCTGCGCGCGCTGTTTCACCGCCTTGACGCCGAGCCGGCGATCCGTCGACAGCGCCAGCAAGGCGCGAATCTCGTCCAGGGTGAAGCCCAGCACCTTCGCCCGCCGGATGAAACGCAGCTGGGCGACCGTGCCCTCGCCGTAGCTGCGGTAACCCGACGCCCGCCGCAGCGGTTCGGGCAGCAGCCCTTCGCGCTCATAGAAACGGATCGTGTCGATCGCCACGCCGACGCGCTTGGCGACGGCACCGATGGTGAGTGAGTTGCCGATGCTGTTCATGGCGATAGTCTAGACCCTTGATGCAGGTCTAGAGTCAAGCGTGCAGCAGCGGGGCGGCGGCTCAGGGGGTGGCGGCGACCCTGGGCCCAGCCGCATCCATGCTCACCCGCACCACCTGGAAGGCCAGCATGCCGCGATCACGCTCGAGCCGGGCCTGGCCGTCGACTGGGTAGTCGGCCTGCTGGCTCACGGTGAACCCGGCCTGCCGCAGCAGTGCCGCCACGCTGGCGGCGCGGCGGCGCGCCAGTTCAAGATTGTTGAAGCGGTGCGCCTCGCGGGGTGTACTGGCATAGCCGGTGACCACCACGCGCCGCACCTGCCAGCGCGTCAGGGCCCAGCGAATCACCGCCAGCGTCTGTTGGGCCGCCGCATCCGCGGTGGCCTTGCCCAGCGCAAACCGGATCGCCGGCAAGGCCGCGGGCGCCGGAACCAGCTCGATGTCGACGCCCGGAAAACGCTGCCGCAGGCGTACCTCGGCGTCGAACGATGCCGCCAGCGTGATGCCCGGCGCGCTGGCGCCGTAGATCATCACCCGTCCTCCCGCCTTGTCGACGACGATGTCGCGCACCGGGATCGCCACCGCGCGCTCGATCCGGGCATGCAGGTCGTCCGACGCCTCGTCGCGGGCGAGCCGGCGCTGGATCGCCTGCAGCGCGTCCATCGTCATCGACTGCACCGGCTGGGTCGGCGTCGGCGTGTCGTGGCCGACGACCAGCTGGTCGAGGGTGAAGCGAAGCGGCCGCGCCAGCCTGGCGCGCAACTCGCGCTCCAGATCCGTCTTCGCGCGTGGCGACCATTTCTGCACCAGCGCCACGGCACCGATATCGACCCCGCCAGCCCCATCCTGTCTCACCCTGAGCGTATCGACCCGCAACAAACGGCTGCCGAAATAGCCGTCCAGGGTCGTGCGCACCTGCTGCGCCAACCACGACTCCAGCGCGATCTGGCGCAAGGCAAACGCCAGCGGCACCGAAATCACCGCAAACGTGACGATCACCAGGACCGATTGCAGCAAGGTCTGGGTCGGGCTGTTGCGCGCGCCAAAGCCGTACCAGCGGGCCACCAGGGTGGTGCACAGCGCGATCGCCAGCAGGTTGGTCATGAACAGGAACGCCGCGCCGCCGGCGATGCTGAAATCGCCCAGCGCCAGCCCGTAGCCCACCACGGCCAGCGGCGGCATCAAGGCGGTGGCGATCGCCACCCCGACCAGCGCCTCACCCTTGCGCTTGATCGTGGTGTAGGCACCGGCCAGGCCGGAAAAAATCGCCACCAGCAGGTCGAACAGGTTGGGCCGCGTGCGCGCCAGGATCTCCGGGGTGGCCTCGTGCAGCGGCGACAGCCAGGTGATCAGGGCGGAGATCGCCAGCGCCAGCGCCATGCCCACCGCGAGCGCGATCAGCGAGCGCCGCATCGCGAACAGATCGATGATGCACAGCGAAAAACCCAGGCCCATGATCGGCCCCATCAGGGGCGAAATGAGCATCGCGCCGATGATCACCGCCGGCGAGGACTGCAGCAGCCCCAGCGTGGCGATGGCGCAGGCCACCGTCACCATGAACAGGTAGCGGCGGGACAGGTACGCCTCCGGCTTCACCGCCACCACCACCTCGGCGTGATCGACCTGGCCGACGACCTGGATGCGGTACCAGCGCAACGTGCGCCTCGCCAGTTGGCGCAGCGACAGAGGCCATCTCGTCTGGGGCATGCGAAAAATCCTGTTTCGGCGAGGGCAAGTTGTCACAACGCCGAACGAACGGCAACCGAACCGGCAAGACCGTCGCCGGCAGGGATGGACGCTTGCACCCACGGACGGACGGCACGATCCTGTCCGGATGGCGGCACTCGCGCCGGACTCGGCAAAACAGCAGCAGCACGAGATGGGGAACAGATGAACATGAAAATATCGCGTCGTGGCCAGCGGCTGGCCGCGTGCTGCGCACTGGCCGCCCTGGCGAGCGGCCTGCCCGGCCGCGCGGCGGCGACCACGCTGGCGCAGGCGCGCTGGCAGCGCGAGGCGCAGGCGGTCACCATCACCCGCGACGACTGGGGCATCGCCCACGTCCACGGCCGGACCGACGCCGATGCGGTGTTCGGCATGGCCTATGCGCAGGCCGAGGACGACTTCAACCGGGTCGAGACCAACTACCTGGTCGCGCTGGGCCGGCTGGCCGAGGCGCGCGATGCCGGCGACCGCGCGCTGTGGCAGGACCTGCGCCAGCGCCTGTTCATCGACCCGGTCGCGCTGCAGCGACTCTACGCGCAAAGCCCCGGCTGGCTGCGCGCGCTGATGGACAGCTGGGCCGACGGGCTCAACTACTACCTGGCCACCCACCCCGACGTGCACCCGCGCGTGATCACCCACTTCGAGCCGTGGATGGCGCTGTCCTTCACCGAAGGCAGCATCGGCGGCGACATCGAGCGCGTCTCGCTGACCAAGCTGCAGGCGTTCTACGACCACAGCGGCGACCGTCCGCTGGCGCAACTGGCCGAACCGGCCAGCTGGGCCGAGCCGACCGGCTCCAACGGCATCGCCATCGCGCCGAAGCTCACCGTCGACGGCCATGCGCTGCTGCTGATCAACCCGCACACCTCGTTCTTCTTCCGCTCCGAGCTGCAGATGTCCAGCGACCAGGGACTGGACGCCTACGGCGCGGTGACCTGGGGCCAGTTCTTCGTCTACCAGGGCTTCAACCGGCACGTCGGCTGGATGCACACCTCCACCGGGGTGGACGCGGTGGACGAATTCGCCGAGACCATCGTGCATCGGAACGGCAAGCTGTTCTACCGCTACGGCAAGGCGTTGCGCGCGGTCGACTCGCGGCGGATCACCCTGTCCTATCGAACCGCCGACGGCGCGCTGGCGCAGCGCACGTTCACCGCGTACTTCACCCACCACGGCCCGATCGTGCGCGCCGCCCACGGCAAGTGGATCGCCGAGGCGCTGATGAACAAGCCGATCCCGGCGCTGGAGCAGAGCTGGCTGCGCACCAAGACCCGCGACTACGCCAGCTACATGAAGGTGGCCGAACTGAAGGCCAACTCGTCCAACAACACCGTGTTCGCCGACGACAAGGGCGAGATCGCGTTCCTGATGCCGCAGTTCGTGCCCAGGCGCGACAACCGCTTCGACTACACCCGGCCGGTCGACGGCAGCGACCCGGCCACCGACTGGCACGGGCTGACTCCGCTGAAGGATCTGCCGCAGGTGGTCGATCCGCCCAACGGCTGGGTCTTCAACACCAACGACTGGCCGTATTCGGCCGCCGGCCCGTACAGCCCGAAGCGCGCCGACTATCCGCGCTACATGGACACCTTCGGCGAGAATCCGCGCGGCCTGCACGCCACCCGCCTGCTCACCGGCGCGAAGGATTTCACCCTGCCCTCGCTGATCACCGCCGCCTTCGATTCGTACCTGCCGGCGTTCGCGCGGCAGATCCCGATCCTGGTCGCCGACTACGACGCGCTGCCCGCCGACGATCCGCTGCGGCCGAAGCTGGCCGGGCAGATCGCCATGCTGCGCCACTGGGACTACCGCTGGGGCATCGCCTCGATGCCGACCTCGCTGGCGGTGTTCTGGGGCGACACGCTGTGGGACGAGGCGAGCAAGGCCGACACCGCCGAGGGCCTGTCGATCTACGACTACATGGCCGGCAAGGCCGGCCCGAAGGCGCGCCTCGACGCCCTGCTGCAGGCATCGGACCGCCTGCGCAAGGACTTCGGCAGCTGGGGCGTGCCGTGGGGCGAGATCAACCGCTTCCAGCGCCTCGACGGCGCCATCGTGCAGCCCTTCGACGACAGCAAGCCGAGCATCCCGGTGCCATTCACCTCCTCGCGCTGGGGCTCGCTGGCCTCGTTCGGCGCGCACCGCTGGCCCGGAACCAGACGCTATTACGGCACCAGCGGCAACAGCTTCGTCGCGGTGGTCGAGTTCGGCCCGAAAGTGCGCGCCCGCGCGATCACTGCCGGCGGCGAAAGCGGCCATCCCGGCTCGAAGCACTTCGACGACGAGGCCGAGCGCTACACCACCGGCAACCTGCGCGAGGTGTACTTCTGGCCCGACCAGCTCAAGGGGCATACCGAGCGGGTCTACCACCCGGGTGAATGAGCCGCCGCAAGGATGCCGGCGAGCGGGGCTTCCACTCGCCGGCCCGTCGATGGCCCGGGCGACCACGTTTCCGGCACCCTCGCGGCAGCCCGGCCGAACGCCGCAGGGACAGGCGCCCAGGGCCACGGCAAGACGCGTGAGCAGCGCATTCAAGGCAGCTGCCGCGTGATAGATTTGAGCCAGGCTCCCCACCCTGGCCGTCGATGGAAACCCCGCGACTACCGCTAGCGCCCGACTGGCTGTCCCCCGGACGCCTCGTCGCCACGGTGGTCAGCTACCTGGCGCTGTCCGTGACGATGGTCTGGTGGTCGGTGCATGCCCCCGACATCGCTGAACCATGGGTCGCCAACGCCCTGCCGGTCGCCCTGCTGATGCGCGGCTCGCAGCGCTCGGTGCCGCTGGCCCTGGCCATTGGCCTGCTCGGTTCCACCCTGGTCAATGTGCTGGTGCACGTGCCATGGCTTGCCGCATCGGGCATCGGCGTCGCCAACATGGTCGAGATCGCCGCCGCGGGCGCCTGCACCTACCTGCCGGGCATGCGCCAGCAGGGCCTGCTCAGCGAACGGTTCTTCCCCAACGGCATGATCGTGCTGATCGTGCTGGCGCCAGTGGCCGGCGCCGCGGTCGGCGCATCCGTGCAGCACGCGGAATCCGGCGCCGCCTGGGCCGAGGCGTTCCGCCACTGGTGGGTGGGGGAGGCCATGGGCCTGCTGATCCTGCTGCCGCCACTGCTCGCGTACAGCCACAAGCGGCTGCATGCCCTGGTCCGCGGCCCGGGCGCTGGATTGTTCTGGACCACGCTGTTGCTGTCGCTGTCGATCACGCTGCTGGCGATGCTCGGGTTCCGCAGCCCGTTCATCGTGCTGTCGATCCCGCTGCTGTTCGCGGCCCACCGCCTGGGCGTGTTCGGCACCTCGCTGGCCTCCACCACGAACATCCTCGCCATCTTCATGCTGGCCCTGGCCCGCCAGCAAGGCTGGATCGGCCACGCCGATGGCCTGGAGCTGATCGACGGCGGCGCGCTCGCTTTCTACTCCGCGATGACCGTGGTGGGCCCGCTGCTGATCAGCACGGTGATCGCCCAGCGCCGGCAGATGGGCCGCGAAATCCAGGCCATCTCCAGGCAATTGCGCATCGTCACCGACAACGTGCCGGCACTGATCGGCCAGCTCGATGCCGACCTGCGCTATCGCTTCGTCAACCGCCGATACCTGGACCTATTCGACAAGCAGCCGGGCGACATCATCGGCCGCACACCGAACGAGGCCTTCGGCGAACTGTTCGGCGCGCAAATCACCCGATACATGAACAAGGCGCTGCATGGCGTGCCGCAGCACTACGCGGTCACCACCCCGCAGGGCCATCGGCTGGACGTCAACCTCGAGCCGCAGCGCGACCACCACAATGCGGTGATCGGCGTCTTCGTGCTGGCACAGGATGTCAGCGACCGGCTGGAGCTCGAATCGCGCCTGCGCGAAATCACCGACAACGTGCCGGCGCTGATCGCCTACCTCGACGACCAGCTGGTCTACCGCTTCGCCAACGAGCGCTACGTCGGGCTGTGGGGCGAACCGTCGATCGACCTGATCGGCAAGTCGTCGGTGGAGGTCGCCGGCGAGCGCTACGCCGCCGCCATCCAGCCCCGCCAGATGGCCTGCCTCGAGGGCCGGCACGTCGAGCAGGAACTGCACCTGGACGACGGGCGGGTCATCGACATGACCTACGTGCCGCACATGTTCGACGGCAAGGTGCGCGGCATCTACACGCTGGGCATCGACATCACCGCCCGCAAGGATGCCGAGGCCATGCTGTTCGAAGCGCTGGACAAGTCGCAGATGATGCTCGACTCGATCGGCGACGCGGTGATCGCCTGCGATACCAGCCTGCGCATCACCATGATGAATCCGATCGCCACCGAGATGACCGGCTGGGCCGAGCCGGAAGCCCTCGGCATGCCGTTTGCCGAGGTCGTGCACCTGGTCGACCTCGAATCGGGCGATGCCGCCGGCAATCCCCTGCAGGTCGCCATCGCCGAGGATCGCGCCGTCTCGCTGCAGGTGAACTCCAAGCTGACCCACCGCGACGGCACCGAGACCGCGATCGAGGACTCGGCCGCCCCCATCCACAACCGCGAGGGCAAGGTGGTCGGCGGCATCCTGGTGTTGCACGACGTCAGCGAGGCGCGCCTGATGGCGCTGAAGATGGCGCACCTGGCCCAACACGACCACCTCACCGACCTGCCCAACCGGATCCTGCTGCACGACCGCCTCTCGCTGGCGCTGACCGGCCTGCGCGAAAACGATCACGGCGCGCTGCTGTTCATCGACCTGGACCATTTCAAGCACATCAACGATTCGCTTGGTCACCACGCCGGCGACTACGTGCTGAAGGAAGTCGCCTGGCGACTGCGCGAGGTGATCCGTCCCGACGACACCGTCAGCCGCCAGGGCGGCGACGAATTCGTGATACTGCTGAACCACTTGCGCGACGGCGGCGACGTCGCGCGGGTGGCTGAAAAAATCATCGCCTCCATCGAACAGCCGATCGTGTTCGACAAGCGCGAACTGCACATCTCCGCCAGCATCGGCATCGCCATCTTCCCGGACGATGCGCGCGAGGCGAAAACCCTGATGAAACAGGCGGACACCGCGCTGTACCACGCCAAGCAGAGCGGCCGCGGCGTGTTCAGCTACTTCACCCAGCACATGAGCGAGCGGGCCGAGCAGCGCCTCGCGCTGGAGCACGCGCTGCGCCGTGGCCTGCAGGACGAGGAGCTGTTCCTGCTGTACCAGCCGAAGTACGACTTCCCCCGCCGCAAGCTGATCGGCGCCGAGGCGCTGGTGCGCTGGCGCCAGCAGGACGGCAGCGTGGTGGCGCCGGGCCAGTTCATCCCGCTGGCCGAGGAAACCGGACTGATCACCCAGATCGACGCCTGGGTGATGCAGCAGGCCTGCCGCCAGATCCGCGCGTGGCAAGGCGAGGGCCGCGAGGTCGTGCCGATCTCGGTCAACGTTTCGCTGGCGCGGATGGATGTCGATCGGCTGCCGCAAAGCGTCAAGGCGAGCCTGGAATCCTGCGGCGTCGCGCCGGGCCTGCTGCAGGTCGAATTCACCGAAAGCCAGATGTTCGCCCGGCAGGAACAGGCGCGCGTGCTGCTGGCGCGGCTGAAGGATCTCGGCATCGGCCTGGCGGTGGACGATTTCGGCTCCGGCTATTCCAGCCTGAACTACCTGGCGCAATACGAATTCGACGTGCTCAAGATCGACCGAGCCTTCGTCGCCGACCTGTCCAGCAACCGCAAGCACCAGGCGATCGTGCAGGCGATCATCGGCATGGCGCAGGCACTGGGCTACCAGTTGATCGCCGAGGGCGTGGAAACGCTGGAGGAAGCCAACGCGCTGCTCGAATACGGCTGCCACCGGATGCAGGGCTACTACTTCAGCCAGCCGCTGCCGGCCGGGGCCTGCGCGAGCCTGATGGAGATGGCCACGCTGGTGGACCCGCTGCCCCGCCACCGGCCATGATCGCCGCAACGCCACCGCCGCCGGACAGCCGGCGGCCTCGCCCACACGAAAACCCATGCCGATGAACCCCGCCCCGCGCATTCGCCCGGTCGCCGCCGCGGACCTCGCGGCCTGGCGCCCGTTGTGGGACGGCTACAACGCGTTCTACGGCCGCCACGGCGACACCGCGCTGGCCGAGGAGGTCAGCCGCACCACCTGGTCGCGCTTTCTCGATCCGGCCGAACCGGTCCATGCCCTGGTCGCCGAGCATGAAGGCCGGCTGCTGGGACTGGCGCACTTCCTGTTCCACCGCAGCACCACCCAGCTCGGCCTCAGCTGCTACCTGCAGGACCTGTTCACCGCCCCCGACGCCCGCGGCCGGGGCGTGGGGCATGCGCTGATCGAAGCGGTATACCGCCGGGCGGGCGAGGCCGGTTCCCCGCGCGTGTACTGGCAAACGCATGAAACCAATGGCAGCGCCATGCGGCTGTACGACCAGGTGGCCGAGCGCTCGGGTTTCGTCGTATACCGCAAGCTGCTGTAGGCCATCCGCGCGCGTGGCACGGCGCCGCTCGCCCCACGCGGCTCAGATGATGTGGAAAATGCAGTGCAGCGTGATCCCCACCAGCACTTCGGCGACCACGAACACGCAGAAATACAGCACGAAACGGGTCGCCGGGCGCTCGTTCCAGAACCGGAGTTTTTCGCGCAGGGCGCGATCTTCGTCGGCCGAGGCCTTGGGCGTCGTCCCCGATCGGGACAGGCTGCGGGTATCGGTGCTGCTCGTATCCATCGATGGCTTCCGCTGGCGACTGGTTGGCGGCTGGCCGGCGAAGGTTCTTGGCGGGCACCCGCCAGCGGACTCTAACCAGTACGCCGGCACGGGTAAAGCCAGGGCATCGGCGTGACCGTGGCCACCGGCCCATCGGGCCGCATGGCGTCGTCCGGCAGTCTGCGCGGCGGCAGCCGCCGCGATCACGCGGCGGGCAACAGACGCGCGATCCCCGCGCCCTGCATGGCGACCACGGCGGCGGCCAGATCCTCGCCGCGGGTGGCCGCATCCAGCCCGAGCCGGAAGCGCAACTCGCCATTGCTGACGCGCGAGGAATGGATCGAATCGAAGTTGATGCCGTGTTGCTCGAATATCGACAGCAGCGCACGCAGCGACCCTGGCCGGTCCGCCGGCATCATCACCTCCAGGCACGAATTCGCGGCGAGATCGGCCAGCAGGTAGGCCATGCGTTCGAAGTAGCGGCTGCCACGCTCGAGACTGTGCGGGCCGAAGAAGGCCGCGCCGCCTTCCAGCCAGTCCCGCCGCATCTGCTCGCGCGCCGAGTCGCTGCTTTCGCGCACCAGGTCGCGCAGCCGCGAAACATGGTCCGCCAGGCGATCCAGCATCGGTGCCACGTGCGGGTTCTCGAACTGGATGTCCTGGTAGATCGCCGGGTTGCCGGCCAGCATGCGCTGGGTCACCGCGAGATCGAGTTCATAGCCCACGGTGTGGAACGGCGCGATCGCCGCCAGCCCGCCCACGGTCGGCGCCAGCTCCCGCCACAGCGCGCCCTGCGCCATGTGGCCGGCATGCACCATGCCCTGCACCAGAGCCATCATGCGATCGTGCTGTTCCGGCTCGGCCAGCACGCAGTCGGCCTGCGACGCCTCGAGAAACCGCGCAAGCCACGGCCGCCAGGCATCGAGCCGCGCCTCGCACACCACCATCGCGCGCCCGGTCAGGGTGGGCGCGTGCGGCGGCGCACACATCGGGTGCAGCCCGACCACCTCGGCCTGCGAGGTCAGCAGGGCCGCGACCGGAGTCGACTTGATCGAGGTAATGTCCAGCCACAGCCGGCCGCGCTCGGCGCCGGCGGCGAGGCGCACGTATTCGGCGATCAGCGCCGGGGTGGCGCGGATCGGCGCACTGAATACCAGCACGTCGGCGCGCTCGATCAGGGCGCGCTCGTCGAGCGCGGTATCGCCCGCCGGGTCGCGACCGATCACCTGCAGGCCCATCCGTTCACGGAAGAACCGTGCCAGCCAGAGGCCATAGGCGCCCCGGCTGCCGACGATACCTATCACCGGTGTGCGATCCACGACGACTCCCATGCTGGTTACAGCGGGCATTGTACGAGTGGAACGGCCGCCCGGCGGATCGACCGCGCGGTTCCGGTTTGCCGGCAACCGGGGCGGCGGTCATGATGGCCGCGTTGATGCCCCGTACCGACGCCCTGCCGCATGCACCCTGACGCCGCCTCCAGTCCCGACATCGAGCTCCACGACGGCCCGCTGCACCTGCGCGCCTGGCGCGACGCGGATGCGGCGGCGCTGGCCGCCGCCGTGGCCGATTCACGGGACCAGTTGGCGCCATGGCTGCCCTGGTGCCGCGAGGGCTACACCCTGGCGCAGGCCGGCCGATGGATCGCCGATACCTGCCAGGCCGGGAAGCGTGGCGATTCCCGCGATTTCGCGATCCTGGATGCGGACGGCCATTTGCTGGGCGGCATCGCGCTGCAGCGGATCGAGCGCGCCGGCGGCAGCGCCAACCTCGAAGGCTGGGTCCGCCGCTCGCATCAGGGCCAGGGCGTGGCCACCCGCGCCATCGGCATGGTCGGCGCGATGGCCTTTCAGGCGCTGGCGCTGCGGCGGATCGAGCTGCTCGCGCGCATCGACAACCCGGCCGCCCGCCGTTGCGCGGAGAAGGCCGGCGCGTGTTTCAGCGGCATCGTGCCCGAACGGCTGCTCGACGCCGGCCAGTACCGCCCGGCGGCGCTGTACTCGCTGCTGCCGGAGGAGACGAACGAAGACATCGCCGGCGCGCCGCTGCTGCACGACGGCCCGCTGCGGCTGCGGGCCTTTCGCCCGAACGACCTCGAAGCCTTGCTCGCCGCGCTGCACGAGTCGATGGACAGCATCGGCTACTGGGAAGACTGGTGCCGCCCGTCGTACGCGGCCGCGGACGGCCGCCACTGGATCGCGCATACCCGGCGCAGCTGGCGTGGCGTCGGCGACCAGTGCGCGCTGGCCATCGTCGACCGCGCCAGCGACGCGCTGCTCGGCAGCGTTTCGATCAGCCAGTGGCATGCCGAATGCCGCTGCGCCAGCCTCGGCTACTGGGTCCGCCAGTCGTGCCAGGGCCGGGGCATTGCCAGCCACGCCGCACGCCTGGCGGCCAGCCACGCGCTGCGCACGCCGGCCCTGCAGCGGCTGGAAATCGTCACCCTCGAAGGGAACCTGGCCAGCCGGCGCGTGGCCGAGAAGGCCGGCGCCCGCTTCGAAGGCATCGCCCGTTGCCGCCTGCGCCACAGAGGCCTGCCGCAGTCCGCCGCGATCTATGCGCTGACCGCCGCCGACCTCGCCACCCCGGCCTGAGCCGGCCCGCCACTGCAGGTTCGCGCCCGCCGCGGCGATTCACTTTTGCCGCAGCGCCGTCAGTGCCTTCTGCGCGTCGGCGTGGGCGCCGGCCAGGGTGCTCGTCTTCAGCCCATGTTCGGCGTCGGCCAGCGCCATCCGCAAGCTGGCTTCGGTGGCGGCATCGCCCCTGGCATCGACCAGGGCACCCTGGCCCATGCCCTTGCAGGGATCGGCCTGGTTCGCGTCGAACGCCTTGCCCGCCGGGCCGACCAGGCAGTTGATCACATGGTGCAGGTGCATGTGCACCACGTTCAGGTCGGTCGCCGCCAGCGCCATGCCGGCGTGCGCACTGGCGATGCCGGCCTGCTTCGCGGCCGCGCTGTCCGGGCCGGCGGCCGCGGCCGCCAAGGGCAGGGCCAGCGCGAGCAGCGCAACGGGCAGGCCACGAAGGTATCGATTCGCCATGACATATCTCCCGCAAGACGCGGCATGCGCCGCAGTCCGCCGAGCATAGGCCCAAAAAAGCCTGGCGGTGTCGTCGATCCGTGCAGACGGCCAGCTTCGCCGCGGGACCGGCCCACGGCGCGCCGTGCAGTGCCGCATACTGGCCGCACCTTTCGACCGGGCACGCCAGCAGGACCCCGCATGAGCAGCACAAACTCGCCTCCCCTGCCGGTGGGGCTGATCGGCTACGGCTATGCCGGCAAGACCTTCCACGCACCGCTGATCCAGGCCACCCCGGGACTGGCCCTGGCCGCCGTCGCCTGCAGCGACGCGGACAGGGTCCACCGCGACCTGCCCGGGGTCGAGGTCATCGCCGACGCCGCGCAGCTGATCGCCAGCGCGAATATCGCGCTGGTCGTCATCGCCTCGCCGAACGCCAGCCACGCCGGCCTGGCCCAAGCCGCGCTGGCCGCCGGCAAGCACGTGGTGGTGGACAAGCCCTTCACCCTGGACGTGGCCGAAGCGCGGGCCCTGCTCGCCCAGGCCGAACAGGCCGGGCGACAGCTTTCGGTGTTCCAGAACCGGCGCTGGGACAGCGACTTCCTGGCCGTGAAGCAGGCGATCGAACGCGGCGCGGTGGGTAACGTGCGGCACTTCGAGTCGCACTTCGACCGTTACCGGCCGCTGGTACGTGCGCGCTGGCGCGAGCAGGCCGTGCCCGGCGCCGGGATCTGGTACGACCTCGGGCCGCACCTGGTCGACCAGGCCCTGCAGCTGTTCGGGCTGCCGCAGCGGGTGACCGCCACGCTGGCGATCCAGCGGGCGGACGGCGAAGTGGCGGACTGGGCCCACGTGCTGCTGGACTACGGTTCGGCACAGGTGATCCTGCATGCCAGCATGCTGGTGGCCGGCGGCAGCGTGCGCTTCATCGTGCATGGCGACCGGGGCAGCCTGTGCAAGCGCGGCGCCGACCGACAGGAGACGCAACTGCTCGCCGGCATGACGCCCGGCACGCCGGGCTGGGGCGAAGACCCCGACCCGCTGCTGGTCTTCGCCGGCGAACAGCCCGCGCAAAGCGTCGGCGCGCCTGCTGGCGACTACCGCCACTACTACGCCGGCATCCGCGACGCGGTGGCCGGCCGGGCCGCCAACCCGGTACCGCCGATCCAGGCCCTGGCGGTGATGGCCGTGCTGGAGGCCGCCCTTGCCTCCAGCCGTGAGGGATGCGCGCGCCCCTTGCCGCTGACCGCGGCCGAATGCGCCGCCTGGCGGCGGCAACGCTGAACGGGTCGGCGGACCCGCCAGGCCGCCGCCCGATCCACCGCCATCGCCATCGCGTCGATGGACCGTCGGCGTGCCCGCCGGTACGGCCATTCGATCGTCCCGCATCGCGGCGCTGCGGGGCGACCGCCCGGGCATTCGCCAGGCGACCGGTCCTGCGGTGCCTCAAGCCTGGCCGGCCCGGGCCGATAGTTCAGGACAGGTCGGTCGCACCGCCGTGCCCGCTCGCCAGCCTGAAAGCCTCTGGACCACACCGATGTCTACCGTTTCACTACGCACCCAGGCCTCGCCTCCGCCCACCGCGCCGGAGGAGCGTCGCCTCGAGGTCAGCCAGCTTCAGCCAGGCATGTACGTGTGCCGGCTGGACCGCCCCTGGGGCGACAGCCCCTTCAGCGCGCCGGGCCTGCAGCTGGCGGGCAGCGACGACATCGCCGCGCTGCAGCGCTTGTGCGAGTTCGTTTACATCGACGCCCACCGGGCGCCGCCGCGCGACGAACGGCTGCTGCAGCGCACCGAACTGGCCGCCGACCGCTTCGTCCATGGCGCAAGGCACGCGGACGAGGTGAGCTTCGCCGACGAGCTGCCGCGGGCGCAGGCGGCCATGCAGAACGCGTCGGCCATGGTCGAGGCGCTGTTCAAGGACATCGCCAACGGCCGCATCTTGTCGGTAGCGCAGGTGGAGGAGGTGGTACTCCCGCTCGTCGCCAGCGTGCTGCGCAACCCCGACGCCTTCATCTGGGTGGAATGCCTGCGCGGCCACGACGACTATGCCTACCGGCACGCGCTCCGCGCCAGCGCCCTTGCCGCCGCGTTCGGGCGCCACATGGGCTTCGCCGAAAGCACCGTCGTCAGCCTCGCCGCCGGCGCCCTGCTGATGGACGTGGGCAAGCGTCGCCTGCCCCAGGCACTGCTGCAGTACGAGGGCACGCTGGCGCGGGATCAAGTCGACCTCTTGCGCACCCATGTGGCGCACAGCCTGGAGATCGTGACCGCCGCGGGCATTACCGACCCGGACGTGCTCGACATCGTGCGCAGCCATCACGAGCGCGATGACGGCCGCGGCTATCCGGACCGGCTGCGCGGTTCCGCCATTCCGATGGGCGCGCGCATGCTCGGCATCATCGACGCCTATGACGCGATGATCAGTCCGCGCCCCTACCGCCCGGCCCTTTCGCGCTACCAGGCCATGCGCGAGCTGTACGCCGCCCGCGACAGCCTGTTCCCGGGCGATCTGGTGGACCAGTTCCAGGCCTGCCTGGGCGTGTATCCCACCGGCTCGCTGGTGCAGCTCAACAGCGGCGCGGTGGCCCTGGTGATGGCGCAGAACCCCGCCCGCCGGCTGCGCCCGCGGGTGATGCTGCTGAGTACGGCCACCGGCCAGCCGGCGGCAAGCTTCCAGGTGCTCGACCTGATGCGTCAGGACGAGCACAAGCCGCAGCTGGATATCGCCCGCACCCTGGCGGCGGGCAGTTACGACACCCGCGCCGTGCAGAGCGTGCTGGACCAGGGCTGAGCGGCTTCCCGCGCGTCGCCATGCAGGGCCGGCCCCGCTCGGCCCGCACCGCGGCCGTGGGTTACGATGCGACCCTTCGCCCGCGCCGCGGCCTGCCGCCAGAACTCCAGGAGACCGCCCGACGTGCCGCATTATTCCGGCCCCCTGCTCACCCGCCCCGGCGCCGAGGCACTGCTCGCCGCGCGCGAGGCCCGCGCGGCGGCATGGACCGGCTCGCTGGACCTTGGCCGTTCGCACGGGCGCGCCACGCTGGGGCCGGACACCTGGCAGTGGCACGGCGCCAGCTATCCGTACCCGACCACGCTGAAGGAGCGCACCATCTATCACTGGGACGGCGAAGGATTCGCGCCGGTGTCGCGCTTTGCCCACTCGCTGATCAAGCTGGTGCCCACCGAGTGGGGCGCGCCCACCTTCGAGATCGACGGCATCAAGATGCTGCCCACGGCGAAGGAGTCGCCGTTCGAGGATGCGCGGCGCAAGGTGGCGCTGGTCGAACCGCGCGGCAAAACGGTGCTGGACACCTGCGGCGGCCTGGGCTATTTCGCCGCGTGCTGCCTGGAGGCGGGCGTGGCGCGCATCCAGTCGTTCGAGAAAAACGCCGACGTACTGTGGCTGCGCACGCTCAACCCGTGGTCGCCCGATCCCGACGCGCCGGACAGCGGCGGCCGCCTGCAGCTCGCCCATGCCGACGTTTCGCAGGCGATCGCGCGGATCGCCGATGGCTCGGTGGATGCCCTGCTGCACGATCCACCGCGCTTCGGCATCGCCGGCGAACTGTATTCGCTGGCGTTTTACCAGCAGCTGGCGCGCGTCTTGCGCCGCGGCGGGCGGCTGTTCCACTACACCGGCAGCCCGAACAAGCTGACCAGCGGCCGCGATGTACCGCGCGAAGTGGCCAGGCGGCTGGAGCAGGCGGGGTTCAGGACGCAACTGGCGCTGGACGGGGTGCTGGCGAGCCGGCGCTGAGCACGCCAGCGCGAAGCGCGCCGGTCCGGCGCCCGGGAAAAGCGCCGCACCGAACCACCGGGTCGCGTCGGCCGGGTGCCGCAACAGGCGCCCCGGCGCGCTACCTCGCGGCTAATGGCGCGCCGCGATGATCTGGCTCAGGTAATCGGGCGTGCCCGGGACGCGGACCAGGTGCGGGTACTGCAGGCCGCCGTGGTAGTCCACCGGCACCACGCGGGAACCGCCCTGGTACTTCAGCAGCAGCTGGATCGGCGCCTCGCCGTCCCTGGCCGCCGCGATCGCGCCCTTCAGCACGGCGTCCGAATAAGCCTGCCCGTTCACGGCGACCAGGGTGGCGCCGGTGCTGACCCCGGCCCTGAACGCCGGCCCGTCCCAGCGCACGTCGTTGACCCGCCCCTTGCCGTCCATGGTCAGCCCGATCGACCAGGTGAAGTTGTACAGGTGGCGAGGCGATTCGGGACGGCTGTCGTACTGCTTCTCGTAGGCGCTTTCCTGGTCGGTGTAGACCAGCGTCCAGCCGCTGCCGGCCAGCCCGTCCAGCAGCGGCGGGTCGAGCGCATCCACGCGCGCGTGCAGGAAGCCCGCCCAGTCGTACTTCACCACGCCGTCCAGCGCCGCGACCACGTCGCCGAAGGTATAGGTCTTCGTCACGTAGCTGCCGTTGTCGACGCCGAAGAAGGCGCGGGCGAAATCGTCCAGCGACTTGCGCTCGTGCGTCAGCGCGCGGATCTTCGCGTCGACCGCCAGCCACATCATCTGGCCGGCGCTGTAGTACTCCTCGCTCATCTGCCAGCTGCGGTACGGCAGCTGCGAGCGGCGGGCCGCGGTCGGATCGTTGGTGGTGTCCTCCAGCGTGCGCCACTGGAAGCCGGGACGGTTGCGGTCGTAGTTGGCCGCCGTCATCGCCAGCGCGTCGCGGAACTGCGCCGGCGTCCACAGGCCGGACCGCGCGGTCAGCACGAAACCCCAGTACTGCGTCTGCCCTTCGTAGACCCACAGCAGCGAATCGCCCATCGGCACGTTGAAGTTGGGCGTCCACAGGTCCGCCGGGCGGCGGAACTTGCCGTTCCACGAATGCACGTATTCGTGCGCCAGCAGGTCGCGGCCCGGCGCATCGTCGTTCCAGGCGCTGAAGTAGTCGGCGCCCGCACCGTCCTCGCTGGACTGGTGATGCTCGGTGCCGTTGCCGGCCAGCACGTCCGACAGCGAGAACAGGAAATCGTAATGCCCGTAGTGCTGCGCGCCGAACAACCTCACCGCCTGCGTCACCAGCGCGCGGTGCGCCTGCAGCTGCGCCGGGGTCATCTCCAGGTACTTCGGTGCGTCGGCGAACAGGTCCAGGTGCACCGGCGCCCCGCCGCCCGGGTTGAGATCGACGCGGCTGAAGTACTTGCCCGCGTAGATCGGCGAATCAACCAGGTTGTTGAACGTCACCGGCTTGAAGGTGATGGTGTCGCCAGCGCGCGAGGCGGTCTCCAGCGCGGTGCCGAACTGCCAGCCGTGCGCCAGCGTCACGCTGGGGGCGAAGGTGATGTCGCGCGAGAAGTGGCCGGCCGGATAGAGCGCCACCTTGCTCCACTCCATGTCCATCATGCGGTCGGTGACCTCGAACCCGCCGTCGCGGGGCGACAGGTACTGGAACTCCAGCTGCAGCGTGGCGACGCCCGCCGGCACCTGCAGGTGGAAGGCGTACACGTTGTACTCGTCGCGGCGCCACGGCAGCGGCCGGCCGTCGGCGCTGACCCTGAGGCCGGCGAGCATGGCGATCGGCCCGGTCGGCGAGTGGTCGCCGGGAATCCACTGCGGATACAGCAGGGTCAGCGCGCCGGCCGTGACCGGCATCGTTTCATGCACGCGGAAGATGCCCTGGGCCGTGTCACTGGCATCGACCCGCAGCGCGATGGTGCCGGGATAGGGCGTATCCCGCGGCGCCGGCACCTGGTCGCCGCGCAGGTCGCGTGCGCCCGCGGCGGTCGCGGCGAGCGCCATCGCCGCCGCCAGGGCAAGCCGCGCGAGGGTGCGGCGCGTGGGCAGCGGGATTCCCGCGGGAGAAACCAGGGACATGAAGCACTCCGTTCGTCAGACAAAACATCCCGCCAACTTAGCATCCCGCGGACGAGGTTTGCCATGCGCGGGACGGCCCCCTGCCCGCCACGGGCTCGGCCGCATCCGTTGACGTACGATGCGCGTACAAGTGCAGCCGCCCGCTTTTGCCGCCCCCCCAGGAGATCACGCCATGAAGCCCTCGCTCAAGTTCGCCGCCGTCGTCCTCGCCACCGCCCTTGTCTCGCCGGCGTTCGCCGCGCTGAAGGAAGGCAGCCAGGCACCGGACTTCTCCGCACCGGCCTACCTGGCCGGCAAGCCGTTCACCTTCAAGCTCGCCGACGCGCTGAAGAAAGGCCCGGTGGTGGTCTACTTCTTCCCTGCCCCGCACACCACCGGCTGCAACCTGGAGGCGCACCTGTTCTCCGAGGCGATCCCGCAGTTCAAGGCCGAGCACGCCACGGTGATCGGCGTCACCGCCGGCAACCTCGATCAACTGGCGGCCTTCTCGAAGGAGGCCGACCACTGCAGCGGCAAGTTCCCGGTCGCCGCCGACGCCGGCGCCAGGATCGCCAAGGCATACGACGCCCTGCTGCTGATGCGACCGGGCTGGTCGGACCGCACCTCCTACGTGATCGCGCCATCGGGCAGGATCAGCTTCGTCTATTCCAGCCTCAACCCGAACAAGCATGTGCAGGAGACGCTCGACGCGGTCAAGGCGCTGGTCAAGTAGGCGCGGGCCGGCGGCAGCCGTCCGGCGACGGGCGGATGCCGCCGGATTTCACCGGGCCGCACGCGCAGCCGCGCGTGGCCCGCTACCATGTCGCCTGCAACGAAGAGCGGACGCCTCATGATGGAAAAACTGATCGGCCTGCTCGCGGGCTTCGTCATCGCCGTGATTTCGCGCTGGCAGTACGCCGGCATCGCCCTGCTGATGGCCGTCGAGAGCGCCTGCATCCCGCTGCCTTCGGAAATCATCATGCCGTTCTCCGGCTACCTGGTGGCCACCGGTACGCTGGTGCTGTGGCTGGTGGCGCTGGCCGGCGCGGCCGGCTGCGTGGTCGGCTCGTGGCTGGCCTATGCGCTGGGCGCCTGGGGCGGTCGCCCGCTGGTGGAGCGCTACGGCAAGTACGTGCTGGTCTCGCACCACGACCTGGACCTGGCCGACCGCTGGTTCCAGCGCCACGGCGACATCACCATCTTCATCGGCCGCCTGCTGCCGGTGGTGCGCACCTTCATCGCCTTCCCCGCCGGGGTGGCGCGGATGCCGCTGTGGCGGTTCACCCTGTACACCTTTCTCGGCTCGCTGATCTGGTGCTGGGGGCTGGCCTGGATCGGGCTCAAGCTCGGCCAGCACTGGGACACGCTGGGCGTGTACTTCCACCGCTTCGACCTGCTGATCGGCATCGTCCTGCTGGCAGGCGTGGCCTTTTACGTGTGGCGCCATCTGCGACACCTGGGTCAGCGCTGACCGGCGTCGCGCGACCCGTATTGCACCGCGCATTTACGCACGCCCATGTAAACGTTTACATTTGGCCACTACCGACCCGGCGCACCCTGTCTTCGCGCCGCCCAGGAGAGAGCATGAAGCACCCCACTCCCTTGCCCCGGCACGCCACGCCGTGGGCGTCCGTCGCGGCCTGCACGCTGACCCTGGCGCTCGCCGGCGCCACGCCGGCCCGTGCGGCGCCGGCGCGCGCGCCTTCGGTACCGCCGTCCAACGCGCAACTGGCCTCCCCCGCGATCACCCGGCGGGTCGATCAGCTGCTCGGGAAGATGACCCTGGCCGAGAAGATCGGCCAGCTGGTGCAGTACAACGACCAGGGCTCGTCGGCGCCGACCGCGGCGGACGCGGGCGCCGCGATCGCGGTGAATCCGGAAACCCGCGACCATGTCGATGCCATGGCGCTGGCGCGCAAGGGCGAGCTCGGCTCCATGCTCAACGTGATCGGCGCCGCCAAGACCCGGCGCTTCCAGGAGGCCGCGATGCACAGCCGGCTCGGCATCCCGATCCTGTTCGGCGCCGACGTGATCCACGGCTACCGCACCATCTACCCGGTGCCGCTGGGCCTGTCCGCCACGTGGGACCCGTCGCTGGTGCAGCAGCTGTCGCACATGGCGGCGGTGGAAGCCACCACCGCCGGCGTGAAGTGGTTCTACTCGCCGATGGTCGACATCTCGCGCGACGCGCGCTGGGGCCGCTCGACCGAGGGTGCCGGCGAAGACGCCTACCTCGGCTCGGCGATGGCGCGCGCCTATATCCGCGGCTACCAGGGCAGCGACCTGTCCGACCCCACCAGCGTGGCGGCCTCGGTCAAGCACTTCGCCGCCTACGGCGCGGTCGAGGCCGGCCGCGAGTACAACACCACCGACATGTCCGACATCCGCCTGCGCCAGGTCTACCTGCCGCCGTACAAGGCCGCGGTCGACGCCGGTGCGGCCACCGTGATGAGCGCGTTCAACGCGCTCAACGGCGTGCCGGCCACTGCCAACCCCTACCTGATGACCGACATCCTGCGCAGGGAATGGGGCTTCGACGGCTTCGTGGTCAGCGACTACACCGCGGTGATGGAACTGACCCACCACGGCATCGCGCTGGACGCCGCCAGCGCCACCCGCAAGGCGCTCGATGCCGGCGTCGACGTCGACATGATGTCCCACTTCTACGACACGCAGATTCCCCGGCTGCTGGCCGCGCACAAGCTGTCGATGGCCACCGTGGACGAGGCCGTGCGGCGCGTGCTGCGGGTGAAGTTCGCGCTCGGCCTGTTCGAGCATCCGTATGCGCGCGGGACCGAGGTCACCCGCGCCGTGGACGCGCACCGTCCGCTGGTGCGACGTGCCGCCGAAGAGTCGTTCGTGCTGCTGAAGAACGGTGGCGACGGCACCGCGCCGGTGCTGCCGCTGTCCGCCGCGGTGAGGAAAATCGCGCTGATCGGCCCGCTGGCCGACAACCCCGGCGAGATGCAGGGTGCCTGGGGCGGGGCGCAGCAGCAGCCGGACGTGGTCACCGTGCGCGCAGGCCTGCAGGCGCGTTTGAAGAAGATCGGCGGCGAACTGCTCTATGCCCGCGGCACCGACATCGACGGCCACTCCGAGGCGGGCTTCGCCGCGGCCCGCCGCGCGGCCGAGCAGGCCGACGTGGTGGTGATGGCGCTGGGCGAATCCAGCAGCATGAGCGGCGAAGCCGGCTCGCGCGCGTACCTGGACCTGCCGGGCAACCAGCAGCAACTGCTGCAGCAGATCGTCGCCACCGGCAAGCCGGTGGTGCTGCTGGTGTTCTCCGGCCGCCCGCTGGTGCTGGACTGGGCGGCGCGGCACGCGGCGGCGATCATGGCGGTCTGGTTCCCCGGCACCGAGGCGGGTTCGGCGGTGGCCGATACGCTGTTCGGCGATGTCTCGCCCAGCGGCAAGCTGACCATGAGCTTCCCGCGCGCGGTCGGCCAGGAGCCGCTGTACTACAACCAGTTCCCCACCGGCCGGCCGGCCGGCGACGCCGACCTGAGCAAGCCGCCCAGCGGCGCCACCCGCTTCATCTCGCGCTACATCGACGTGCCCAACGACGCGCTCTACCCGTTCGGCTACGGCCTCAGCTACACCACCTTCGCCTACTCGGCGGTGCATCTGTCGCGCAGCGCCGTGCCGCTGGCCGAGGCCGATAACGCGGAGGCGCGGGATCTGGTCACGGTGACCGCGACGGTGACCAACACCGGCCGGCGCGAAGGCACCGAGGTGGCGCAGCTCTATGTGCGCAACCTGGGCGCCAGCGTCGAGCAGCCGGTGCGCAGCCTGGAGGGTTTCACGCGGGTGACGCTGAAGCCGGGCGAATCAAGGCGGCTCACCTTCAAGCTGGGCTTTCCGCAGCTGTCGTTCTGGAACGTGAAGAGCCGGCAGGTGGTGGAACCCACCCATTACACCGTCTGGGTCGGCGGCAGCTCGCTGGCCACCGAACAGGCGGATTTCGTGGTCACGCCGTGAGCCGTCGTTGCCCTGCGCGGCGCGTATGCGGCATACCCTGCCGCGGCGGGGCCCGTCCCGTCGCGCCAGGCAGCCTTTCGGCAGCCTGATAGACTCTGCCGAACCCCTTCCGGCGCGCTTGCGCCGGGGCGGGACTTCTCACCGGATTGATGAGGATGGGCTGCGATGGCCGTGCCGTTGTCGTGGAAAATCGGGGCTGCCGCGGCCGGCCTGCTCGCGGCGGCGCTGGCGTGGAACGGATTTTCCCAGTACCTCGCCGCACGCCAGGCCGATGAGATCACGCGCGAATCCGCCCATGCCGCCGCCGTGCAGGCGCAACGGGCGCAGGCGCAGGCCGCGCAGTACCAGAGCCGGCTCGCGGCCGATCTGAAGAAGCAGCGCGAGGCCATGTCCAGCACCTACCAGCAGGTGCAGGAGGATGCCCGGCTGTACCAGGTCGAACAGGCCAGGCGCCAGGCCATGGCGCGGCAGGAACAGCTTCGCCTGCAGGCCACCTACCGGCTGGACGCCAACCAGCAGTGCGTCGGCGGCATCGTCATCAACCGCCGCGGGTCGACCTTCAGCCAGTCCTTCGGCACGGATGGCAAGCCGATCCCCTGCAAGGGCGACATCGCGGCGCAGCCGCTGCGCTGAACGCTCGACGGCACGGCGCACGAAGCCGGCGCCGGGCGGGCGTCGCTTGATGACCGGGGCGGGGAGTCGGCCGTGCGGGGACGCCCCCGCTCCTAGACCCGGAAATAATGCATCTGCGCGGCCAGCTCGGCGGCCTGATCCTGCATCGTCCGCGCGGCCGCCGAAGCCTCCTCCACCAGTGCCGCGTTTTGCTGCGTCACCTCGTCCATCTGGGTCACGGCATGGTTCACCTGCTCGATCCCGACCGACTGCTCATGCGTGGCCGCGGCGATCTCCGCCACCACGTCGGTGACCTGCTTGATGCCCTTGATGATGCCGCTCAGCGCTTCGGCCGACTGGTCCACCAGCACGCCGCCGGCCTGCACCTTCTCGACGCTGGTGTTGATCAGCGCCTTGATGTCCTTGGCCGCCGCCGCGCTGCGCTGGGCCAGGTTGCGCACCTCGGTGGCCACCACGGCGAAGCCGCGGCCCTGCTCGCCGGCGCGCGCCGCCTCCACCGCCGCATTCAGCGCCAGCAGGTTGGTCTGGAACGCCACCTCGTCGATCAGCTGCACGATGTCGGTGATCTGCCGGCTGGCCGCCTCGATCTCGCGCATCGCGCCGCTGGCCCGGCCGGCCACCTCGCCGCCGCGCTCGGCCTGCGCGCGGGCGCTGGCGGCGAGCTGGTTGGCGTGGCTGGCGTTTTCGGCGCTCTGCTTCACGGTCGAGGTCATCTCCTCCATCGAGGCGGCCGTCTGTTCCAGGCTGGACGCCTGCTCCTGCGTGCGCTGGCTCAGGTCGTCGTTGCCGCTGGCGATCTGCCGCGCCGCGGAGGACACCACCTGCGAACCGCGCTGCACCTCGTTGACGATACCGGTCAGTTTCTCGCGCATGCGCTGCAACGCGCCGAGCAGGCTCTCCGGCGCGAACTCGGGCTCGTCCTCGGGCCGGCCCAGGTCGCCGTCGGCGATGCGTCCGGCCATCGCCACCGCGAATACCGGCTCGCCACCGATGTTGTTGCGGATCGAACGCATCGACGCCCACACCACCAGGATCACCAGCAGGCCGATCACCGTCGCGCGCAGCACTTGCGCCTCGAGATTGGCCCGGTAGGCCGCATCGATGTCGATGAAGTACGCACCGGTACCGAAGTGCAGGTCCCACGGCTTGTACCAGCGGGTGTAGCTGATCTTGGGTGCCGGCAGCTTGCTCTTGGGCAGCGGCCACTCGTACTCGGTGATGCCGGCGCCGCCGGCCTGTCGATCGGTCGCTAGCATCGCCTGGAACAGCTTCTTGCCGGTCGGGTCGGCCATCTTGCCGACGTCCTTGCCCACCAGCGCGGGCGCGATCGGATGCATCCGCATGAAAAGCCTGGAGTCGAACGCGAACAGGTAGCCGTTGCCATGGTCCCAGCGCATCGCCTGGATCGCGGCGAGCGCCCGCTTCTGCGCCTCGGCCTGGTCGAACTCGCCGGCGGCGGCGCGGGTGCGGAAACTTTCGGCGACCGCGATCGCGCTGTCGACATGATTGGCCAGGTCGGTTTCCAGCGCGGTCATCTGCTGGTCCCGGGTTTCCATCGCGCCGACCACGGTGAGCGCGGCCAGGCCCGCGATGACCAGCGCAATGACCATCCACACGCGGGCGTTCAGGCTGAGGTGGTCGAAAAATCGGATGAGCGAACGCATGGACAATCACCTGCATGGGCAAGGCGGGCCGCCGGCCCGCGGAAACTTTCTGCACGACTACGGCCGGTACCCCGGCCATCCCCGGTACGCCGACTCCGGGCCCGCCGCGACCACCGTCCAGGCCCGGCCCAGACGGGCGCCCCACCAGCACTACGCCCGATCCCGGCCCTTGCGGAATGACGCATCTCTGGCCAGGCCTGCGCGGCGCCCGGCTTCGACTTCCGGCCCGGGTCAGGAGGTTTATCGACCGTCGGCCGGCAGAATTGAGCCCCTGCCCGCCCGGGTCCGCCCGCCATGGCGGGATGCGCCCGCTTCGCCGCCTCGTTCATGGCCACCGTGCCGGGCAGTTCCGCCCGAAACAGGCACGGGAAGCGCATGGGCCGGGCCGGCTTGAGAAAGTGCCGTTCGACCCTGATGAACCTGGTCATCCGTCTCGCTCACGCCGGTGCCCATGTTCGACAGAATCAGAAACTGGCGCGTACGACACATCGTCGCGCGGCATCCGATCGGCGAGCCGCTGTGGCAGGACGCGCTGCGGCGCTGCGGCCCGGCGCGCCGGCTGGGCGCCTCCGACCAGGCCACGCTGCGCGTGTTGGCGACCCTGTTCCTGCAGGGCAAGTCGGTGGAACCGGCCAAGGGCCTGCAGCTCGGCGACGCCGACCTGGTGCTGCTGGCGACCCACGCCTGCGTACCCATCCTGAAGCTGGGCCTGGACTGGTACGACGGCTGGCACAGCGTCATCGTGTACCCGGACGCGTTCATTCCGCGCCGCCCGCAGACCGACGCCGCCGGGGTGGTGCACCAGACCAGCACCGTGCTGGCCGGCGAGGCCTGGGGGCGCGGGCCGGTGATCCTGTCGTGGGCGGATGTGCTGAAAATCGGCACGGCGCCGGGACGCAACGTGATCGTCCACGAAATGGCGCACAAGCTCGACATGCTCAACGGCGACGCCAACGGCTTCCCGCCCCTGCACCGGCGCAT
>JAGWIC010000022.1 GCA_028866435.1 Lysobacteraceae bacterium | reverse complement strand
TTGCCGTGGGCGATGTCCGAGCGCATGTCGGCCTCGCCGGTGCCGACGTAGATCGTCTTCGGGTCGGACGGCGCCAGCGCCAGCGCGCCGATCGAGCCGACCTTCTCGCTGTCGAAGATCGGCTGCCAGGTGCGCCCCGCGTCGGCGGTGGACCACACGCCGCCGTCCACCGCGCCGAAATAGAAATGCCGGCTGTCGCCGGGAATACCCGCCACCGTCAGCACGCGCCCGCCGCGGAACGGGCCGATCAGGCGCCAATGCAGGCTTTGGTAAAGCGAGGGGTCGACCGAGGCATGCGCGGCGAAGGTGGTGGCGACGGCAAGAGCGAGGACGGCAAGGCGGCGCAGGCGCATGGAGGCTTCCGGTGGGGATCGGGTCGAGGGACCCAGTGTAGGGTGCTTGGCGGTGTCCCGCTCATGGGCCGAAAGTCATGTGTGGTGGCGCCAGCCGGGCGTGCCGCCGCCCGCGGCCGGTCGCGCGGAGAAGCTACGTTCGCCCTGCGTTCGCGTGCTG
The DNA here is from genome assembly GCA_028866435.1 of Lysobacteraceae bacterium. Classification (GTDB taxonomy): domain Bacteria; phylum Pseudomonadota; class Gammaproteobacteria; order Xanthomonadales; family Rhodanobacteraceae; genus Rhodanobacter. The sequence goes on along the minus strand of JAGWIC010000022.1, from coordinate 38,405 downwards.
CCGTGCCTCTCGGCGAGCTGCTGCAGCGCCAGCGCGGCGGATGCCGGCGATCGCCATCGGCGCAACCCTGGCGGCGGGCATGGCCCAGGGCACGCGCCCCGGGCGCCGCTTCGCCGCCGGGGTCAGTAACCCGCCGCCAGGCCGGCCGGCCGACGCCGGTCGTTGGCGCCTTCCAGCCGCTGGCTTTTCGGATCGACCAGGATGGCCTCGTCCGCGCCCCACGACTTGACCGACTTGAAGCGGTAGCCCATCGCTTCCAGGTCGTGCTGCACCGCCGGTGTGAGCAGGCCGGGTTCGACGAACACCAGGTCGGGCAGCCACTGCTCGTGCACCCGCGGCGCATCCACCGCCTGCTGCATGTTCATGCCGAACTCGGCCACGTTGAGGAAGCTCTCCAGCGTGGTGGAGATGATGGTGGAGCCGCCCGGGCTGCCGGTCACCATGAACAGTTTGCCGTCGCGCAGCACGATGGTCGGCGCCATCGAGCTGAGCGGCCGCTTGCCCGGCTCGATCTGGTTGATCCGGCCCTGCACCAGGCCGAACGAATTTGGCACGCCGGGCTTGGAGGTGAAGTCGTCCATCTCGTTGTTGAGGAAGAAGCCGGTGTCGCCGGCGATCTGGCCGACGCCGAACAGGTAGTTGATGGTGTAGGTCACCGCCACCGCGTTGCCATGCCGGTCGACCACCGAGTAGTCGGTGGTGTTGGTGCCCTCGACCGGGCCTAGGCTGCCCTTGATCTCGGACGACGGCGTGGCGCGGTCCGGCTTGATGGTCGCGCGCATCGCCGCGACGTGCTCCGGCGACAGCAGCTTGGCGATGGGATTGTGCACGAAGGCCGGATCGCCGAGGTAGGTATTGCGGTCGGCGAAGGCGCGGCGCTCGGCCTCGATCATGTAGTGCAGGCTGTCGACCGCGCCGTAGCCCCACTGGGCCAGCGGGTACGGCTTCAGGATCTGCAGGATCTGGCAGATGGTGGTGCCGCCGGAGCTGGGCGGCGGATCGGAGACGATGGTGTAGCCGTGGTAATCGCAGCTCAGCGGCTTGTCCCAGGTCACCGAGTAGTCGGCGAAGTCCTTCATCGACAGGATGCCGCCGTTGGCCTTGCTGGCATCGACCACCCGGCGCGCGATGCTGCCATGGTAGAAGGCGCGGGCACCGTCTTTCTGGATCAGTTCCAGCGTGCGCGCCAGCTGCGGCTGGCGCAGGCGGTCACCCGCCACGTAGGGCTTGCCATGGTTGAGGAAGGTCGCCGCCACGTTCGGGTATCTGGCGAAGTCCTTGGCCCGTTCGTTGAGGATGTTGATGTCGCCCTGCTGCAGCACGAAACCGTCGCGGGCCAGCTTGATCGCCGGCGCGATCAGCTCCCGCAACGGCATGCTGCCATACTTCTTCAGCGCGGCGTCCATGCCCATCACGGTGCCGGGTACGCCGACGCCGAGATAGCTGCCGGTACTCTTGCCTGGAATCACCTTGCCGCTGGCGTCCTGGTACATGGTGGGGGTGGCCTTCAGCGGCGCCTTCTCGCGGAAGTCCAGGAACACGTCCTTGCCATCGGCCAGGTGCACCACCATGAAGCCGCCGCCGCCGATGTTGCCGCAGCACGGATGCACCACCGCCAGGGCGTAGCCCACGGCCACGGCGGCGTCCACCGCATTGCCGCCCTGCCTGAGGATGTCCACGCCGACCTCGGTCGCCAGGTGCTGTGCGGAAACCACCATGGCGTGCTTCGCGGTGACCGGCCTGGCCTTGGCCAGCGCGGCCATCGTGGTGGGCGCGGCGGTGGCGTCGAGCGCCTGTTGGGGAATGTTGTGCTGGGCTGCGGGCGACTGGGCTGCCCATGCCGCCGGCGTCGCGGCGAGGATGGCGATCGCCATCGCGGCGGAGAATGCGTTGCGCATAGTGGTCACTCTTGGGAGGCTGCGGACTGGAAGTTGGAGCGGAATGCGGGCGCGCACGGGACGCCCGCTGGCGGGCGCCCCGTGCGTGGCGGTCGTTGCCTACCAGTTATAGGCCACCGTGGCGTAATAGTACGAGCCACTGAAACCGTACGGCGAGGAACCCGGATAGGGCAGGATGATGTTGAACGCGGCGGTACGCGGCGTGTTCTTGTCCGGGTATTGGTTGGTGACGTTGTTGCCGCCCACGGTGAAGGACCAGTCGTTCCAGTTATAGCTGGCCGACAGGTCCAGCAGCACGGACGCGCCGTAGGTCTGGTCGCCGCTGGCGGTGGTGGCATAGTTGGTCCACTGGCCGTAGCGGGTCAGCTGGCCGTGCAGGCTCCAGTTGCTGACATTCCAGTCCGCCGCCACGAACGCCTTGGTCCGTGGCGTGCCCTTGCTGATGCGGCCCTGCTCGGTGCGGTCGATGATCGGCAGGGTCAGGCCGGCCAGGCCGAGTTGCGGCGGGTTCGCCGCGATCGAGGTGATGTCGGTCTTGTTGTAGTTGATGCCGCCGGTCAGCTTGAGCGAGGAGTGCGCCAGTTCGAGCGGATAGGTCGACACCAGGTCCACGCCGCGGGTGCGCGTGTTCACCGCGTTGGTGAAGAAGCGGCCGCCGCTGACGAACGGGATGCCCGCCGCGGTCAGGTAGCTCTGCACCGCCGTGCCGACCAGGTTGCCGCTGAGGATGATCCGCTTGTCGACCGCGATCTGGTAGAAGTCCAGCGTGGTGTACAGGCCGCTGGTCGGGGTCAGCACCAGGCCGAGGCTGTAGTTCTTCGACTTCTCCGGCTTGAGCGCCTGCGCGCCGAGCGCCCGCGCCGCCGGGTCGCTGACCGGGAAGGTGCGGATCGTGTAGGGCACCAGGTTGCCGCCGCCGGTGTTGACGAAGTTGATCGCGGTGCTGGAGTAGAACTCCTGCTGCAGCGACGGCGCCCGGAAGCCGGTCGACACGGTGCCGCGCACGGCCACGGCGTCGCTGAACGCGTAACGTCCCGAACCCTTCACCGAGGTGGTGTTGCCGAAGTCGCTGTAGTGCTCGTAGCGTGCGGCCAGGCCGGCGGAGAAGCGGCTGGTCAGGTCGCTTTCCAGGTCCACGTAGGCCGCGTGGCTGTTGCGCGAGTGCGAACCGGCATCGCCCGGCTGGTACCCCGGGAACACCTGGGCGCCGGCGCCGGCATAGGACGCCGCGTCGCCGTTCTTGATGGCGAACTGCTCCTTGCGGTACTCCAGGCCCCAGGCCACGGTCAGCGGGTTCTGCAGCGCGGCGAGGTTGACGTCACGGCTGAAGTCGGTGTTGAACACGTCCTCGCGGTTGGTCAGTGTGCCGATGTAGAAGCCGGTCGGCGAGTTCGGGTCGAGCGAATAGTTGTAGGTGTCGCTGGTGTTGAGCTTCCAGTGGTTGCCGCCGGTATTGGCGCTGATGTCGTAGTCCCAGCCGGCCACCTTGCCGCGCAGGCCGATCACCTCGGAGTCGTCGCGGATGGCGCTGTTCTCGATCGGCAGGTAGCCGGCGGGATAGTCGGCCAGCGCGCCCGGATAGCTGTTCTTGTAGGTGGACAGCGAGCGGAAGAAGCCGCCCGCGCTGACGTCGCGCTTGTTGAACAGGCTGAAGGCATACAGCTGCACGTTGGGGCTGAGGTCGTACTGCAGGTTGATTGCGGCCTGCTTGGCCTTGGTCAGCGGCAAGCCGTAATGGAACGTGACCGCGCCGTAGGTGGGGTCCTTGGGGTAGCGCAGGTCCGGCCCGGCGCGGTTGGTCGGGTCCTGATGCATGGCGTTGACGCTCAGGTGCACCCAGCCTTTGCCGCCGAGGTCGAAGCCGCCGTCGGCGCCACCCTGCCAGGTGGTGCCGTCGCCGCCGTCGTACTGGCCGCCGGACACGCTGGCCGAGCCGTGCTTGTAGCCGCCCTTGAGGATGATGTTGATCACGCCGGCGATCGCGTCGGAGCCGTACTGGGCGGCGGCGCCGTCGCGCAGCACCTCGACGTGGTCGATCGCGTTGATCGGGATCGCGTTGATGTCGACCGGCGAGGAGCCGCGGCCCAGCGAACCGTTGACGTTGACGATGGCCGTCGTGTGCTGGCGCTTGCCGTTGATCAGCACCAGCGTCTGGTCCGGCGACAGGCCGCGCAGCTGCGCCGGCTGGATGGCGTCGGTGGCGTCGGTCACCGAGGGCTGCGGAAAGTTGAACGAAGGCAGCAGCGTCCGCAGCGCCGAGGCCAGGTTGGTGGCACCGGTGCCGACCAGGTCCTTCGGCGTCAGCACGTCGATCGGCGACAGCGAGGTGGCCTCGGTGCGATCGAAGGCGCGGGTGCCGGTGACCACCACGGTCTTCAGGCTGACGGTCTTCTTGCTGTCCTGCGGTTTCGCCGCCGGGGCGGGGGCGGCCGGCGGGTCGCCGGCTGCATAGATGGTGACCGTCTTTGCATTGAGGAAGCGGTACTTCAGGCCGGTGCCCTGCAGCAGCTTCTGCAGGGTCGCCTGCTGGGTCAGGCCGGCCGGCGCGCCCTCGGTGCGCATGGAGTCGGCGATCTTCGACACGTAGACCAGCTGCAGATGCGCATGCTGGGCGAAGGTGCTGAGCGCCTTGTTCAACGGCATCGCCGGGATCACCGTGTCGGAGACCGCGGACTGCTGGAACGGCGCCGCCGCCGCGGGACCGGCGAGGCCGGCCCCGACCAGGGCCGCCAGACAACATGTTGCAAGCATGGACTTACGCATGGATCAACTCCCCTATTTGGATGCCCCGGTTGCGGGCGGTCGGCGCCGGCTCGATATGACGCGCCCATGACTTACGAGCCCAATCCACGAAAACCGGGTAATGTTTTTTTCAGGTGAAGCGCGCATCGTGCCGACCCGGCTTCAATCGCGATGCTTGCGCGCGGCAACGCCGCTGACGATGATGCGCCGCCCCCGCATCTGCGTATGCACGCCACGCATGCTGCCGAGGAAGGCGACAAAGGTGGACACATCGTGGGCGGCGAAGGTGCCGCTGATCGGCAGGGCGCCGATGCGCGGGTCCCGCACGCTGATCTGTGCGTTGTTGTAGCGGTTGAACTGTGCCGCCACCGACGCGATGGACTGGTCTTCGAAGACGATGTTCCCCTGCAGCCAGGCGGTGGCCAGATCCACGTCGGCCGGCCCCTGCGACTCGATCACGCCCGAGGCGCCGATCCGCGCCTGGTGGCCGGCGAGGAGATCGACAAGCGGGCGCTCGTGCGGCCCCCGTGCCGGCTGGCCGCCATGCAGCCAGCCGAAAGAGCGGGGTGCCGGCGGCATCGGCCACACCTGTACCTGGCCCTCGGTCACCGTGACGGTGGTGCTGGCGTCCTGCCGGTAGACATCGAACGCGGTGCCGATGTCCCTGATCAGCAGGCTGCCGACGCGCACGCCGAAAGGTCGCAGCGGGTCCTTCGCCACCTCGAAGTAGGCCTGGCCGCGGGTGACTTCGACCAGGCGCCGCTCGGGGCTGAAGCTGACGGCGATGGCGGAGTCGGAGTTGAGCCGCACGAAGGTGTTGTCCGGCAGTTGCAGGCTGCGCTGCTCGCCGTGGCCGGTGGCGTAGTACTGCACCTGCGGCCGGGACACGAACCAGCGCAGGCCGAGCACCATGGCCGTCGCCACCAGCGCCAGCGCGGCGACCTTGCCCCAGTAGGCGCGCGATCGCGTGTGCCGATGGTACCTGGCGCGGACCCTGGCCCGGTGTTCGTGCGGCGAGTACCGGTCGAACACCGACTCGCGCGTGACGGCATGGATCGGCACCACCCGATCGCCACCGCCGGTGCCGCCCAGCAGTTGCGGCAGCGGCGTGGTGTCGCGTGGCGCGGCGTCGGCGATGTCGCGCGCGACGCCGGCGATGGCCAGGTATTCGGCCACATGCATGGGCGAGGCGCGCAGCCAGTGCACGAAGGCGTTCTGCTGCTTCGTGCCGAGCGTGCCGTCGCGATGCGCCACGTACCACTGCGCCGCCTGTTCCGCGATCAGATCCTGCCATTGCCGGTCATCCGTGTGCATGCGATCTACTCGTAGCGCGCCAGGCCGCGGCGACACAACGCCAGCGCCTTGACGACATATTTCTTGACCATGTGCGTGGACACTCCCAGTTGCGCGGCGATCTCCTCGTAGCTCATGCCGTCGCGATGCTGCATCAGCATCACCGCCTTGCAGCGCGGGGGCAGGCGATCGAGCACCGCCTGCATGCGTTGCCGCCGGCCCTCGCGCTCGGCCTCGGTTTCGGGCGTGTCGACCGGCGACTCCAGTTCCGGCAGCATCTGCGCGATGTCCACGCTCGGGCCGCGCCGCTTTTGCAGCAGCGCGTGTTCCTTGACCAGATTGGACGCCACCGTGAACAGGTACGCTTCCGGGTTCGCGATGATGCTGTCCTGGCCGCCGTCGACACGCAGCAGGCGCAGGAACACCTCCTGGGCCAGATCCTGCGCATCCCAGCGATGCGCCACCCGGCGCCGGAAGAATCCGTTGAGCGAATCCTGGTGCGTGACGAACATCCGCGCCCAGAACGGGTTTCTGTCGGAAGTCATGGCCCCTCGTTCGCCGGCACCCATCGTGCGGCCACCTACACTACAGGAGGGTGGCGGCGAAATATCGGGTACCACGAAAGCCGGTTGGCCAGGCCGAACCGGCAGGGACAGCCGGCGCTTTGCGGTCCTGCCGAATGCGAATAGAGTGCGAATCGAGACGGGTCGCCGCGAAAACGGGCCGTCGGGCGAGCCCGGTTGTCCGCGACTGCTGGAAAGGTTTCAGATGGTTTCTTTACCGGCAGGCAGGAAAAATGCAATGGGTGAGGCCCCTGCCGATCCGCCAGCCCGGCCGGGGCGGGCGATGGCCGGGCATCCGCGGGCGGGCGGCATCTGTCTTTGCCGAGCTTCGGCCATCCCGCGGCTTGCCGCGTGGCTGCTGCTGGGGCTGTATTGCGCCGCGGCTCCGGCCAGGGCGACCGCCGGGGTCACCACCGTCATCTATCCGCACCCGGAGTCGCGCCAGGACGTGCGCGAGCGCTATCCGCTGCAGGTCCTGAAGTTGGCGCTGGCCCACAGCGGGATGAACTTCAGGCTCAAGGCCAGCCCTACGTCGATGCAGCAGGAACGCAGCATGCGCGAACTGGCCGCCGGCAGGCAGCTGGACATCACCTGGGCGGTGGGGTCGCCCGAGCGCGACCGCAAACTGCTTTCCATACCGTTCGCGATCGACCGTGGCCTGATCGGCTGGCGGGTATTGCTGATTCATCGCGGTGACGAGACGCGATTTGCCGCGATCGCCTCGAAGGCGCAGTTGGCGGCCCTGCTCGCGGGCCAGGGGCTTGGTTGGCCGGACCTGCAGGTGCTGCGCGAAAACGGTTTGCGGGTGGTGGGCAGTCCGACCTATGAGGGCCTGTTCCGCATGCTGGCGCGCCGGCATATCGACTATTTCCCCCGTTCGGTGGCCGAGGTGGGCGACGAGCTGGCGCGGCATCCCGATCTGCCGATTGCGCTGGAACGCCACCTGTTGCTGCACTATCCGGAAGCGGAGCATTTCTTCGTCAATCGACACAATCGCGCGCTGGCCGAGGCGCTGAGCCTGGGGCTCCAGCGCGCCATGGCCGACGGCAGCCTGCAGCACCTGTTCGGCCAGACTTACGGCGGCTTGGCCAGGCAGCTGCAGCTGACCGGCCGACGGATCATCGAGTTGGACAACCCGCAGGCACCACGCCAGGCCCGCCAGCAGCCCCCCGGCCTCTGGTTCAAGCCGGGGGAGCTGATTCCGTGATCCGGTTTCCGCGGCAACGATCCATCAGCATGCGGCTTGCCGTGGCGACGGTGATGTTCAGCCTGCTGGTGACGGTGCTGGGGACGGTGCTGATGTTGGCGGTGCGCTACAACGACGACGTGGCGGGGGCTCATCGGCGCCTGGACGAGATCGGCCGCAGCTACGTGCCCAGCCTGTCGACCAGCCTGTGGCTGGTCGACCAGGACCGGGTCGATCTGCAGCTCGACGAGCTGGCCAAAATCCCCGGCGTCGCAGAGGTTCGGCTGCGAAGCGAAGGGGTCGAGCTCGATCGCGGGCATGCCGTGCACGATCCCTTGCTGTTGCGCAGCTTTCCCCTCAGCTACAACGAGGCGGGACATTTCGATCTGGGAACCCTGCAAGTGGCGTTCGGGCGCGCGCCGGTGATCGCAAAGCTGGAAGACCGCTCGGTCGGAATCGCCTTGGCCACCCTGGTTACCCTGCTTGCCACCTCGCTTTCCGTGCTGTTGCTGGTCAGGCTATGGGTCACCCGGCACCTGGAAGCGCTGGCCAGGTACGCTCGTTACGTGACCTTCGAGCAATTGCAGATCCCGCTCGATCTGCGTCGTCGCAGGCGGCGGTCCAGCGATGAATTCGATGAGGTCGTGGCATCGTTCAACCGGATGCGCGAACGCTTCCTCGGCGAGTTGGCGGTCCGGGCGCGGCACGAGACCGAGCTCGAGAATCATCGCGACCGGCTGGAGTCGCTGGTATCGGCCCGCACTGCAACGCTGGAGGCGCAGACCCTGCAACTCGAGCAGCAGAAGCGGGATCTGCAGCGACTGGCCAACACCGACAGTCTCACCGGCGTCCTCAGTCGACGGTGTTACCTGGAGCTGGTATCGGCGGAGATGCTGCGAAGTCGCCGCCAGCAGCAGCCGCTCAGCGTGCTGATGCTGGACGTCGACCACTTCAAGCAGGTCAATGACGGTCACGGTCATGCCGGCGGCGACCGCATGTTGACGGTCGTCGCCGACACCTGCAAAGGCATGCTGCGCGAGGTGGATGCGATCGGCCGCATCGGCGGCGAGGAGTTTTCCATCCTGCTGCCGCAGGCTGACGCCGAGGGCGCCTGGCTGGTGGCCGAGCGGCTGCGCGTGGCCGTGGCGGGGGCGAGGGTCGTGCTCGATGACGGCACCAGCATCTCCTGCACCGTGTCCATCGGCATCGGCGAACTGCAAGGCACGCAGGACGGCCCGGAGACACTGATCGCGCGGGCGGACCGTGCGCTCTACGAGGCCAAGCGCGCGGGCAGGAACCAGGTGCAAGGCCCGCGCGATGCGGGATCGCACGACGACCCATCGGGTTCATAGCCCGGCGATCCGCCACCACGGCGGCCGAATCGCGGTCGCCGTGATCGCCCACTCGACCCAGGCTTGACCCGGCGCGAGGTCGTCCGACCCGATTCGCCCGCCGCTTGGAGCCTCGCGTGCCCGCTGCCGGGCACGCTCCCGAGCTGGCCGGATCGACGGCGCGCTCGCCAGCCTGGTTTCTCCAGGCTGGTCCCTTTCGCCCGCCGCGCCCGGCCTCGCCGCCGCTTCAGGGCGCCGCGGCGATCCGCGCCGGCTCGCCGGCCATGAGCGTCGGTGCGCCCGCCGCAAAGGCGGCGTGGTTGTAGCTGACCACGTCGCCGGCGAGCAGCGCGTTGAACTGGCTCACCCTGGCGCCGACCTGGGCCTCGAGCTGCCCCGCCAACTCCAGCAAGGCGGGCGTGGGCATCTGCCCCTGCAGGCTGGAGAAGCCGTAACCGGCCAGCGCCTGCACGCTGCCTTGCAGGTCGCTCAGTTGCTTGAGGTCGTCCTCGACCACGTCGTGCTGCACGCCCGGCGCATAGATGCTGTCGCGGAAGGCGCCGAGCTCGCCGTCGAGCTTCTTTGCCTGGCTCAGCGCATCGGCGTAGTGGGCGTCGTCACCGGCCAGGTGCTCGAACTGCTTCAGCGTGGCGCGCATGGCGGTGACCCGGTTGAGCATGTCGTTGAGCGTGCTCAGCTCGTTGCGGGCGGCCAGCGCCTGCTGCAGGACCGCCTGCTCGGCCGCCATGGCCGGCGTCTGGTTGGGGTCGGCCTTGACCTGCACGCTTTCGCTGGCGCTGTGGCCGTCGGCGCTGACCGTCACCTGGTAGGTGCCGGGCAAAACCGCCGGCCCGTGGCTGTTGTTGCCGTCCTTGTCCTTGTTCTCGTCGTCGCTCTGCGGTTTGTCGAAATCGAGCTTGGTGGCGCCGTCGTAGCGCATGTTCCAGACGTAGCGATTCACCCCCGCCTTGGCATTGGCGTAGCGTGTGGCGACGAGCTTGCCGGCGCTGTCGCGCACGGTCAGCGTGACCGCGCCGTGCCTGGCGTGCTTGCCGGCCTTGACCGCCCTGGGCACGCTGTAGTCGATCACCACCCCGTCAGGCGCGTTGGGTACGGTGTACAGCGGCTCGGCGCCCTCGCCTCGCGACCAGCGCACGAACTCGGTGCCGGCACGCGGGGTGAACAGGTGCAGCGGCTGTTTCGCCACGCTGTCGCCGTACTCGGCCAGCGGCGCGAAATGATCGAACACGAAGATGCCGCGGCCATGCGTGGCCAGCACCAGATCGCCGTGCACGAACTTCACGTCGACCACCGGCACGGTCGGGAAATTGGCGCCCAGCTTGCTCCAGTGGGCGCCGTTGTCGCGCGAGATCCAGCCGCCGACATCGGTGCCGGCAACCAGCACGCCCGGGTGCGCCGGGTCTTCGCGGACCACCGCTACCGGTGCCTGCGGCAGCCCCTTGTCGATCCGCGTCCAGTGCTTGCCGAAGTCGTCGGTGCGATAGACGTAGGCGTGGCGGTCGTCCAGCTCGTGCGCGTCGAAACCGACCCAGGCCTGGCCCGGCCGGCTGGCCGACACGCCCACCTGGTAGACGCGCGCCCACTTCGGCGCGCCGGCGGGGGTGACGTTGGCCCAGTGCGCGCCGCCGTCGCGGGTCAGCTGCACCAGGCCGTCGTCGGTGCCGGCCCACAGCACGCTGCCGTCCGACGGCGCGATGGTCAGCGACAGCACGGTGTCGTAGCTCTCGGCACCGGACAGGTCGAGGTTGACCGGGCCGCCGGAGAGCGCCTGCTTGGCCTTGTCGTTGCGGGTCAGGTCGCCGCTGATCGGGCTCCAGTGCAGGCCGGCGTCGGTGGATTTGAACACCACGTTGCCGCCCAGGTAGACGGTCTGCGGACGCTGCGGATCGACCGCGATCGGACTGGTCCAGTTGAAGCGGTATTTCGCCTGGTCGAGCGGCAGGTCGTTCACGAACGCCGGACCGTGCAGGTAAGGCATCACGAAGTCGCTGCGCTTGCTGGCGCGGTGGAACACCGCCATCGCGCCGTCCTGCGAGTCGTTGTAGATCAGGTCGTCGCCGGCCGGCACCACGTACTGGCCGTCGCCGCCCACCACGTTGAACCAGTCGTTGCCGCTGACCACCCGGTCCGCCAGCGAGCTGGCCGGGCCGCACCAGCCACTGTTGTCCTGCAGGCCGGCGCACAGGGTGTACGGCGTCTTGCCGTCGGCCGCCACCATGTAGTCCTGCTCGATCGGCAGCGCATCGAGGAAGCGCCAGCTCTTGCCGCCGTCCTGGCTCAGGTAGGCGCCGCCGTCGTTGCCCTGGATGATGCGCTGCGGCCGGGTCGGGTCGATCCACAGGGCGTGATGGTCCACGTGCACGCTCTTGTCGAGGACGTGCGCGGTCTTGCCGCCATCGTCCGATTCCATCAGGTGGAACGACATGAAGTACAGCTTGTCGGCATCGGTCGGCGAGACCGCGAAGCGCGAGAAGTAGAACGGGCGCACGTCCAGGGCGTGGTTGTCGCTGACCTCGCTCCACTTGTCGCCGAGGTCGTGCGAGACGAACAGCAGGCCCTTGCCCGGCTTGGTCTCGACCAGCGCGTAGACCCGCTCGGGATCGCTCGGTGCGGTGGCGACCGCGATGCGCCCCAGCGGCCCCTTGGGCAGGCCCTCGGCGAGCCGGGTCCAGGTTGCACCACCATCGGTGGAGCGCCACAGGCCGCTGCCCTTGCCGCCGTCGACCAGGTTCCACGGATGGCGCACCACCTGCCAGGTGGCGGCGAACAGCACCTGCGGGTTGCCCGGTTGCATCGCCATGTCGATCGCGCCGGTCTGGTCGTCGACGAACAGCGTCTTGTGCCAGCTGTTGCCGCCGTCGGTGGTCTCGAACACGCCGCGTTCGGCATTCGGGCCCCAGGCATGACCCAGCGCGGCGACCAGCACGTGGTCGGGATTGTGCGGGTCGACGATGATCCTGCCGATCTGGCCGGCATCGGCCAGGCCCATCCGCTTGAAGCTCTTGCCGGCATCGGTGGACAGGTATACGCCGGCGCCGTCGACGATGTCGTTGCGGATGTTGCTCTCGCCGGTACCGACCCAGACCAGGTTGGGGTTGGACGGCGCCAGCGCGATCGCGCCGATCGAGGCGCTGGCCTCGTGCTCGAAGATCGGCTTCCAGTGCTCGCCGCCGTCGCTGGTCTTCCACACGCCGCCCGCCGCGGCGCCGACGTAATAGGTCAGCGGGTCGCCGGGAATGCCGACCGCGGCGGCGACGCGGCCGCCCGCCACCGCCGGGCCGAGATCGCGGAAATGCAGCGTGGCGAACGGGCCCTTGTGATCCGCCGCCGGCGCCGCGGCGGGCGCGTGCCTGGCGAAGGTGGGCATGGCGGCCAGCGCGGACAGGATGGCGAGCGAGAGAATGCGGTGACGGGTGCGGGGCATGATCGTTCCGTGCAGTCGGTGGGAAGGCGTGCCGCGCATCGGCGCGGCGCAGGCATTCCCACTACTGTCAGTGCGGCGGTCGTCGTATCACAAGTGACGAAGGTACTACCCGGCGACGAAGGAACTTGCGTTCGCCGGGGTGCCGCCATGTCCGCGGCGCCCCCCGGCCAGCGGCGCGAGGGGTCGACCTGGCCGGGTCAGTCGCGCTCCATCCCGCGCCGCAGGGCTTCCAGGCCGTCCTTGCCGCCGCCGGACTCGGCGTCCTCCGATGTGGGCGAGCCGGTCGTCGGTGGCACCCTCGCCAAGACGCGACCGCTCCGTGCAGCGTGTCGGTATGCTCGCGCGCGCTCCTCGCCGGTGATCGCGTCGCCTCCGGTGGTGGCCACGACCTTCATGCGGATCGGGTTGGCCCGCTCGCCGAGGGCGGCCAGCCGCCGGGGTAAACCTCTGGCCTATGGCGCTTCGGCTCAAGCTGGCGGATAAGGGTGGGCTGGATTTTTCAAAGGTTGAACCATGTCGATTCCGGGCCATCTCCTGCGGCCGCTGGCGGCCGCCCTGGCATTGGCGGCCGCGGCCAGCCGTGCGCAGCAAGCCACCCCGCCGGCCGATGCCGCGGCGAAGCCGCCGCCGACCCAGCTGGCCCCGGTCGCCGTGAACGCCGAGGCCTGGCGTGAAACGCTGAAGGCCAAGCTGCAGCACCTGCTGCCGGAGGTCGACGGCACCAAGATCACGGTGACCAAGAAAACCACAGTGACCCATCTGGCCGACCAGCCCACCGTGATCGGCAACAACCTCGACCAGTTGCTGGCGCGTTCGCCCGGCGTGCAGGTGTCGCAGCAGCCCACGCCGACCCAGTTCAACCTCAGTTACCGCGGTCTGGGCAATCCGCAGGAATCGGAATACGTGCTGGTGATGCAGGACGGCATTCCGCTGGAGAGCGACTGGATCGGCTTTCCCACGCTGTATGCGATGCCGCTGACGCAGAGCCTGTCCGAGGTGCAGCTGATCCGCGGCGGCTCCAGCCTGCTGTACGGGCCTGAGCCGGCACCGGTGATCAACCTGGTCTCGCGCCGTCCCGCCGCAAATGCACCCTTCGCGCTCAGCTCCGAGCAGGTGGTCGGCAATCATGGCCTGTATTCCACCTACAACGCGGTCGAAGGCAGCAGTGGACGCTGGTCGTATCGCGCCGATGCCGCCTATGTGGGCAGCGACGGCACGCGGGCCAACGCCGGCTCACAGATGCGCCAGGCCGACCTCTACGTCGGCTACCGGCCGGACGACAGGCAGCTGTGGTGGATCGACCTGCACGCGATCGACGCGGCCTCGGGCGACGCCGGTCGGCTCGGTTATCCGCAGTGGCAGGCCAACCCCCGAGCCACGCCCACGCCCTACAACCGCGACTGGGTCGACCGCGACCAGATCGTGCTGGGCCAGCGCAGCACGTTCGGCGATGGCTGGCTGTTCGAGGGCAAGGCCTGGTTCGCCTATCAGGACCTGGCCAGCCGCGCGGCCGCCAACGCCGTGGCCGGGCAAGCGCCGCCCACCGGCACCACCTTGCAGGACGCGCAGTTCCGCACCAGCGGCGCCGACCTGCGCCTGCGCAGGAAGTGGGGCAGGGGCAACGCCTTCACCGTCGGCACCACGCTGTTCCACGGCGACGACCCGTTGCGGCAGTGGAGCAGCAGCGATCTCTACGTCGACCGCCACGACCGCCGCGGCACGCCGCGGCTGCGGCAGGCGCGCACTTCGAACTACGCCGCGGTCTTCGCCGAGAACGTGTTCCGGCTGCCGCACCGCTTTCACATCGTGCCCTCGCTGCGGCTGGAGCACGAGCGCGTGGCGGTGGCCGAAACGGTCAGGCCGCCGTTCCTCAGTCGCCCGCTGATCGACCAAGCCGACACGCGCACGGTGCCGCTGCTCGGGCTGGGCATCGGCAACGACTTCGGCCACGGCAACGAGAGCTACTTCAATATCTCGCAGGGCTGGCGTCCGCTGCGCTACTTCGACATGGCCTCGCCGTTCGCCAACATCCTGCCGGGCCAGGCGCCCGACCCGTCGAAGTCGCTGTCCTACGAGCTGGGCGCGCATGGCGTGCCGGTTGCCGGCTTGTACTACGACGTCAGCCTGTTCTGGATCGACTTCCGCAACCAGATCGAGGCGGTGCAACTGAACAACATCGACGTGGTCGAGGTGAATACCGGCGACACCCGCAGCCGTGGCCTGGAAGGCCAGCTCAACTACGACTTTCTCGCCCGCAGCGGCGCCGCCAACAGCGGCGAGCACCTTGAAGCGTTCGTCAACGCCAGCCTGCTCGATGCCCGCTACGTCGCCAGTGCCATCCCCGGCCAGGTCGGCAAGATTCCCGCCTATGCGCCGCGCTACCTGCTCAAGGCAGGGCTGACCTGGCGCGTCGAAAATCGCGTCAAGCTCAGCCTCACCGCGGTGTCTTCCGCCGCGCAGTTCTGGCAAGCCTCCGACCAGTCCCATGGCAGCGGCGGCAGCTACCTGCCGGCGCGCATCCCGGCCTATACCGTGCTGGACCTGGCCGGCGACTGGCAGCTCGACCGCCACCTCACCCTGCTCGCCGGCGTCAGCAACCTCGCCGATCGCGCGTACTACGACCGGGTCTGGCAGAACGGACTGGAGCCGGCGCTGGGACGTGCCTGGTATGCGGGGGTGCGCTGGGCGATGTGATGGCGGGTGCGGGCGCCGCGAACATATCGAGCGGCGGCGGTCACCGGTTTTCGGCGCGGCGGAGGCTTATCGCCAGCCGGCGTCGCGGGCGGCGCGTTCCTGCCGCGCATCGAAGGCCTCGCCCTTGATCCTCGCGTCGACCGCCGCCTGCACGGCCGCGGGCAGGGAACTGGCCGCCTGTCGCCATGGCCCGCCCGCGGGTTTTTCGGCCGGCTCGAGCGCGGCCAGCGACCAGCCGGCCGGCGCATGGCAGGCGAGCCCGGCCATCGCCGGCCGGGTGCGCTCGGTGAAGGTGCGGCAGATGCTGCCGTCCTTGCTGCGGAAGCTCAGGCCGATGGCTATCGGCGCATGCGGATCGGGGCGGCTGGCCAGGCCCCGGTCGAGCGCCTGCGACAGTGTGCCTGCCGCGAATCGCTGGCCGTCGTGCATGCGTATCAGCCCGCCATCCTGTCGCCACCACAGGGCCATCGCCAGCAACGCGACCGAGGCGGCGATCGCGGCGCCCGGTACCCACCGGCGTCGTGCCGGGCGCTGCCGTGGGCCCGCCAAGCCGCGCCGCGCCGCAGGCATCGGGCGCAGCACCGCCGTGCCGGCGGCCGGCGGGGAAGCGGGCCGCAGGCGGGCGGACAGACGGGCCGGCACCGGCTCGTCGAGCACCGGGTCGAACGCCGCCCGCAGCTGCGCCCGCAGCGCGCGCGCCTGCCGCACCCGGCGCGCGAGTATCTCGTCGTGGGCCAGCGCGGCGTCGATGCGCGCGCTGGCGGCCGCGTCGAGCTCGCCATCGGCGTAAGCCTGCAATGTGTCGTCGTCGATCGGTTTCATGTGTCCTTCCCGAGATGGGCTTGCAACGTGGCGCGGGCGCGCGCCAGGCGACTGGTGACGGTTCCCACCGGCACTTCCAGCAGCATGGCGGCCTCGCTGTACGACAATCCTTCGACCAGCACCAGCGCCACCACTTCGCGATGGTCCGGCGGCAGCGTGGTCATCGCCGCCGCCAGGTCCAGCGTCTGCGCGGGGGCGCTGGCGCCGTCCGCCGCCGTGGTTCCGGCTTCCTCCGGCGCGAACAGGTTTTGCGACCGGCCGCGCGCCCGCAGTTCGTCCCGCCAGGCGTTGCGCGCAATCGCGAACACCCATTTGTCCAGCGCGGCATCCGGCCGCCACTGCGCCGCCCGTGCCAGCGCGCGCTCGAGCACGATCTGCACCAGGTCGTCGGCGTCGGCGGCCTGGCCTGCCAGTGCCCGTGCCAGCCGGCGCAGGCGGGGCAATAGCTGGAGCAATCCCTCGCGCACGGTTTGGCTCGGGTCCACGGATTACCTTTCCATATACGTTCGAGTAAAGAGATTCCTTCCGTCATGCCCCACGGCACGGTTCGGGAGGGTAAAGCCAGTGAATGCTAGCATCCGCCCAACACGCTCCCGAGCCATTCCGCCATGCTGCCGCAGCGCCCGCATTTCGTGCTGATTTCTGTGCTGTCCGTCACGCTCGCCGTGGGCAGCGCGGCGCCTGCGCGGGCGCAGTTCCGGGGTCCGCCGGCGGGTCCGCCCGCTGGCATGCACATTCCCATGGGGCTGCCCCATCTGCCGCCGGATGTCGCCCGCGTGCCGGACATCCCGCAGATGCCCGACCTGCCGGCCGCGGCGTCGATACGCCATATCGACGACCTGCTGCGCGGCGTGGGGGAGGCGACGCGACAGGCGCAGATCAGGACCCTGGTCCGCGCCGCCCCGGGGCGGGTGACGGTCGATCCCCATGGCGAGCCGGTACTGCGCGGCGAGTTCCTCGCCATGGGGCTCTCGGCCGGGCAGCTCGACGCCGTGCAGTCGCAGGGGTTCACCGCGACCAGGCAAACGTCGGCGGACGCGCCGCTCGGGCTCGACCTGGCGCTGCTGCGCGACACCAGGGGACGCAGCGAGGCCGAGGCGTTGCGATTGCTGCAGCAACTGGCGCCGAAGGTGACCTTCGCCTACCAGCACATCTACCTGCCCGCAGGCGGCGGCGATGCCGCCCAGGGCGATCCGCCGGCAACGGCGCCGACCGGCGGCATGGCCCACCGCGTGGGGCTGATCGATGGCGGCGTGGACCCGGCCGACCCGGCGCTGGCGCACGTGCGCCTCACGCCCTTTGGCTGCGGCAAGGCGAACGTGTCGCGCCACGGCACCGTCGTGGCGGCGCGCCTGGTCGATGGCGACAGCGATACGCTGTATGCGGCCAACCTGTGGTGCAGCGACGCCGTGGGCGGCGCCACCTCCGACCTTGTGCGCGCGCTGGCGTGGATGGCGCGCGAAGGCGTGCCGGTGATCAACATCAGCCTGGTCGGCCCCGACAACCCGGTACTCGCGAGGGCAGTGCAGGCGATGATCGCGCGCGGCCATGTGCTGGTCAGCGCGGTGGGCAACGACGGGCCCGCCGCGCCACCGCTGTTCCCGGCGGCCTACCCTGGGGTGATCGGCGTCAGCGCGGTCGACTCGCGCGACCGCGTGCTGCCCGACTCGGGCAGCGGCCCGCAGGTGGCGTTCTGCGCGTCCGGCGTGGTCGGCCACGGCCGCGACGCGATGCGCGGCACCTCGTTCGCGGCACCGATCGTGGCGCGCAGGGCGGCCCAGTTGCTGGACGCGCCGCGTCCCGGCGCCGCCGCGGCGGTCGAACGTCGCCTGGCCAGCGAGGCGCGCGACCTCGGGCCTCCAGGCCGCGATCCGCGCTATGGCTATGGGCTGCTGTCGCCCTGAACCTGAACGGATACCGAACCCGATCCGGCGGCAGGGATGGATCGCCCGGTCCGGGACGTAATGGACCATGCAAGCCGCCGAATCACAGCTGGCAGGAGGTTCCATCATGCGAAACGCCACCGTCACCACCCGGGCCTTCGACCAGACCCCGATGGCCGGCGCGCGCGACGGCGGCGTTGCGAATGTGCTGACACCCTGATCCGTCGGCGACATGGTGGCTGCGGGCCTGGCCTCGCCGGGGTTCGAGGCGGCCATCCAGAGCGACCACGACGTTATCCGTTTGGCGAGACCATCAGCCCCTTGCCGCATCCCAAAGGAGGAGATACCCATGAAAACCCGACAGCTCACCCTCACGCTCGTTTGCGCCGCCGTGATGACCGCGTTGGCCGCCACGCCGGCGCTGGCGCAGGAGACGACGACCTCCGGCAGCGGCACCACATCGACCAGTGTCCAGCAGGAGTCGACCCGGCTGAGCAGCCAGTTCTCGACCTTCGCCGGTTCGGACACGAATGCGCAGGCACTGGTGAACGGCCTGCGTGACGGCACCAGCATCACCCTGGCGCAGGTGACCCAGAACGCCGACGGCACCACCACCACCACCGACACCACGATCCAGCCGGTCACCGGCACGATGGGCTACGGCAATGTCCGGATCGCCCTGTCGCTGGCCGAGGCCAGCCTGGCCAAGGCAGGCATCACCGACCCGACCCCGGCAGAGATCGCGGCGGCGCTCAACGGTGGCAGCGTGACCCTGGCCGACGGCACCACGGTCGATCTTGCAGGCGTGCTGGCGGCACGCGCCTCCGGCGAAGGCTGGGGCCAGATCGCCAACGCCATGGGCTTCAAGCTGGGCGACGTGATGCGTTCCGCGCAGGCCGCCGGGGCGGGGAGCGAAGGCGCGGCGCATGCCAATGTCGCGGCCAACGGCCACGCCGAGGTCGGCGCGGATGCGGTGCATGGCAGCGCCAACGCCAACGCCAACGCCGATTTCGGCAGCAGCCAGAGCACCGACCATCCCACCGGCCTGAGCGGGCTGTCCCACGCCGCCGTTCCCGAGATTCCCGTGGTACCGACGCGCCCGCAGATCCCCGACCGCCCGCAGATCCCGGAACGGCCGCAGATTCCAGATAATGTGGGTCGCCCCGGCGGCTGATGCGTTTTGACCCCTCACGGGCCTGGCGTCAGCCAGGCCCGGTGTTCCCTCGGCTATTCAAGGATTTCCAAGGCATGAGCAAGCATACGAACTGGATCGTGCTCGGCGGCCTGCTGCTGGTCGGCATGCCGGTGGCGCACGCGACCGACGGCTTCAGCATCGGTACCGGTGCCAACTACACCAGCGGCAAGTACGGGACCTCCACCACCACCGACATCTGGTCGGTGCCGTTCACCGCCGCCTACCAGAGCGATCGCTGGACCTTCAAGGTCGTCGTCCCGTACATCGGCATCCACGGTGCGGGCAACGTGATTCCCGGCACCGGCCCGGTCAATAACGGCAATCCGCTGGGCCGCGGTCTGGGCCATGTGGTTGGCGGTGGCGGCACAACGACCACCACCACCGGCGCCACCACGGCCTCCGGCCTTGGCGACGTGGTGGCCACGGCCGGGTACACGCTGTTCTACAGCGCCGATCGCAGCTTCGGCCTCGATCTCACCGGCAAGGTGAAATTCGGCACCGCCGACGCCAACAAGGGGCTGGGTACGGGCCAGAACGACTACGGCCTCTCGCTGGACAGCTACAAGGTCATCGGCCGCTGGACCCCGTTCGGCTCGGTGGGCTGGATGAACTACGGCAGCTCGCAGTACATCAAGCTGAAGAACGGCGTCAACGCCAACGCCGGCGTCGACTACCGGGCGTCGAGCAACGACAACGTGGGCGTCTATTACAACTATCGCCAGCGGATCGCCGTCGGCGGCGCGCCGCAAAGCGAACTGGCGGCGTACTGGAACCACAAGTTCGGCGCCCGTTTCCGGCTGCAGAGCTACGTGCTCGGCGGCATGGCCAACGGCAGCCCGGACTTCGGCGTCGGCGCGTCGATCAACTACACCTTCCAGTAAAAGCGCGGGCGGCAGCCGGCCCGCGGCCGGGCCCGCTCGTAATGCACGGACGACGGCGGCGCGATGCCTGGCATCGCGCCGCCACCGGTCCGAACCGCCGGCCGCTCCCCTGACCGGCGTGGCGGAGTATCTTCAGCACCTTGTGCCGTCACTCCAGCCCAAGGTGCTTCATGCCGATCCGTCATGCCCTGCGTCCGTTCCTGCTGATCGGCGCGCTCGCGCTGTCCGTCACCAGCCAGTTGCTGGCGACCGAAGCGCCGATTCCCGCCAGCGTCACCGGCGCGCTGGAATGGCGCCAGCTCGGCCCGTTCCGCGGCGGCTGGGCGACGATGGCGGCGGGCGTGCCGACGCAGCCGGACACGTTCTACATCGGCACCGCCGGCGGCGGCGTGTGGAAGAGCGCCGACACCGGACGTACCTGGCAGTCGCTGTTCGATCGTCAGCCGGCCTCGTCCATCGGCGCGCTGGCGGTGGCGCCTTCGAACCCGGACGTGATCTACGTGGGCACCGGCCAGGTGGCCGCGCGCTACGACGTGGCGGCCGGCAACGGCGTGTACCGCTCGGCTGACGCGGGCAAGACCTGGCAGCACGTGGGGCTGGAGGCGACCCGGCACATCGGCAGGATCCTGGTCGACCCGCAGCATCCGGACACCGTGCTGGTCGGCGCGCTCGGCCACTACTTCGGGCCGAACCGCGAGCGCGGCGTGTTCCGTTCCACCGATGGCGGCAAGAGCTGGAAGCAGACGCTGTTCATCGATGCCGACACCGGCGTGGTGGATCTGGCGGCCGACCCGGCCAACCCGCGGATCGTCTACGCGGCGGCGTGGCAGGTGCGCAATTATCCGTGGCTGTCGTATTTCCAGCCGAACGCGGGGCCGGGCAGCGGGCTGTACCGCTCCAGCGACGGCGGCATCAGCTGGCAGCGGATCAGCGGCCACGGCTGGCCGACCGGCTCGCTCGGCCGCATCGGCATCGCCACCGCCAGCGGCGGCCGGGTCTATGCGGTGGTCAATGCGGCACCGAACAGCGGCAACGTTCCGCATGCCGCGTCGAAGGATCAGGGCGGGCTGTACCGCTCCGACGACGGCGGCGCCAGCTGGCAGCTGGTCAGCCAGCAGGGCTGGCTGGAAAACGACTACTTCAGCCGGCTCACCGTGGACCCCAGCGACCGCGACCGGCTGTACTCGGCCGGCCAGTCGATCCGCCGTTCCGACGACGGCGGCAGGACCTGGACCGTGTTCAAGGGCGCGCCCGGCGGCGACGACTACCACTACCTGTGGATCGACCCCCGCGACACGCGCCGGATGATCACCGCCAGCGACCAGGGCGCGGTGGTCACCGTCAACGGCGGGCAGAGCTGGAGCAGCTGGTACAACCAGCCGACCGGCCAGTTCTACCACCTCGCCGCCGACAACCGGTTCCCGTACTGGGTCTATTCCGGCCAGCAGGATTCCGGCACGGTCGGCATCGCCAGCCGCAGCGACTACGGCTCGATCTCGTTCCGCGACTGGCACCCGGTCGGCGGCGACGAGCGCGACTACGACCTGCCCGATCCGGCCGACCCGAACATCGTGTTCGGCTCCGGCATGGGCGGCCGCGTGTCGCGCTGGAACCGCCAGACCGGCGTGGTGCAGAACGTGACGCCGTGGCCGGTCAACAGCTACGGCGAACGCCCCACCGAGTACAAGTACCACTACACCTGGATCACCCCGATCGCGTTCGCCGCCAAACCGCCGTATGCGCTTTACATGGGCGCGCAGGTGCTGTTCCGCAGCACCGACCAGGGCCAGCACTGGGACGTGATCAGCCCCACGCTGAACGGCAAGGCCGGCGGCGCGAAGAACTGCGGCGGCAACCCGACTCCCGCCGAGGCCCGCGCCTGCGGCTACGGCGTGATCTACACCATCGCGCCCTCGCCGCGGGACAACGACGAGATCTGGGTCGGCACCGACGACGGCCTGGTCCAGCTCACCCGCGACGGCGGCAAGCACTGGCGGAACGTGACCCCGCAGGGCCTGCCCGCGTGGGCCAAGGTCAGCACGCTGGATGTCTCCGCGCTGCAGCCGGGCACCGCCTATGCCGCGGTCGACACCCACCGCCAGGACGATTTCAGCCCGCACGTGTGGCGCACGCACGACTACGGCGTCCACTGGACCGACATCGCCAGCAACCTGCCCAAGGGCAGCTTCGTCGCGGTGGTGCGCGCCGATCCGGTGCGGGCCGGGCTGCTCTACGCCGGCACCGACCAGGGCGTGTTCGTCTCCTTCGACGATGGCGGCCACTGGCAGTCGCTGCAGCGCAACCTGCCCACCGCATGGGTGCGCGATCTGCTGGTGCACGGCAACGACCTGATCGCCGCCACCCAGGGCCGGGCGATCTGGATCCTCGACGACGTCACCCCGCTGCGCCAGGCCAGCGCCGCGATCGCCCGCGCCCCGGCCCATCTCTACACGCCGGCCCCGGCCGTGCGCGTGCGCGCCAACGAGAACAAGGACACCCCGCTGCCGCCGGAAACCCCGCTGGGCCAGAACCCGCCGGCCGGCGCGGTGATCGACTACTACCTCGCCGCCGCCGCGAACGGCCCGGTGACGCTGGATATCCTGGACGGCAAGGGTCAGCTGGTACGCCACTTCTCCAGCGCCGACCGGCCGGCGAAGCTGGACGCCGACCGCTACTTCGCCAAGGGCTGGCTGCGTCCCGGTGCGCCGTTGTCGGCCACGGCCGGCGCGCACCGCTTCGTGTGGAACCTGCGCTACCCGCGCCCGCAGGCGATCAAGTACGGCTACAGCATCGCCGCCACCTGGGATGCGGACACGCCGGTGACGCCGGAAGGGCCGCTGGCGCTGCCGGGCGACTACCAACTGGTGCTGCAGGTGGACGGCAAGTCCTATCGCGCGCCGCTGCAGGTCACCATGGACCCGCGCGAAACCCGGGTCAGTCGCGCCGACCTCGCCGCCGGCCTGGCCCTGTCGCAGCAGCTCGGCAGCCGCCTGCTGCAGGTGTGGCAGAGCTACGGCGAGGTGCAGGCCGTGCGCGCGCAGCTCACCGCGCTGGACACCCGGCTGGCCGGCGACGCCGCCCGCGCCGCCCAGCGCCAGTCGGTGCAGTCGCTGCTGCAGCAGACCGCACCGCTGGTCAGCGGCAGCGGCGAAAACGCGCTCAACCTGCGCGCCATCAACGACGGCCTCACCGACATCGCCACCGACGTGGAAGGCGCCGACCGCGCCCCCACCGACGGCCAGCGCCAGGTGGTGGCCGCCAGCGAGGCGCGCTACGGCAAGGCGCAGGCGCTATGGCAGCGCATTCGCAAGGGCGACCTGGCTACGCTCAACCGGAGCCTGCGCAGCGCCGGGCTGGCGGCGGTGAAGCTGCCGGCGCCGAGCCAGATCCGTCAGCAGGCGTCTGAAGCGTCCGAGGACATGCCGTGAGCTGGGTCGGAAATCGCCTCGCCCGGTTCACTGGAAATAGGCGGAACGCCGAGGCACGCGCCTCGGCATGGTGATCGCGGGCGGAGTGAACCGGACCTCGATCGTTCGGTGGTCGCGTTGCCAGCATGGCAGGGCAAGAGCGTTTCGTCCTCCTGCGGAGGGCGAGTTACTCTCTCTCGCTTGCCCACGCACACGTCAGGAACGTGTGCGAACAGCGCAGCTGGCCCGAAGGGCGGAGGGCAGGATGCCCGGAGCAAGAGAGAGTAACCAGAGAGAGGGGCACCCTCCTCGGCGCTTGCCGGGCTGCGCCCGACAAGTCCGTGAGCCGCGGCCGGGCTTTTCGACAGGACTCCTGTCCTGGCGAAAAGGCGCCGGCATCCATGCCGCCGCCCCTGCGGGCCTGTCGTCCGCGACTCACCGCCTCACAGGGGGGGTGAAGTTCACGATCAACAGCAACGGCAGCGGGACCAAGCCGTCCAGGCAGACTCGATCCTGATGCTGCGAAGCTGGGTTTGCCATTACTGCCGGTCGATGGACTGTCAGTTCGCTGGGGGGCGAAGCCTATTTATAAGTTGGAGATGCTTGTTGTCCTGAGTAGCCCAAGAGCCAAATAGACGAGATGAGGAAATGAGGAGTAATATATTGGTATGTTAACCGACCGCGAACTCAGTCAATGACGGACTTGCTCTGTAATTCACATAAAGGGGATGACAAGTGAAAACGAGCGATTGCGGATTTGCATTTATATTTTTTATTATTACCTGCTTGATTGTACCAAGTGAAGCGCTCGGGCAAGTTTTCAAGTGTGTCGGAAATGGCGGAAATACAGTTTACCAAAGTGATCCCTGTCCACCACAAATGAATCTAACTATTAAGCAATGGATGCAGTCAAAGGGAAATCCAATATCTTACTCAGGCACGCGGTTAACAATATCATTTCATGATGCTCCGGTAGGCAAGTTTTACCAGGTGCTCTCTTCTGTCTTGGGTACAGAGCTTGACGTGGGTTCTGAAGCTGGAGAGATACTAAGAAAAACAAAAGGAGATTTTTTTTCTAACAACACTCCATGGGATAGCTTGCTGCGCGAGGTAGACACGCGATACGGGCTGCAAACTATGTTTGTAAAGGGGCACATGTATGTGCTCACCCAGCACGACATAGTTATAGCTGAAACACCAAAGACCCCGCCCGTAAGAACTCAGGATGACGCAATATATGACGCCGTGGAGGCTAAATTTGAAAAACAATATCCAGAGCTGAATCCACAATCATCAAACTTCAATGAAGTTCTTGTAAATAAGATAAAAAAGAGAATCTTAGAATTTCGTCGACGCAATCCGGATGCAACAGCGTCGGAAGCATTGAGCTTTGCCGTACTTAACACCATGAGCAAGTAAATTCTTGATCATGGTCGTTGTTCCGCCTTGATCAATTCAGCAATCTGAGGACGTCTTTAGATCGACGCTATTTGGGCGAGAGGCCGCCGCGACGCCGACTTCGGCGTCAAGCCTTGCACTGACAGATTTGTGTGCAGTGGTGCGTGATCGATAGTCAGCGCCGCGAACCGCGCAGGCTGTCGACGGAAAAGCTGGCGATCTCGCCGCCATCGACGCGGCGCGGCTGGCCGGCAGGCGGGCCCCAGGCGTGGGCGCTGATGACTTCCCAGGTGGCGGGGATGCGGCCGTCCACGCGCATGGTTTCGTAGGCGGCCAGCATGCGCCGGTAATGGTGCTTGCCGGTGAGGCCGCGTTCGCGGCTCTGGTCGGCGTTGGTGGCGCCCAGGCCCCGCAGTTCGTCCAGCAGCTTGCGCGGCTCGCTGTAGGTGAGGGTATAGCGGAACACGTCCAGCACCGGGTCGCGCAGGCCGGCGGCGAGCATGGCGTCGCCGACGTCGTGCATGTCCAGGAAGCGGCTGACGTGGGGCCGCTGGTCGGCCTCGGCCCAGGCCGCGCGCAGCTCCTTCAGGGTGTCGGGGCCGAAGCTGGAGAACACCATCAGGCCGCCGGGCCTGAGCACGCGCATGCATTCGCCGAACAGGGCGGGCAGGTCGTCGATCCACTGGAAGCACAGGTTGGAATGCAGCACGTCGATGCTGTGGTCGGCCAGCGGCAGCGCGCCGGCCTCGGCGCAGACGCGTGCGAACGGCCGCCGCCAGCTGCTGTGCGACCTGGCGGCGCGCAGCATCGGCAGGGCCAGGTCCAGCGCGATCACCTCGGCCTTCGGGTAGCGCTGCTTGAGCAGGGCGCTGCCGCGGCCGGTGCCGGCGCCGACGTCGAGCACGCGCGCCGGTGGCTGCCCGGCGTAGAAGTCCAGCCGCTCCAGCAGCTGGGTCTGCACTTCGCGCTGCAGCACGTCGTGCTGCTCGTAGGTGCCTGCGGCGCGGCCGAAATGGCGGCGCACCTGGCGGCGGTCGAGGTGGAATTCATTCATCGGCAAGACTCATGCGGGCGAGGCGGTGCGCCGGCCGGCGAACAGGGGCTGCAGGGCCTGCACCAGGGCGTCGACGTGGCCGAAGAACGGCGCGTGGCCGGCCTGGGGGATCTCGTGGTAGTCGCCGCCGCACTGGCCGGCCGACCAGGCCATCGCCGGCGGCGGCACCAGCCGGTCGCGACGACCGGCGATCCAGCTGCTGGGCAGGCTCAGGCGCGGCAGCTCGCCGCGCAGGTCGCTGGCTTCCAGCAGCTGGATGCCCTCCTGCAGGATGCGCAGCTCCGGCCTGCCACGGGCGAACACCAGCTGGCGCAGGTGGCGCAGCTCGGCGCGCGGGTCGGCGCTGCCCATCGCCTCCAGCGCCAGGAAGCGCTCGATGGTGCCGTCGTAGTCGGTCTCCAGGTCGCTGGCCAGCTGGTGCACCAGCGTGCCGTCGCTGCCGTGCGGCCAGTCGGCCGCGCGCACGAACTTCGGGGTGGCGCACAGCATGGCCAGGCCGCGCACCTGGCGCGGCAGGTCGAGTGCGGCGGTGAGCGCCACCAGCCCGCCCAGCGACCAGCCCAGCCAGAACGCCGGCGGCGTCGCCGCGGCGATGGCGGCGGCGATCGCGTGCGGCTCCAGCGGCAGGCCGCAGTGGCGCGAGTGGCCGTGGCCGGGCAGGTCGACCACGTGCATGGTGCAGTGCTCGGCCAGCGCGTCCACCAGCGGCTGCAGCACGCCGCCGTGCATCGCCCAGCCGTGGATCAGCACCAGCGGCACGGGGCCGCGGCCGTGGCTTTCGATATGCAGGCTCACGCGCCGGTGTCCTCGTCGACGCGGCGCGGCGCGGGCAGGGCGGTGCCGGCGGGCGCGAGTGTCGCGGCGACCGCCACCCGCGCGTCGAACACGAAGCAGCCGCCCTGCCAGTGCGTGGCGGCGGTCTGCTCCAGGTATTTGAGGATGCCGCCCTCGAGTTGGTAGACGTGCTGCATGCCCAGCTCGCGCATGTGCAGCGCGGCCTTCTCGCAGCGGATGCCGCCGGTGCAGTAGGACACCACCGTCTTGCCCTCGTAGCGCGCGCGGTCGGCGGCGATCGCGGCGGGAAAGCCGGTGAAGCTGGCCAGCCGGTAGTCGATCGCCTGCGGGAACTTGCCGACCGCGGTCTCGTAGTCGTTGCGCGTGTCCAGCAGCAGCACCTCGCGGCCCTCGTCGTCGTGGCCCTGGTCGAGCCAGCGCTGCAACGTGGCGGGGGCGACCGCCGGCGCGCGACCGTCCTCGGGGCGGATCGCCGGCAGGCGCATGGTGATGATCTCGCGCTTGAGCCGCACCCGCAGGCGCCCGAACGGCACGCTGTCGGAGCGCGATTCCTTCGGCACGATGTCGGCGAAGCGGGGGTCCTGCCGCAGGCTCGCCATGAAGCCGCCGATCTGCGCGCGCGAACCGGCCAGGAACAGGTTGATGCCCTCCGGCGCCAGCAGGATCGTGCCCTTCAGTTCCAGCGCCTCGCAGCGTTCGCGCAGCCGTTCGCGCAGCGCGGGCAGGTCGTCCAGGCCGATGAATTTGTAGGCGGAGATATTGACGATCGACATGCGCGGGATCAGCGGGAAAAGCGGGTCATTATACGGGGCGGCTCAGCGGCCACGCTGCGGCAACGGCAGCGTCTGCAGCGCGTCCAGCAGGCGATCCACGTGGCTTTCCTCGTGCGCGGCCGAGAGGGTGATGCGCAGCCGCGCCTGGCCCGCCGGCACGGTGGGCCGGCGGATCGCGCCGACCAGCAGGCCGTGCGCCTCCAGCGCCCGCATCGCCTGCATGGCGGCATCGGCATCGCCCAGCAGCAGCGGCTGGATCGCGCTGGTGGAGGCCATCAGCGGCAGGCCCAATTGCTCCGCGCCACGGCGCAGGCGCGCGACCAGCGCGGCGAGCCGGTCGCGGCGCCAGTCTTCCGCCTGCGCCAGTTGCACCGCTGCCAGCGCCGCGGCGGCCAGCGCCGGCGGCATCGCGGTGGTGTAGATGTACGGCCGCGCGAATTGCAGCAGGCCCTCGATCAGCGCGGCCGGGCCGGCCACGAAGGCGCCGGCGCAGCCCAGCGCCTTGCCCAGCGTGGCCATCAGCACTGGCACCTCGTGCTGGCCCAGGCCGGCGGCCGTGACGCTGCCGGCGCCGTGCGCGCCGAGCACGCCCAGGCCGTGCGCGTCGTCGACCATCAAGGTCGCGTGCCGGTCGGCGCACAAGGCGGCCAGCTCGCGCAGCGGGGCGACGTCGCCGTCCATGCTGAACACGCCATCGGTGGCCAGCAGCGCGGCGGCGCCGGGGCGGGCGTCGAGCTGGCGCGCGGCGGCGCCGGCATCGGCATGCGGATAGCGCTTCAGTTCGGCACCGCTGAGCCTGGCGCCGTCGATCAGGCAGGCGTGGTTGAGCTTGTCCTGCAGGCACAGGTCGGCCGTCGCCAGCAGGGCCTGCAGCGCGCCGAGGTTGGCCATGTAGCCGGTGGAAAACAGCAGCGCCCGCTCGCGCCCGGTCCACGCCGCCAGCGCCTCTTCCAGCCGCGCGTGCTCGGCGCGGTGGCCGCAGATCAGGTGCGCCGAGGTGCTGCCGACGCCGCCGCTGGCGGCGGCGCGGGTCAGCGCGCCGACCAGCTGCGGGTGTTGCGCCAGCCCCAGGTAGTCGTTGCTGCAGAACGACAGCAGGCGCCGCCCGCCGATCTGCAGCCACGGCCCCTGCGCCTGCTCGATCGTGCGCAGCCGGCGCAGCAGGTGGGCCTGCCCGCGTTCGGCCGTCTGCGCGGCCAGCCGTTGCAGCAGGTCAGGCCGCGGCGGAACAGCCACAGCCCTGCCCGCAGCCAGCCCGGGCCGCCGTCGCGTCGTCGACCCGGGTGATGTCGGCATGCACCGTGCCGGCATGTTCGACCACCTCCATCGGGTGCAGGTCGAGACGGCGGAACAGGGCGCGGTCGGCTTCCACGTCGGGGTTGCCGGTGGTGAGCAGCTTCTCGCCGTAGAAGATCGAGCCGGCGCCGGCGAAGAAGCACAGCGCCTGCACCGCGTCATCCATCTGCTGGCGCCCGGCGGAGAGCCGGATCACCGAGGCCGGCATCAGCAGTCGGGCCACCGCGATCGCGCGCACGAACTCGAACGGGTCGAGCGGCTCGGCGTTGGCCAGCGGCGTGCCGGGCACCGGCACCAGCTGGTTGATCGGCACCGATTGCGGGTGGGCGGGGAGGTTGGCCAGCGCCTGCAGCAGGCCGGCGCGCTGTTCGCGCGTCTCGCCCATGCCGACGATGCCGCCGCAGCAGGTCTTCAGGCCGGCGTCGCGCACCTGCTCCAGCGTCTCCAGCCGGTCCTGGTATTCGCGGGTGTGGATGATCTCGCCGTAGAACTCCGGCGCGCTGTCGATGTTGTGGTTGTAGTAGTCCAGGCCGGCGTCCTTCAGCGCCTGCGCATGGCCGTCGCCGAGCAGGCCCAGGGTGGCACAGGTTTCCAGGCCCAGGCCCTTCACCGCGCTGACGATGGCGGCGACCCTGGGGATGTCGCGGTCCTTCGGGCCGCGCCAGGCGGCGCCCATGCAGAAGCGGCTGGCGCCGGCGGCCTTGGCTGCGCGGGCGCGCGCCATCACCTCGTCGATCTCCATCAGCTTCTGCGCCGCCACGCCGGTGTCGTAGCGCGCCGCCTGCGGGCAGTAGGCGCAATCCTCGGGGCAGCCGCCGGTCTTGATCGACAGCAGGGTGGACACCTGTACCGCGTTCGGGTCGTGGTGTTCGCGGTGCAGCTGGTGCGCGCGGTGCAGCAGCTCGTTGAACGGCAGGTCGAACAGCGCGCTCACTTCGGCGCGGGTCCAGTCGTGGCGCAGGGTGGTGTCGACCATGGAACAGCAACTCCCGTAGGTGAAGCGCGGCAGTGTGGAAGGCGCCCCGGAGCGTGTCAACCCGATACGCGGCGGAATGGTTGACGCGACGGCCCGGCGATGCAGCCGCTACCATGGCGCCGGGACGACCGTCAGGGAGTACTTCGGCATGAGCGAGGGACAGGGCAGCACCGGCAACGTGCTTGCCGCCATCTGCAGCTTCTTCATCCCCGGGCTGGGCCAGCTGGTGCAGGGGCGGCTGCTCAAGGCGGTGGTGATGTTCGTGCTGGCGGCACTGTTGTGGATCGTGCTGCTGGGCTGGCTGATCCACCTGTGGTCGATCCTCGACGCCGCACTTTACAAGCCGGGCGGCTGAGCGGCCATGCGCAGGGAAGCGCTGATCTCGCTGTGGCGGGCCTGCCGCCATGCGGTGCTGCCGCTGCGTTGCCTGCTGTGCGGCGCGGCCGGGGCCGACGGCCTCGACCTCTGCGCCGCCTGCCAGGCCGAGCTGCCGCGCAATCGCGCTTGCTGCACCCGCTGTGCGCTGCCGCTGGCGACCGCCGCGCCGCTGTGCGGCGAATGCCAGCGCCAGGCGCCGCCGTGGGATGCGGCGTGGGCGCCGTTCCGCTACGGCTGGCCGCTGGACCGGCTCGAGTCGCGCTACAAGTTCGGCGCCGACCTGGCCGCCGGCCGGGTGTTGTCCACGCTGTGGCAACGCGAAACCTGCCCGATCGGCTTGCCGCAACTGCTGTTGACCGTGCCGCTGCATCGCGGGCGCCTGCGCCGGCGCGGCTACAACCAGGCGCTGGAACTGGCGCGGCCGCTGGCACGCCGGCTCGGCGTGCCGCTGCGGCACGACCGGCTGCACCGGCTGCGCGCGACCGCGGCGCAGACCGAACTCGACGCGGTCGGCCGTCGGCGCAACCTCTGTGGCGCGTTCGCGCTGAAGGACGGGCCGCCGTTGCCGGCGCACGTGGCCGTGCTCGACGACGTGATGACCACCGGCGCCACCATGGCCGAATGCACGCGCGTGCTCAGGCGCGCCGGCGTGGCGCGGGTCGATGTATGGGCGCTGGCCCGTGCGCCGCGGGGTACGACTTGGTAGGAGCCCGCTGGCGGGCGATGGCTTTTCTACGAGGTCACCGAAGAGCATCGCCCGCCAGCAGGGTTCCTGCGGGCGATATCCGCGTTGCCGAAGAGGGCGCCGTCAGCGCAGCGCCACGGCCAGCACGATGCCGATCCACAGGCACAGGCCGAGCCGGTTGTTGTGGCGGAAGGCGGTGAGGCAGGCCTCGCGGCGGCGGTCGCGGATCAGCCATTGCTGGTAGCCGAACAGGCCGGCGGCGCCGGCCAGGCTCAGCCAGTACGGCCAGCCGAGCTGGGCACGCTGGCCGACAAACAGCATCGCCAGCAGGAAAGTGCCCATCAGCATGCCCAGGATCGGCAGGTCGGCGTCGCCGAACAGGATCGCGGTGGATTTCGCGCCGGCCTTGATGTCGTCCTCGCGGTCGACCATGGCGTACTCGGTGTCGTAGATCACCGACCACAGGATGTTGGCGATGAACAGCAGCCAGCCCAGCGGCGGCACGCCGCCCTTCACGGCGGCAAACGCCATCGGGATCGACCAGCCGAACGCCGCCCCCAGCACCACTTGCGGCAGGTAGGTGTAGCGCTTGCTGAAGGGGTACAGCGCGGCCAGCGCGGCGCCGGCGAAGGACAGCTCGATGGTGAGCCGGTTGGTGAACAGCACCAGCACGAAGGCGAACAGCAGCAGTACGGCGAACACCGCCAGCGCCTCGCCCGGGCGGACCCGGCCGGAGGCGATCGGTCGCCCGGCGGTGCGCGCCACCTGCGGGTCGAGCTTGCGGTCGGCATAGTCGTTGACCGCGCAGCCGGCCGCGCGCATGGCGAATACGCCCAGGGTGAATATGACCAGCGGCTTCCACGGCGGGAAATCGCCCGCCGCCAGCCATAGCGCCCACCAGGTCGGCCACAGCAGCAGCAGGGCGCCGGCCGGGCGGTCCATCCGCGTCAGCACCAGGTAGTCCAGCGCCTTTTCGCGGTAACGCGGCGGCAGCTTCTGCAGCAGCCACAGCAGCACCCGGGTGGCGCGCGAGGAGCTGTCGGCGGGTCGGCTGGGCCCGGGCGCGGCCGTGCGCACGCCGGGGCGCGGCCGCGGCCCGGGCGATGGCGCGTTGTTGCGCCGCTGCGGTTTGCGGGGAGTAGGAGCCATCGGCCCAGTTTAGCCTGAGCGCCGCGCCCGGAGCGCGTACAGGTGCGGCGCTCGCTAAAGGCGCCGCGCCGGCCGCCGATATCCCGTTCAGGCGAATCGGCGGGGGTCTCCGCCGCGAACGCGCCGGGCTGCGGCCCGGCCTCTGATCGGTACCGCGATGGATGAGAGCCAGACAACGCACGACCACGACGTCGGCAGGGTGGATCCCGGCGCGATGGCGGCCGTGCCGGCCGCCGCTGCGCCGGCGCACGCCCACGTGCTCGACTCGGTGGCCGCGTTCACCCATCACCGGGATATCGATGCGCTCGACCACAGCCTGGTGCTGTCGCTGGCCGAGCTGGCGTCGGCCAGCCGGGTGTCGCTGGCCAAGCGCGTCGTTGGCGGCAGCGAGGTGGAGAGCATCGTGCAGTGCGTGGCCGGGCCCGATGGCCGCTGCCGGGTGCAGGTGATCGAGCCGCCGCTGGCCGATCCGTCGCTGCTGGCACGGCTGGACAGGCGAATGGAGCAGGTGCAGATCGCTGTGGAACAGCTGCCGGCCGGGTACCGGCTGAGCGTGCCGATGCTGCGCGAGGGTCGCGCGATTGCCGCGCTGGAAATGGACAGCGGCATGCCCCTCGGCGCGGTGCGGCCGCTGGCCGAGGGTTTTGCCCGCATCTATGCCAACTACACCGCCCTGCTGCATGAAAGCGAACGCGACAAGCTGACCGGGCTGTACAACCGGCGCAGCCTGGAGCGCCAGCTGCAGCGGCTGCTGCAGCAGAAGGACCAGGCACAGGCAGGGCCGTCGCGGGAAGTGTGGCTGGCCATCCTCGACATCGACCACTTCAAGCACATCAACGACAGCTACGGGCACATCTACGGCGACGAGGTGATCCTGTTGCTGGCGCAGCAGATGCGCGCCTGCTTCCGTCGCGGCGACGTGCTGTTCCGCTTCGGCGGCGAGGAGTTCGTGATCCTGTTCGCCGCTGCCGCCGAAGCCACCGTGAAGGCGGTGCTGGAACGCTTCCGGCAGAAGGTAGCCGGGTACGTGTTTCCGCAGGTGGGCCGCGTCACCGTCAGCATCGGCTATGCCCACGTGGGCCGCAGCGACTACCCGGGCAATGTGCTCGATCGCGCCGACAAGGCGCTGTATTTCGCCAAGAACCACGGCAGGAACGCCACCTGGGGCTACGAGAGCCTCGACGCCGCCGGCGCGATCGGCCAGGCGCTCGCCGTGGGCACGATCGACCTGTTCTGAGCCGGCCCGCGCCGCTCAGCCGCCCAGCAGCAGCCGGTAGGCCGGATGCGCGCTTTCGTCGCAATAGGGATAGCCCAGGCTGGCGAGAAAGCGGTTGAACAGCGCCAGCTCGTGGGCGGGCACCTGGATGCCGACCAGGATGCGGCCGTAGTCGGCGCCATGGTTGCGGTAGTGGAAGAGGCTGATGTTCCAGTCCGGGTGCATCTGGCCGAGGAAGCGGGTCAGCGCGCCGGGCCGTTCGGGAAACTCGAAGCGGTACAGCAGCTCGTCGTGCGCCAGCGACGAGCGCCCGCCGATCATGTGGCGCAGGTGCAGCTTGGCCAGTTCGTCGTCGGTGAGGTCGAGCACGTCGAAGCCCTCGGCGTGCAGGGCCTCGACCAGCGCCTCGCGCTCGGCGCGGCTGGCGATCTGCACGCCGACGAAGATGTGCGCCGAGCTGGTGTCGCCGATGCGGTAGTTGAATTCGGTGATGCTGTGCTGGCCGAGGGTGGCGCAGAAGCGGCGGAAGCTGCCGCGCTCCTCCGGGATGGTCACCGCGAACACCGCCTCGCGCTGCTCGCCCACCTCGGCCCGTTCGGCGACGAAGCGCAGGCGGTCGAAATTCATGTTGGCGCCGGAGACGACCGCCACCAGCGCGCCGTCGCCCGCCGGCTGGGCGGCGACGTACTGCTTGAGTCCGGCCAGGGCCAGCGCGCCGGCCGGTTCGGGCACGCTGCGGGTCTCCTGGTAGACGTCGCGGATCGCGGCGCAGACCTCGTCGGTGTCGACCCGCAGCATCGCGTCCACGTATTGCCGGCAGAGCGCAAAGTTCAGCGCGCCGACGCGCTTCACCGCGGTACCGTCGGCGAACAGCCCCACCTCCTCCAGCAGCACCCGGTCGCCGGCCTCCAGCGAGCGGGCCATCGCGTCCGAATCCACCATCTGCACGCCGATCACCCGCACCTGCGGCCGCACGGCCTTGATGCAGGCCGCCACGCCGGCCAGCAGGCCGCCGCCGCCGACCGGCACGAACACCGCGTGCAGCGGCCCGGGGTGCTGGCGCAGGATCTCCAGCCCCACCGTGGCCTGGCCGGCGATCACGTCGATGTCGTCGAACGGGTGCACGAAGATGCTGCCGCGCTCGGCCTGCAGCACGGCGGCCGCCGCCTGGGCGTCGCTGTAGGAGTCGCCGCTGAGCACGATCCGCACCGCGTCCCCGCCCAGCCGGCGCACCGCGTCCACCTTCACCTGCGGCGCGGTCACCGGCATCACGATGGTGGCCTCGATGCCCAGCTTCGCCGCGGCCAGCGCCACGCCTTGCGCATGGTTGCCGGCCGAGGCGGCGACCACCCCGCGCGCGCGCTGCGCCGGGTCGAGCTGCACCATGCGGTTGTAGGCGCCACGCAGCTTGAACGAGAACACCGGCTGCTGGTCCTCGCGCTTGAGCAGCACGCGCCGGCCGAGCCGCGCGGACAGCAGCGCGGCATCGTCCAGCGCACTCTCGTGGGCCACGTCGTAGACGCGTGCCGCGCGCGCGCGCGCCAGCAGCTGTGCGGCGTCGCCGGCGGCCTCGCCGGCACCGGCCGGCGCGTCGTGCTGGGCGGCGTGGGCGCTCACGGCCGGCCGGCCAGTACCGGCCGATCCTCCTGCTCGTGGTTGACCAGCGACAGCGTGCGCACGTCGAGCACGTCGATCAGCTTGCGCGTCTGCCGCAGGATCTGCTCGAGCATCGCGTCGTCGCCCTGCAGCACCAGGGTCAGCTGCGAAATCGCCGGGTCCGAGGTGGCGGCCACGGTCAGCGTGTCGATATTGCAGTGGCGCGCGGCGAACAGCCCGGCGACCCGCACCAGCGCGCCGGATTCGTTCTGCAGCAGGATCGAGAGTGTGTGTTTCATGGGAGCCTCGGGGTCGGTCGGACGACGGCCGGCACGCGGGCCGGCCATTGCTCAGAACATGTCATTGGCGGGATCGTCCGCGGCGGTGGCCTGGGTCCGCGCCGCGATGAAATCACCGGTGATCATCTGGGCGTAGGTGGCGCCCGGTCCGACCATCGGATAGACCCCGGCATCGGGGTCGATCATCACTTCGAGGAAGGCGGGGCCGTCGAAGGCCAGGAACTCGGCGATCGTGCCGGCCAGGTCCTCGTTGCGCTCCAGCCGGCGCGCCCATTCGAAGCCGTCGGCCTGTGCGGTCCTGACGAAATCCTTGCGGTGCAGGCTCTTGTCCGAGGAGGCGAAACGGCCCTTGAAGAACAGCTTCTGCCACTGCCGCACCATGCCGTCGCCGAGATTGTTCAGCACCACCACCTTCACCGGCAGGTTGTAGGTGGTGACGGTCTCCAGCTCGCCGATGTTCATGCGGATGCTGGCATCGCCGTCGATGTCGATCACCAGCGCGCCGGGCCGCGCGAACTGCGCGCCGACCGCGGCCGGCAGGCCGAAGCCCATCGTGCCCATCGAGCCGGAGGTGAGCCAGTGGCGCGGCGCGCGGAAGTCGAAATACTGGGCCGCCCACATCTGGTGCTGGCCGACGCCGGTGCTGATGATGGCGCGGCCGTCGGTCAGGCGGTTGATCGCCTCGATCACCGCGTAGGGCTGGATCAGCGGGTTGTCGCGGTCGAAATTCATCGCATGCCGGCGCTTGAGCTCGGCGATGTGCGCGTGCCAGGCCGGGCGTGCCGGCTGCAGGCCATGGGCGATGCCGTACTGGGTCAGCCGCTGCAGGCTGCGCGCCAGCGGACCGACGTGGTGCCAGTGCACGGTCTTGACCTTGCTGATCTCGGCCGGATCGATGTCGATCTGCGCGATGAACCTTGCCGACGGCGCGAATTGGTCCGGCACCCCGGCCACCCGGTCGTCGAAGCGCGCGCCCAGGGCCAGCATGAAGTCGCAGTCCTCCACCGCGTAGTTGGCGAAGGCGGTGCCGTGCATGCCCAGCATGTGCAGCGACAGCGGATCGGTGGTGTCCAGCGCGCCCAGGCCCATCAAGGTGGTGGTGACCGGCAGCCCGAACGCATCGACGAAGGCGCGCAGCGCCGGCGCCGCCTCGCCGAGGATGATGCCGCCACCGGCATAGATCAGCGGCCGCTTGGCGGCGCCGAGGGCGGCGAAGAACGCCGCGCAGGCCTGGTCGTCCAGGGTGGCCTCCTGCGCCGCATTCAGCCGCGCGCGATAGCCGTGCAGGGGCAGCCGGGTCTGGCCATCGAACTGCACCAGGACGTTCTGCACGTTCTTGGGAATGTCGATCACCACCGGGCCGGGGCGGCCGGTGCGGGCGATCTCGAACGCGCTGCGCACGGTGGCCTCCAGCGCCTCCGCGTCGGTGACCAGGAACACGTGCTTGGCGCAGGCACCCATGATGTTGCTGACCGGCGCTTCCTGGAACGCGTCGCTGCCCAGCGAGGTGGTGGGCACCTGGCCGCAGATCACCACCATCGCGGTGGAGTCGGCCATCGCGTCGCGCACCGGGGTGACCATGTTGGTGGCGCCGGGGCCGGAGGTGACCACGGCCACGCCGACCTTGCCCGAGGCGCGGGCATAGCCGCTGGCCATGAAGCCGGCGCCCTGCTCGTTGGCGGGCACGATCAGCGGCATCGGCTCGCTGCCGTCGGCGTTGAGGTGCTCGGCGTTGTAGCGGAACAGCGCGTCGTACACCGGCAAAATCGCGCCGCCGGAGTAGCCGAACAGTGGGCCGGCGTGTTCGTCCGCCAGCACCTGCACGATCAGGTCGGCGCCGCTCATGGAGTGGCCGGCCAGCGGGTGCTGGTCCGGTCGGGCTTCGGCTTGCAACGGTTGCGCAATCACCAGCGGAATTCCTTCATTAGTGCGGGAAACGAGCTGCCCCGGCCCGCGGCGGTGCATCCGCCAGGGCCGGGGAAGGCCTTCAGCCGGCCTTCTTCAGCGGTTCTGCCGGCGACTGCGGCTGCAGCCACGGCATCTGCGCGCGCAGCTTGGCGCCGACCTTTTCGATCGGGTGGTCCAGGTCGGCCTGCTTGAGCTTCTTGTAGTTCGGCAGGCCGGCCTTGTATTCCTCGGTCCAGTTCCGCGCGAAGGTGCCGTCCTGGATGTCGCGCAGCACGTCCTTCATGCGCGCCTTGACGCCGGCGTCGATCACCCGCGGGCCGCTGACGTAGTCGCCGTACTGGGCGGTCTCGGAGACGAACTGCAGCATCTTGGTCAGGCCGCCCTCGTAGAACAGGTCGACGATCAGCTTCAGCTCGTGCATCACCTCGTAGTAGGCGATTTCCGGCTGGTAGCCCGCCTCGGTGAGGGTCTCGAAACCGGCGATCACCAGCTCGCTGGCGCCGCCGCAGAGCACCGCCTGCTCGCCGAACAGGTCGGTCTCGGTCTCTTCCTTGAAGTCGGTCTTGATGATCATCGCGCGGCCGCCGCCGATGCCGTCGGCGTAGCCCTTGGTGGTCGCCTCGGCGTGGCCGGTGACGTCCTGGTACACCGCCCAGATGCACGGCACGCCGCGGCCGCGCTCGTACTCGGTGCGCACCAGCGCGCCGGGGCCCTTCGGCGCCACCAGGATCACGTCGATGTCCTTGCGCGGCACGATCTGGCCGAAGTGCACGTTGAAGCCGTGCGCGAACAGCAGCGCCGCGCCGGGCTTGATGTTCGGCTCGATCGATTCCCGGTACAGGGTCGGCTGCACCATGTCGGGGGTGAGCACGGCGACCAGGTCGGCGCCCTTGACCGCCTCGCCCGGCTCCAGCACGGTGAAGCCCTCGGCCTTGGCCTTGTGCCAGGTCGGGCCGTTCGGGCGCAGGCCGATCACCACGTCGAGGCCGGAATCGCGCAGGTTCAGCGCGTGGGCGCGGCCCTGGCTGCCGTAGCCGAGCACCGCGATGCGCGCCTTGGCGAGGGGGTTCGGATTGCTGTTGCTGCTCATGCGGTGACTCCTTGGTCGGTATGGGTATGGATTGGTTTGGCCGTCTGGACGGCTGTAGCGGGATGGGTGTTGGCGCCGTCGGAGGCCGAGCCGACCAGGCGGGCGTACTTGGCCAGGGCGCCGACGGTGACCTTGGGCGCGGGCGGACGCCAGCCGGCGCGGCGGCTTTCCAGGTCGGCGTCGGTGGAAAGCGTGCGGGCGACCGCGTCGATCGCGATGCGGTCGCCTTCCTTGAGCAGGGCGATCGGGCCGCCGCGCACCGCTTCCGGCGCGACGTGGCCGACCATGAAGCCGTGGGTGGCGCCGGAGAAGCGGCCGTCGGTGATCAGCGCCACGTCGTTGCCGAGGCCGCGGCCGACCAGCGCCGCGGTGACGCCGAGCATCTCGCGCATGCCCGGTCCGCCGGCCGGCCCCTCGTTGCGGATCACGATGACGTCGCCGGCATGGATCCG
>JAGWIC010000021.1 GCA_028866435.1 Lysobacteraceae bacterium | reverse complement strand
GCCCTGGCGGCGCGCCGTGCTCAAGGTCGGCAGCAACCTGCTGGCGGCGGACGGCGGCGGCCTCACGCCGCGTTATGCCGAGGCGCTGGCCGCCTTCGTCGCCGCCAGCCACGCCGACGGGCGGCAGGTGGTGCTGGTGTCCTCCGGCGCGGTGGCGGCTGGCCGCGCGCTGCTGCGCGAGCGTTCGACCGTCGGCCGCGACATCGCGGCGCGCCAGGCGCTGGCGGCGCTGGGCCAGACGCCGATGATCGCGCTGTGGCAGGCGCTGTCGGCGCGGCCGGTGGCGCAGGTGCTGCTGACCCACGACGACCTGCGCAACCGCCGTCGCTACCTCAACGCGCGCGCCACCCTGCGCGGCCTGCTGACGCTGGACGTGTTGCCGGTGGTCAACGAAAACGACACCGTGGCGGTGGACGAGCTGAAGCTGGGCGACAACGACAACCTGGCCGCGATCGTGGCCGCGCTGGTCGATGCCGACCTGCTGCTGATCGCCTCCGACGTCGAGGCGCTGTACAGCGCCGACCCGCGCCGCGATCCGCTGGCCGTGCCGATCGCGCGGGTGGAGGCGATCTCGCCGGAAGTGATGGCGATGGCCGGCGGCAGCGGCAGCAGCGTCGGCACCGGCGGCATGCGCACCAAGCTGGAGGCGGCGACCAAGGCCGCGGCGGCGGGCATCCCCACCGTGCTGTTCAACGGACGCGACGACGCGACGGTGCAGGCGCTGGCATGCGGCCGCCTGCACGGCACCCTGATCTGCGCCCCCGGCGGCCGCATGCAGGCACGCAAATACTGGCTGCGCCACGCGCCGCCCGCGAGCGGCCGCATCCGCATCGACCACGGCGCGGCGCAGGCGCTGGCTGGCGGCCGCGCCTCGCTGCTGCCCGGCGGCATCCTCGGCGCGGACGGCGAGTTCCAGCGCGGCGACCTGGTGGAAATCCTGGATGCGGCCGAGCGCCCGGTGGCGCGCGGCCTGAGCCAGTACGCCGTCGCCGAGGTACGCCGGCTCGCCGGCCGGCACAGCCGCGAGATCGACACCGTGCTCGGCTACAGCCATGGCGCGGAAGTGGTGCATCGCGACGACCTGGCCACCCTCGACAACGGAGTCACCCCATGAATACGCCCGTGCGGGCCGCCGCGCTGCAGTGCAGGGAGGCCGCCGTGCAGGTGGCCGCGTTGTCCACCGCGGCCAAGAACAGCCTGCTGCTGGCGATGGCCGACGCGCTGCAGGCGCAGTCGGCGGCGATCCTCGCCGCCAACGCGCTGGACCTGCAGGCCGCGCGCGAGAAGGGCATCGGCGCGGCCATGCTCGACCGCCTGGCGCTGGACGAAGGGCGCGTGCGCGGCATCGCCGACGCCCTGCGCCAGGTCGCGGCGCTGCCCGAT
Source organism: Lysobacteraceae bacterium (assembly GCA_028866435.1). GTDB lineage: Bacteria > Pseudomonadota > Gammaproteobacteria > Xanthomonadales > Rhodanobacteraceae > Rhodanobacter. The sequence continues at coordinate 37,576 of JAGWIC010000021.1, read as the reverse complement.
CCGGTCGGCCAGGTGACCCGCCGCGAGCGCTCGGACAAGGGCTTCAGCATCGAACGCGTACGCGTGCCGCTGGGCGTGATCGCGATGATCTACGAAGCGCGTCCCAACGTCACCGCCGACGCCGCCGCGCTGTGCCTGAAGGCCGGCAACGGGGTGATCCTGCGTGGCGGTTCCGAGGCGCTGCGTTCGAACCAGGCGATCGCCGCCTGCCTGCGCGGCGCGCTGCGCGAGGCCGGCCTGTCCGAGCAGGCGCTGGTGCTGCTGGACGACCTCAGCCGCGAGGCGATGCTGGAACTGATGCAGCTGTCGGACATCGTCGACCTGATCATCCCGCGCGGCGGCGAGGGCCTGATCCGCTTCGTCACCGAACATGCGCGGGTGCCGGTGATCAAGCATTACAAGGGCGTGTGCCATCTGTACGTCGATCGTCGGGCCGATCTCGACCGGGCGCTGGACCTGCTGATCGACGGCAAGGTCTCGCGCCCGTCGGCCTGCAACTCGCTGGAAACCCTGCTGGTGCATGCCGAGGTGGCGGCCCGCTTCCTGCCGCGCGCGGCCGAGGCATTGCGCGAACGCGGCGTGGAACTGCTCGGCGACCGTCGCGCCCGTGAGCTGTGCGACGGCATGGCGGCTGCCAGCGAGGAGGATTTCGCCGCCGAATTCCTCAGCCTGAAGCTCGCCGTGGCGGTGGTCGACGACCTGGATGCGGCGATCACGCACATCCGCCGTCATGGTTCCGACCACACCGAAGTCATCGCCAGCGAAGACCCGGTCGCCGCCGAGCGCTTCGTGCACGCGCTGCGCTCGGCGGTGGTGATGGTCAACACCTCGTCGCGCTTCAGCGATGGTGGCGAGCTGGGCCTCGGTGCCGAGATCGGCATCTCCACCACCCGCCTGCATGCCTACGGGCCGATGGGTGCCGAAGCGCTCACCATCGAACGCTTCGTGCTGCGTGGCGACGGCCAGGTAAGGCACGCCGAGAGCAGGCTCTAGGGCCGCGGCATGGCCGTGCTGGTCGCCTGTGGCGCGGCCGGTTGTTGCCGGGCGGGCTCGCTTGCTGGCTACAATCGCGCACCTGCCCTGGAGGACCGGCCACCATGATCGCGGAAGCTTCCTTCGGACCGATATTTGCGGCGCTGGCCGCGGCGCAAGCCGACAGCGCGGCCCGCTCCCTGGCGCGGCGAAGAAACCGGCACCTCGCCGTGCATGCCGCGCGCAAGGCGATTCGCCGGCTGCGCAGCATCCTGTGCCTTTGCGAGGATGCCCTCGGTCCTGAGGTCGCGGGCATCGATCGCAGCTGCAAGCGGCTGGCGCGCAGCCTGTCGGGCTTGCGCGACGCCCATGTCGCGGCGGTCACGGCCCGCGATCTGGCCAGCGCGGATGACGACGATCTTTGGCGCACGGCGGCCGCCTGGCTCGAAGACCGCCGCGAGCGCCTGCTCGGGGCGTCGCTGGCCGCGGACCCTGACTTCAGAAGGCGGCGGTCGCGACTGGACCTGCTGGCGAAGGCCGTCCTGGCCCTGCCGTGGGACAGGCTCGCCATGCATCATTTGCGCGAGGGCATCGCGCGCAGCCGTCATCGCGTCGCCAGGGCGCGGCAGGCCAGCGAACTGGCTCCCAGCCACGCCCGTCGGCACCGCTGGCGACGGCGCCTGCGTCGCCTGCGCATGCAGCTGCAGGCGATCCAGGACGCAGCAGGGTCTGCGCCGACACTGGACGAGCTGGCGGCCGGCAAGGGGCATGCCTCGATCCGGGCCTTGCGCAAACAGTCGAACGCGTTGGGGCGGCTGCAGGATCTTCGTCTGCTGGAGACCAGCCTGAAGATGGCGGACCAGTCGTTGCCGCTGGCGTTGCTGCGTGATCGTGTCCGCGCCGAGAGGCGTCGCCTATCGACCTGATCCAAACGCACGGGCCGCGGCCTCGCACGGCTTGACGCCGGTATCGGCGGGAGGGGATGCGCGCGGATGGCGAGGCTGCCCGCCAGGGGCGAGGTGCGCGGGTTTCAGGCAAGCCGGGCGCCTGCCTTTTCCGGGGCGCCGATATTGTTCCGGACCCGGCAGGCCCGTTACATTCCTCTTTCCGGCGATGCCCGTAAGCTTTCGAACGCGGTGGAATGAATGATCGATCTGGAAATCCAGGTGCTGTCGGAAAAGCGCGAAGGCCTGCTGATCGAGATCGGCCGCTGCGCCACCTCGAACGGGTTCACCCTGCAGCGCCAGCGGGTGACGCTGGACGCCAATGGCGCGCTGTTGAGCATGGTGGTGCGGGGAGCGGCACGGAAACAGCGTGCGCTGGCGTCCTCGCTGGAGGCCCACGAACGCGTCATCAGCTATGAGCTGTCCGACTTCGTGGAGGGCGAGGTCAAGCCGCACTTCGCGGCCGCACGCACGTATGCGTGGCCACGGCCGGCGGCGGCGCCCGTGGCGACGATTCCCGCACCGGTGGCGCAGGTGGCAGCGAGCGCCACGCCGGCGGATTTCTGCCCGACCGTGCCCGCGTGCCACGGCGTCGCGGTACCGTCCGCCGCGCCTGCGGCCGATGCCGATGCCGAGACGGCCGAGCCGACGCGGACGCCGGAGCCCGATTTCGACTTCATCCTGCCGGAACCGCGCCGGCCAGTCGCTGCCGCGCCGGTGAGCGAGGCCGCATTCGTCGAACTGGTCGCGCTGGACCCCGACCTCGACGCCGTCGACGAGGCGCTGCGCCCGCTGGAGCGGGTCTATCCGCAGATCGTGCCGCGACTGCTGGCACTGGATGGTGCCGTGGCCGCGGGCGCACGCGAGTCGTCGCTTGCGCTGGCCGGCCAGCGTACCGGGGCGTGGGTGTTCGCGCGGAGCTATGCCGCGGTGGCGCCCGGGAGTCTGCACGAGGCGATCGAGAAAATAGGCGTGCCCGCGCTGCGCGACCTGGTCGAGGTGGAGCAGAAGGGCGAGCAGTTGCACATTCGCCACAGTCCCCTGTGCGCCGGGCACGATCATTCGGGCTGCAGCTTTTTCAGTGGCTATCTGACCGGCCTGCTGGGGCCGGCCGTTGCCTCCGGGTCGCTGTCGATACTGCCGGTGTGTTGCCGCAGTTTCGGCGCGGATGCCTGCGTGCTCGCCCTCTCGGACTGAGCGCGCGGCGTGAGGCAGTGCCTCGCGCCGGCATCACCGGCTCAGCGCGTGCGATGCCATGCCTGCACCGCCCGGCAGAAGGCGAGGCAGTCGGCAAAGCGGTTGTACAGCGGCGCCGGCGAGATGCGGATCACGTCCGGCTCGCGCCAGTCACCGATGATGCCCTGGAGCATCAGGTACTCGAACAGGGCGCGGCCCTGCGCACGGCCGCCGACCACGCGAATCGACAACTGGGCACCGCGGCGCGACGCCTCCGCCGGGGTGACGACCTCCAGCATGCCGGCCAGCTCGGTGCGCACCAGATGGTCGAGGTAGCCGGTGAGCTGCACGGATTTTTCGCGCAGGCGCGCCATCCCCGCGCGGCGGAAGATGTCCAGCGATACGCGCAGCGGTGCCAGTGCCAGGATCGGCGGGTTGGACAACTGCCAGCCGTCGGCGCCCGGCGTGGGCACGAACTGCGGGCCCATCTGGAAGCGGGTCGACTTGTCATGCCCCCACCAGCCGGCGAAGCGCGGCAGCGTGCTGCTGCCGTGGCGTTCGTGCACGAAGGTGCCGCCGACGGCGCCGGGGCCGCTGTTCAGGTATTTGTAGCTGCACCAGATGGCGAAATCGGCGCCGCTGTCGTGCAGCTGCAGCGGCAGGTTGCCGACCGCGTGGGCGAGGTCGAAGCCGACCATGCAGCCATGCCGGTGACCGAGTTCGGCAATGGCCTTGAGGTCGAACGCCTGGCCGTTGCGGTATTGCACGCCGGGCAGCATCACCAGCGCGATGCGCGCGCCGTGTTCGGCCAGCACGCGTTCGATCGCGGCGGTGGAGATCAGGCCGTTGGCTTCGTCGGCCTCCAGCTCGATCAGCGCGGTGGCCGGGTCGAAGCCGTGGAAGCGGATCTGCGACTCCACCGCGTAGCGGTCGGTGGGAAACGCGCCGGCCTCGATCAGGATGGCGGGACGCTCGACGGTGGGACGGTAGAAACTCACCATCATCAGGTGCAGGTTGACCCCGAGCGTATTCATCGCCACGACTTCCGACGGCCGCGCACCGACGAGGGTGGCAAGGTCGTCACGCACGAATTCGTGGTAGTCCATCCATGGCAGGCGGCCCTTGAAGTGGCCTTCCACGCCGAGTTCGCCCCAGTAGTCCAGTTCCGCGTTGACCGCCTCGCGGACGGCGCGCGGTTGCAGGCCGAGCGAGTTGCCGCAGAAATACACGCTGTCGCGGCCTTCGTGCGGCGGGATCAGGAACTCGCCGCGGAACGCGCGCAGCGTATCGGCGGCGTCGCTGGCATGGGCCCAGTCGGGGGTGGCCTGGTAGTCGAGCATGGTGGTGTCCTGCATGGCTTCCGTGTGGGGGCGCACCCTGTGCGCGATGGCCCTTCTTCGTACAGCAAAGGCAATCGCGCACAGGGTGCGCTCCTACGGGATGTGCGGAGGGTTATTTCAGTTGCGCGGCGATCGCGGCGCAACCCTTGTCGAAGTTGGCCATCCAGGTGGCGCCCGCGAGGCTCTTGCTGGGTCGAACGCAGCGCAGCTGGATCGCGTGGCCGTTCTTCAACCAGTAGTGCTCGACATAGCTGAAATCTGTGCCAGTCTCCCGCGCCGTGTAAAAGTTGCTGTCCGGCACGGGTGCTGCCGCGACCACCTTGTAGCCGGGCAGGGCCATCGCCCTGGCATCGGCCTCGGCCCTGAATTGATGGAAGCTGCTGATGTCCGGTACGTGCTTCACCGTCACCGTGATGCGGGCGAGACTGGTCTTGCCGGTAGGCGAGGGGTCGGGCACCTGAAACACCTGCGCTTCCGGGTCCCCCTCGGTTTGCAGGATGGTCAGCCAGTTGTCCGGGGTATGGAAGGTGACGCTGCCGCCGGCCATGCTGACCTCGCCGGCATGGACGGTGCCGCCCAGCAGCAGGGTCGTGGCCAGGGTCATCGCCAGCAAGGTGGAGTTGCGCGGGAAGCTCATGCTGATTCCTCAGGAGATGATGTCGGGGACAAAACGATGAAGAGGCAACCCCAGCCATTCGAGCGCGGTGCCGTGGAACAGCCTGGCGCGGTCGGTTTCGCTCAGGCCCAGTGCCTCGATGCCGCTGCCGGGCTCTTGCTCGCCCAGCGGGAAAGGATAGTCGGTGCCGAGCATGACTTGGCTGCTGCTCGTCACATCCAGCAGGTACCGCAGCGCGCGGTCGTCATGCACGCAGGAGTCGAAGTAGAAGCGCTTGAGATACTCGCGCGGGTTGCGCGGGTTGTCGGTGGCGACCAGGTCCGGGCGCATCTTGAAGCCGTGCTCGATGCGGCCGATGGTGGCCGGGAAACTGCCGCCGCCGTGGGCCAGCATCACGCGCAGCTTCGGCAGCCGCTCGACCACGCCGCCAAAGGCCAGGCAGCAGGCGGCGCGCGCCTGCTCGGCCGGCATGCCGACCAGCCATGGCATCCAGTATTTCGGCATGCTGGCCGCGCCCATCATGTCCCAGGGGTGCACCAGCACCGCCGCGCCGAGATCGGCGGCGGCGTCGAAGAAGGGGAACAGCTCGGGCGCGTCGAGGTTCCAGTCGCCGCAGTGCGAGCCGATCTGCACGCCCTGCAGGCCGAGCTCGTCGATGCAGCGTTCCAGCTCGCGTATCGCCAGGCTCGGCGCCTGCAGCGGCACCGTGCCGATGCCGGCGTAATGGCGCGGGTGGTCGCGACACAGCTCGGCCATGTGGTTGTTCAGGTGGCGGTGCAGCTCCAGCGCCTGGTGGCCGGGCGCCCAGTAGGAGAACAGCACCGGCACGGTGGAAATCACCTGCACGTCGACGCCGAAACGGGCGTAATCGTCGATGCGCATCTGCGGGTCGAACGCCGAGTCCCACACCTCGCGGAAGAACCTGCTGTCCTTGTAGATGCGATGCCTGCCGTCGGTATGCGTCATCACCGGGAAGCGGTCATCGCCGAACTTGGCCGCCAGATTCGGCCAGTCGCGGGGCAGGATGTGTGCGTGGGAATCGATCTTCAGCATCTCCCGAGTGTAAAACCTCCCGCCCGCCCCGTCGCGTTGCAAGCGCACACGCGCGATGGCTGCCTGGGCGGTATCAACCGGCGGGCGCAGCAAGCGCCGGTGGCCGCTCCATGACATGGACGAGGGTGTTCACATTGTCGACCAGGCGGTCGCTGACGCGCTCCAGCAGTTCGGCTGCCGGGCGCCGGTCGGGCTGGTCGAGCTGCAGCAGCAGGTGGCGCTGCAGGCGGCGCAGGTCGGGTAGATCGCGGTGGGCGGATTTTCCGCGCAGCGTTTCGGCGACGGTTTGCACCCTGCCGGCGAGGGTGTCGATGAACAGTCTTATCTCGGCTTGTCCAGGCAGCGTGGACAGGTCGTCGAGCAGCGCCTCGAGGGTCATCGCGCTGCGCGCGAGGCGGTTGCCGTTGGCGAACAGCGCGTGGGCCGTGGCCAGCAGTTCCGCGGGCGTGCCGGGTTCGGCGCGCATGCGTTCGATGGAGGCTTGCGCATTGATGCGCGCAGTGCGTGCGGCGGAGCGCGCCTCATGCCGCCCGCGGCGCTGGTCCGGCCGCGCCAGCGACCGCAGGTAACTGGCATAGGCTTCCAGCATCGCGGCCAGCGCAGCACGTGCGCGGCCACGCTCCCAGGTGGGCCAGGCGACATAGGCCAGCAACGCCATGCCGCAACCGAAGGCCGTATTGATGACGCGGGCGATCACCGCTTCGCCGGGGTTGACGCCATCGAACGAGAGCAGGATCACCACGGTGCCGGTCAGCGCGGCGACGGCAATGCCGTAGTGGGCAGTGGCCAGGTATCGGAACGCCATGCAAAGCAGGGCCATCAGCAACAGGTGCGCCCACGGGTCGTATGGGGTGATGTGCAACAGCACGGTGGTGATGACCAGGCCGAACACGGTGCCCAGCACGCGCAGCAGGCCGAACTTGAAGGTGGCGGCAAAATCCGGTCGCAGCACGATGGCGGCGGTCATCGGCAGCCAGTAACCGTGCGGCAACTGCAACAGTCGCGACAGCCACAGCGCGGCGCTGAGGCATACGGCCATGCGAACGGCATGGCGAAACGCAACCGAATGGGGCGTCATCGCGGCGCGCAACGTGGCCCATGCCGAGTTGCTGCGCAGCGACTCGGGCAGGCGGGTTTCGGCCGCCATCGCGCGGAGTTCGCCGCGGCTGCCTGCCCAATCCGCATTGCGTGCTGCGGCGGCGAGCTGGCCGGCCAGCGCATGGACATGTGCCGCCAGGCCATGGGGGTTGCCGTCGCCGTCGAACAGCGCCTGTTCGCTGGCGCGCAGCGTCCGCAGGTCGTCGTTGGCCTGCTCGGGCGCATCGCCATGGTGCAAGGCCTCGGCAATCGCGGCGAGCACGCGCGAGGCCTCGTGACGGAACCCGCGGTACGTGGCGGTATCGTCGGCGAGTTCGTCCATCGCCATCAGCTCAAGCCGGATCCGCTCGGCCAGTTCGAGCAGGACGCCGAACGCCTCCATGGCGCGACCGTGCGCCCGATGGCGACCCAGCAAGGTGTACTGGAGGCTGGTCATGGCCTCGGTCAGCGCGGGCACAGCCGCCTCGTCGCGCGCCTGCGGCAGGGCCATGGCGGATAGGCCTTCGTAGACCTTGGCCACGGCCTGGCGCTCGGGCCAGTAGCGCTGCAGCGGCCATCCCGCCAGCGAAAACGTGGTGAGCAGCAGGCCGCCGGCAAAGATGAGCGCGGCGCCGCCCAGCGCGGCGGCGGGCGAGGTGGGGGTGGATGCGGTGACCACCAGCAGGATCATGCTGGTCATGCCCACCCGCGCCGTGTCGACGCCGAACACCACCAGCAGCCCGCCGAAGAAGCCGCATGCGGCGGTGGCGAGCAGCATCAGCGGCAGCTCGCCGCCGACGAGAAGGCCGACCAGGGACGCCAGTCCGGCCACCAATGACGCCAGCAGCAACTGGTGCATGCGCTGGCGGTACGGCCCCGGCTGGTCGGAAAACATGGTGTTCAGTGCGCCCGCCGCCACGCCCAGCCCGACCTGCACATGCCCGCTGGCGATGCCGATGCCCAGCGGCAGGATCACGGCGGCGGCGTTGCGGAGCACCACCTGCAACGGCACGTCCGGCCGCTTGATGGCGGTCAGGCTTTCGATCGCGTGGTGGCGCAGCGAATAGCCGGTGGAGGGCATGGGGTGGTCAGGAGTGAGTGCGCAGGAGTGAGCAGTGAGAGAAAAGCAGCTCACGGTTGCCCTGCTTCTCGTCCCACGCAGGCATGGCGCGCCGGATCGGCTGGCACGGTAGGCTTGCCCGGGTCACGGCTCTTCTCTCACTGCTCACTCCTGCGCACTCACTCCTGCCCTCACTCCCGCTTTCACGCCCTGCCGGCAAACTCACCGGTAATGGTGTTGACCCAGACCTTTTCGTCGTTGCTGATGTACTCGGGCACCTGCACTTCGATGCCGGTGTTGAGCCTGGCCGGCTTGTTGCGCTTGGTCGCGCTGGAGCCCTTCATTTCGGGGGCGGTGTCCACCACGGTCAGGATCACGCTGCTCGGCACCTGCAGGCCGACCGGCGCCTCGTCGATCAGCTGCACGTAGTAGCCCTCGATGCCTTCCACGATGTAGCCGGCGCTGTCGCCGACCAGCTCGGGCGAGAGCAGGTACTGGGTGTAGTCCTCCGCATCCATGAACACGAACGCACCGTCGTCCATGTAGGAGAAGTTCGCGGCGCGGCGGATCAGGTCCATTTCGCGCAGTTCATCGTCGGCGCGCAGGCTGAGGTCGAACTTGCGCCCGCCGGGGATCGAGTAGAGGGTGAAGCGGAAGGTGACGTTGCCACCACGCGCGCTGGGCGAGCTGCGCTCGATGTCGCGCACCTGGTAGACGGTGCCGTCGTGTTCGACCACGTTGCCTTTCTTGACGTCGGAAGCTTTCATTTTTGTCGGGATTCGGGATTGGGATTGGAGATTCGTTGTTGAGCTGAGGGCGTCCGGGTTTGCGCGATGCGGGTTGTACCAATCCCGAATCCCCAATCCCGGATCCCGGCTATTTTGCGGCCAGCCGCACCGCGCCGTCGAGGCGGATCGTTTCGCCATTGATGTAGCGGTTGCCGAGAATGAAGGCGACGGTGTCGGCGTATTCGCCCGGCTGGCCCAGGCGCGAGGGGAACGGGATCGAGGCGGCCAGCGACTGCTGCACCGCCTCGGGCATGCCGTCGACCATCGGGGTCCAGAAGATGCCCGGGGCAATGGTCGCCACCCGGATGCCGAAACGGGCCAGCTCGCGCGCCATCGGCAGGGTCATGCCCACCACGCCGCCCTTGGAGGCGGAATACGCGGCCTGGCCGATCTGGCCTTCGTAGGCGGCGACGCTGGCGGTGTTGATGATGACGCCACGCTCGCCGTCCTCGCCGGCCGCATTGTTTTGCATCAGCGCGGCGCCGGCCTTGGCGACGTTGAAGCTGCCGACCAGGTTGACCATCACCGTGGTGGCGAAATTGGCCAGCGGCATCGCGCCCTCCTTGCCCAGCACGCGGCCGGCGCCGAGGATGCCGGCGCAGTTGATCACCACGTTCAGGCCGCCCATCGCATGGTGCGCGGCCGCGACGTTGGTGGCAACGCCGTCTTCCGACGTCACGTCGGTGCGGAAGAAGCGGGCGGCCTCACCCAGCGCCTTCGCCGCTGCGTGCCCCTTGTCCTCGTTGACGTCGAACAACGCCACCTTGCCGCCATTGGCGACGACGTGCTGCGCCACCGCGTGACCGAGACCGGAGGCGCCGCCGGTGATGATCGCCTTGACCTGATTGAGCTGCATCGTGATGTGCCTGCCAAAAAAGGAGCATGGTAGCCCAGCGGCGGGGCGCCGGCGAAATGGCTGCCAGGTGAACGGGGATACGGCGGCGGCAAGCCTGTTCACGTCGCGTTCGCCCGCCGCTCGCGATGGTGCAACCGCTCATGGACAGCGATAATGCGGCGATGCCGGGCGAAGGGGTTTCGCCGGACTGCCACGAAGTTTTTGCCATCACAAACAGAGGGGTGTGCTTGCATATGAAGAAGTCATGGGGTGCATGGTTGATCGGCGGCACGCTGCTGCTGTCATGTGGTGCGGTGGCGGTGGCACAGCCGGTGGGGCAGGACTACCGGGGCCAGGACAATGGTTACCAGGACGGTCAGCAGGACGGCCGCCACGACCACCGGAACGACCGGCGCGACGAGCGGCGCGACGAACGTAACGACGACGAGCGCGGCCACTGGAATGGCCATGGAAACGACCACGGAAACGGCCATGGAAACGGCCGCTGGAATGGCCACGGCAATGGCCACGCTTATGCCTATGGCCATGATCGCGATCATGGGCGCCACGGCATGTATGAGCGCGGTCGCGACGAAGGCTGGTATCGCCGGGGTGGTTACATGCCGGTCGAGTATCGCGGCGGGCCCTACGTGGTCGAGGACTGGCGCAGGGATCACCTGCGCGAACCGCCGCGTGGATATCGCTGGGTGCGCAGCGACAACGGCGACTTCCTGCTGGTGGCCATCACCAGCGGCATCATCGCGGACCTGCTGCTGCATCACTGAGGCGGCGCGGCGAACGTTGCCAGGAAAAGGCCCCGCCGTCACCGCGGTGCTTTTTTTCGCGGGCGGCGCGGGTTACGGCCTGCCGGTGGCCGAGGCAGGGTCATCGAGCAGCTGCTGCAGGCGGGCCGAGTGGCGCAGTTGCGGAAACGGGACAGGCGGCGAAGGCGAGGCCGCCGCGGGCTGCAGGGTCTTCTGCCACACGCCCACGTCCCACCAGCGGCCCTGCTTGTACCCGCACTGCCGCCAGACGCCGGCGGGACTGAATCCCATGCCCTGGTGCAGCGCCACGCTGACCTCGCCGGGCAGGGTGATCACGCCCACGGCCTGGGTGATGCCCTGCAGGCGCATCGCCTCCAGCAGGCAGCCATACAGCCGCCGTGCAATGCCGCGGCGCTGGGCGTCGGGGTGCACATAGATCGAGGTTTCGGCGATCCAGTCGTAGGCGGCGCGCTCGCGGAAGCGCCCGGCGTAGGCATAGGCCAGCACCGTGCCGCCCTCGTCCCAGACCAGCCACGGATAGTGCTGCAGCCGTGTGCGAAGACGCTCGCGCATGTCTTCCACGGTCGGTACCAGCGTCTCGAAGGTGGCCGCGCCGTGGATCACGCTGGGACAGTAGATCGCATGGATGGCCTGGGCATCCTCGCTGCCTGCGACACGTATCATGGTTCACGCCCCTTCGGCATGGCTGGTATTTCCGGTTTCGTCGCTTGCCGGCCGCCAGCCGCTCCTCCAGGTCCTTCCTCCGCGGCAGGCAGCCATTCGCGCAGATGGGCGAGGAGCGGTTGCGCGGGGGCGGCGCAGCGGGCGATGCCGGCGTCGACCTCGGGTTCGCGGGTGGCCATGGCCCTGCTCACAGATCGCGCAGGTAGAAACGGTCGCAGCCGTGATGGCCGGTGCCGCCCATCGGGCTGCACAGCGCGTGGAAGCCGCTGCGGGCGTACAGCGCCTGCGCGGCATCCATGCCGGTGAGCGTTTCCAGGTAGCAGCGCTTGAAGCCATGCTGCCGCGCCGCTTCCAGGCAGCGTTGGATCATGGCGCTGCCGGCGCCGATCCCCCTTGCCTCGGGCAGGAAGTACATCTTGCGCAGCTCGCAGACGTCGGCCGCCCCGTGCGCCAGCGGCGCCACGCCGGCGCCACCGACCACGACGCCCCGGTGCTCCACCACGAAGTAGCTGCAACGCGGTTGCGCGTAGGCGTCGGACATGCTGTCCACTTCCGTGTCGTGGATCGCGAAACCCGGGCCGTCGGCCCCGAATTCGGGCATCACCCGGCGAATGATGGCGGCCATTGTCGCGTCGTCGCGTGGCTCGATCGGGCGGATGCGCAAGGTCTCGGACATGGGCTGGCTTCGTGAGGGTGGGTGGACGATCAGGCTGCGGCGGTGCGCGCGCGGGTGACCCGGCTGGCGGTTTCCTTGTGCAGCTGGGCGGCGAGCCAGGCGCCGGTGGCGACCAGCAGGTCGAGGTCGATGCCGGTCTCCAGCCCCAGGCCATGCAGCATGTAGATCACGTCCTCGCTGGCCACGTTGCCGGTGGCGCCCTTGGCATACGGGCAGCCGCCGGTGCCGGAGACGGCGCTGTCGACCACGCGCACGCCTTCCTCCAGGCAGGCCAGGATGTTGGCCAGCGCCTGGCCGTAGGTGTCGTGGAAATGCACCGCCAGCGCGCTCATCGGCACTTCCTGCGCCACCGCGCGCAGCATCGCGCGCGCCTTCGCCGGCGTGCCGACGCCGATGGTGTCGCCCAGCGAGATTTCGCCGCAGCCCAGCTCGTACATGCGCTGCGCCACGCGCACCACGTCGGCCACCGGCACCTCGCCCTGGTACGGGCAGCCGAGCACGGTGGAGACGTAGCCGCGCACCGTCACCCCGTCGGCCCGGGCCTGCTCGATGACCGGGATGAAGCGCTCGATCGACGCGTCGATCGAGGCGTTGATGTTCTTGCGGTTGAAAGCCTCCGAGGCGGCGGTGAACACCGCGACCTCACGCGCGCCGACCTCGCGTGCGCGCTGGTAGCCCTGCAGGTTCGGCACCAGCACCGGGTAGCTCACGCCCGGCACCTTGCGGATGCGGGTGAATACCTCGGCTGCATCGGCCAGTTGCGGCACCCATTTCGGGCTGACGAAGCTGGTCGCCTCGATCGTCCGCAGGCCGGTGGCGGAGAGCCGGTCGATCAGCGCGATCTTCACCCCGGCCGGCAGCAGGGTCTTCTCGTTCTGCAGGCCGTCGCGGGCGCCGACTTCGACGATGCGGACGTGGTTGGAAGCGTTCATGGAGAACTCCGGTGTCGACGTGTAGGAGCCCGCTTGCGGGCGATGCTCTTGGTGCGGGATTCGGGATTCGGGATTTGGGATTCGCAAGAGCCAAGAGCATCGCCCGCAAGCGGGCTCCTACGGGTTATTCGGCAAAACGCACCAGCACGGCGTCGGCCTCGACGAATTCGCCTTGCGAGGCGCTGACGCTTTCGATGGTGCCGGCGCGTGGCGCCTTCAAGGCCAGCTCCATCTTCATCGCCTCCATCACCAGCAGTTCCTGGCCTTGTTCGACCGTGTCGCCGGCCTTCGCCTTGACCAACACGATGCGGCCCGGCATCGGCGCGATCACCTGGTTGCCGCCGGCGGCGTCCTTCGCCTCCCAGGCGAACGCGGCGGCGCGGCTGAAGCTGTAGCGCTGGCCGCGGGCGTCGTGCAGCAGCACGCGGGCGGCGTCGCTGTGCAGCGGCACGCGGCGCGCCTCGCCGTCGAAGCGGGCGCTGAGGCCGTCGTCGGCCAGGCGCGCGCCGCGCACTTCGCAGCCCGTCTCGCCGTGGCACAGCCGGTAGTCGCCGGCATGGCCGTGCGCTTCGATCTCGAAGCGCCGTTCGCGCGAGGTCAGTGCCACGATGCGCTTGCCGGCGTGGCCGATGCGCCAGGCATCGGCGCGCGCCCACGGCGAATGCGGGTCGGTTGCGGCGCCGGCCATGGATGCTTCCTCGTGCAGCAGCGCGGCGGTGGCGGCGGCGAACAGCACCGGGTCGGTCGGCGCCACGTCGCCGACCAGGAATTCGTCGAGGTGGCGGTCGAGATAGCCGGTGTCGATGCGCCCCTCGACCACCGCCGGGTGCCGCACCAGCCGTTCGAGGAAGCCGATGTTCGATTTCGGGCCGACGATCTCGCACGCCGCCAGCGCTTCGCGCAGCCGCTGCAGCGCTTGCGGGCGGTCCTGGTCGAACACGATCAGCTTGGCGATCATCGGGTCGTAGAAGATCGTCACGGTGTCGCCCTCGACCACACCGCCGTCGAGGCGCACGTGCGCCGACGGCGCGGGCAGGCGCAGCGTCTGCAGCTTGCCGGAGCCGGGCAGGAAGTTCTGGTCCGGGTCTTCGGCGTACAGGCGCACTTCGATGGCGTGGCCGTTCGAGGCCACTTCACCCTGTGCGAGCGGCAACGCTTCGCCGTTCGCCACGCGCAGCTGCCATTCGACCAGGTCGATGCCGTGGGTGAGTTCGGTGACCGGGTGCTCGACCTGCAGGCGCGTGTTCATCTCCATGAAGAAGAACGTGCCGTCCTGCGCCACGATGAACTCCACCGTGCCGGCGCCGACGTAGTCCACCGCGCGCGCGGCGGCGACCGCGGCGGCACCCATTGCGGCGCGCGTCGAGGCCGTGAGGAAGGGCGAGGGCGTTTCCTCCAGCACCTTCTGGTAGCGGCGCTGCGCCGAGCATTCGCGCTCGCCCAGGTGGATCACCTGGCCGTGGCGGTCGCCGAACACCTGGAACTCGATGTGGCGCGGCTGCTCGATGTAACGCTCCAGCAGCATGCTGGCGTCGCCGAACGCGGCCAGCGCCACGCGCTGGGCGGTGGCCAGCGCCTCGGGAAACTCGGCGTCCGAGCGCACGATCTGCATGCCCTTGCCGCCGCCGCCGGCCGAGGGCTTGATGATCAGCGGGTAGCCGATGTCATGCGCACGCGCGGCGAGGTAGCCGTTGTCCTGTTCGTCGCCGTCGTAGCCGGGCACCAGCGGCACGGCGTGTTTCGCCATCAGGTGCTTGGCGGCGGCCTTGGAGCCCATCGCCTCGATGCTCTCGGGGTCGGGGCCGATGAACACGATGCCGGCTTGCTGGCAGGCGCGCGAGAAGGCGGTGTTCTCGGACAGGAAACCGTAGCCGGGGTGGATCGCCTGGGCGCCGCTCTTCTTCGCCGCGTCGAGGATCGCCTCGATGCGCAGGTAGGACTCGGCCGGCAGTGGGCCGCCGATCGGCCAGGCCTCGTCGGCCAGGCGCACGTGCTGCGCGTCGCGGTCCGCCTCCGAATACACCGCGATGCTGTGGATGCCGAGCCGGCGGCAGCTGCGGATCACGCGGCAGGCAATTTCGCCGCGGTTGGCGATCAGTACGCGTTCGAACATGCGGGATTCCTGGAGCCGTTGGGTGGCGATGCAAATCGTCTAAAGCTAGCAGATCGCACGGGGTGCTCCTACGGCTGGCCGACCCACGCCGGCGCGCGCTTGTCGAGGAAGGCGCCCAGGCCGTGCTGGCCTTCCGGCGACACGCGCAGGCGGGCGATCAGCTCGGCGTTTTCGCTGTCGATGCGCTCGGCCCGCGCCGGGTCGGCGCCGCCGATGCGCAGCGCCAGCTGCTTCGCTTCGCGCTGGGCCAGCGGACCGGCCTTGGCCAGCAGGTACAGCTGGCGCTCGATCGCCTCATCCAGTTCGCCGGTGGATACCGTCGCGTGCAGCAGGCCGATGCGCTGCGCCTCGATGGCGTCGAACACCTCGCCGGTGACGAACAGCCGGCGCGCCTCGCGCAGGCCGATCGCGGCGATCACGTAGGGCGAGATCACCGCCGGCACCAGGCCCAGCTTCACTTCCGACAGCGCGAACTTGGCGCTGTCCACGCCGATGGCGATGTCGCAGCAGGCGACCAGGCCCACGCCGCCACCATAGGCGGCGCCGTTGACGCGGGCGAGGGTGGGCTTGGACAGGAACTGCAAGGTGCGCATCAGCCGCGCCAGGCGCAGCGAGTCCTCGCGGTTCTCCTGCTCGCTGGCGGCGGCCATGCCGCGCATCCAGTTGAGGTCGGCGCCGGCGGAGAAGCAGCTGCCGTTGCCGGTAAGCACCACCGTGCGCACGGCCGGGTCGGCGTCGGCGGCGGCCAGCGCGTCGGTGAGCGCCGCGATCAGCGCATCGTCGAACGCGTTGTGGATCTGCGGGCGGTTCAGGGTGAGCCAGGCGGTCGAGCCGCGGCGCTCGCTGAGGATGGAGTCGGTCATCGTGGATCCGGGGCGGCAAATAACGCGATGATAAACGCACCGGGGGTGCGGCAATTGGCGTGATGCAGCGAAGCGGGCGAAGGTCTACAATGCGAACTATTCTTATTTGAGAATCCAGCCCGTGCGTCTGTCCGATTTGCCCAAGGGTGCCCCCGCCGTGGTCGACCGCGTGGACGACGCGCATGCGGCCGATCCGATCGCCCAGCGCCTGCGCGACCTGGGCTTTGTCGCAGGCGAGCCGGTGCGGGTGGTGGCGGTGGGGCCGATGGGCGGCGATCCGCTGCTGATCCAGATCGGCTTCACCCGGTTCGCCCTGCGTCGTGCCGAGGCGGCCCGGGTCGGCGTGCGCAGCGAGGCGGCGGCATGAGCGCGTCGACCCTGCGCATCGCCCTTGTCGGCAACCCGAACTGCGGCAAGACGGCGCTGTTCAACCAGCTTACCGGCGGCCGGCAAAAAGTCGCCAACTACGCCGGCGTCACGGTGGAACGCAAGGAGGGCCGCTTCACCGCGCCATCGGGGCGGGTGCTGCATATCCTCGACCTGCCGGGCACCTACAGCCTCGAGGCGAACAGCCCGGACGAGCAGATCACCCGCGACGTCTGCGCCGGCAACTACCCGGGCGAGCTGCCGCCGGACCTGATCGTGTGCGTGGCCGACGCCACCAACCTGCGCCTGCACCTGCGCTTCGTGCTGGAGGTCAGGCGCCTGGGCCGACCGGTAGTGCTGGCGTTGAACATGATGGATACCGCGCGGGCGCGCGGCATCGTCATCGACGTGCCCGAGCTGCAGCGCCGGCTCGGCCTGCCGGTGGTGGAGACCGTGGCCGTCAAGCGAGGTGGCGCACGGGCGCTGATCGCGCGGGTGGATGGCGAGGTGCCGCCGGCGGCGCCAGTGCAGCCGGATGACGCGGCCAGTCGCGCCGACCTGCACGCGCAGGTACGCGAGCTGCTGGCGGCGACGGTGCGCATGCCGCGCGCCACCGCGGCGCTGGACGATGCGCTGGATCGCTGGGCGCTGCACCCGGTATTCGGCCTGGCCATCCTGGCCGTGGTCATGTTCCTGGTGTTCCAGGCGGTCTATGCCGCCGGCAAGCCGATGAGCGACCTGATCGGTGGCGCGTTCGGCTGGCTGGGCGAGCACGTGGCGGTGGCGATGCCGGCCGGGCCGCTGCAGAGCCTGGTGGTCAACGGCCTGTTCGGCGGGCTGGGCACGGTGATCGGCTTCCTGCCGGTGATCCTGGTGCTGTTCCTGTTCATCCTCACCCTGGAGGAGTCGGGCTACCTGCCGCGCGCGGCCTTCCTGCTCGATCGGCTGATGCTGTCGGTGGGGCTGACCGGGCGTTCGTTCATTCCGTTGCTGTCGAGTTTCGCCTGTGCCATCCCCGGCATCATGGGCACGCGCAGCATTCAGGACCCGCGCGATCGCCTCGCCACCATCCTGATCGCGCCGCTGATGACCTGTTCGGCCCGGTTGCCGGTGTATGCACTGCTGATCGGCGCCTTCATCCCGGCGCGCAAGGTGGGGTTGTTCAACCTGCAGGGGATCGTGCTGTTCGCGTTGTACCTGGCCGGCATCCTGGGCGCGATGGCGGTCGGCTGGGTGATGAAACGGCTCCGTCGCGACAAGAGCGAGCATGCCTTGTTGATGGAGCTGCCCTCGTACCGGATGCCCAAGCTGCGCGATGTGGCGATCGGCCTGTACGAGCGCGGCGCGATTTTCATGAGGCGCCTCACCGGCGTGATCCTCGGGCTGACCGTGCTGATGTGGTTCATCTCGACCTTCCCGGGACCGCCGGTGGGTGCCACCGGTCCGGCCATCAATTACAGCTTTGCCGGCTATATCGGCCGTGGCCTGCAATTCATCTTTGCGCCGATCGGCTTCAACTGGGAGATCAGCCTGGCGCTGATCCCCGCCTTCGCCGCGCGCGAGACGGCGGTGGCGGCGCTGGCCACCGTCTACCTGGTGGGCGGACAGAGCCCCGGCGGCCTGGAACATGCGCTGGCCGGCCAGATTTCGCTGGCCAGCGCGCTGTCGCTGCTGGTGTGGTTTGCCTATGCGCCGCAGTGCATGTCGACCCTGGCCTTGATTCGCCGCGAGACCAACTCGTGGCGCAACGTGGCGATCTCGTTCAGCTACATGTTCGTGCTGGCCTATGCGGCGTCCTTCATCGTCTATCAGCTGGCGAGGTTGCTGTCATGAGTGCGGGCCTGCTGCTGCAGTACGTGATCGTCGGACTGGTGGTGCTGGCCAGCGTGCTGATCGTGTTGCGCAAGCTGGCGCCGAAGCTGACCAACCGCTGGCTGGCCGCTACATCGATCCGCTACGGCCGGCCCGGGCGCAGCGCATGGGTACGGGCCTTCGCCCGGCAGCTGCAGCCAAAGGAAGCGACCGGGGATTGCAGCGATGGCTGCAGCACCTGCGGTGCCTGCGGCCCGAAGCGACCGGCGGCGGCACGGACAGGTGAGCCGACGCCGCTGGAGTTCCGGCCGCGGCGCGGCGAGTGACGCCAGGCATGCGGCGCTCCCCGTAGGAGCCCGCTCGCGGGCGATGCTCTTCGTTACATGACGAAAAGCATCGCCCGCCAGCGGGCTCCTACAAGAATCACCCACGAAAAAGCCGGCTTGCGCCGGCTTCCCCGTCAACCCGAATCGCGGCGCCGGCTTACGCCAGTTCGCGGATCTTCGCGTTGAGGCGGCTCTTGTGACGGGCGGCCTTGTTCTTATGGATCAGGCCGCGGGCGGCGTAGCGGTCCATCACCGGCTGGGCGACGGTGAACGCGGCGATGGCGCCCGCCTTGTCCTTGGCCTCGATGGCCTTGACGACCTTCTTCAGGGCGGTACGGACCATGGAACGAGCGCTGATGTTGCGCAGGCGGCGCTGTTCGGACTGGCGCGCGCGCTTCTTCGCGGACTTGATGTTGGCCAAGGTAGAACTCCGGGATGCAGTGTTAAGGGTGGAAAAAGACGGCAATTATGCGGTTGAATCTCCGCTGCGTCAATCATTTGGCCGCTGGAACACGGCCCGCGGCGGGCATCGGGGCGCTGTGCCGCCGGCACGGGCTGCATTCTGCCATAAAACGGGCTGTCATCTTGCCTGCGCCGGCTGTCAAACTACGCCACCGCCCGGCAGCCGCAGAAGGTCATGACAGCCCGATGAAGTCCCCCAGCATGCTCCGCGGCCTGCTCTCGTTCAGCAGCATGACCATGGTCTCGCGTGTCCTGGGATTGCTGCGTGACATCTCGATGAGCCACGTCTTCGGCGCCAGCGCAGCCACCGACGCCTTCGTGATCGCGTTTCGGATTCCCAATTTCATGCGCCGGCTGTTCGCCGAGGGGTCGTTCTCCACTGCCTTCGTGCCGGTATTCACCGAGGTGAAGGAAACCGGGACCCATGCGCAGCTGAAGGAGCTGATGGCGCGCGTGTCGGGCACCCTGGGCGGCATCCTGCTGGTGGTGGTGGCACTGGGGTTGATCTTCGCGCCGCAGGTCGCCGCCACCTTCGCGCCCGGCGCACTCGACCAGCCGTACAAGTTCGAACTCACCAGCGCGCTGACCCGGCTGACGTTCCCGTTCATCCTGTTCGTGTCGCTGACCGCGCTGGCCGGCGGGGCGCTGAACAGTTTTCACCGCTTTGCCTTGCCGGCGCTGGCACCGGTGATCCTCAACGTATGCATGATCGTGGCCGCCCTGTGGGTGGCGCCACGGCTGCATACGCCGATCATGGCGATGGGCTGGGCGGTGCTGCTGGCTGGCATCGTGCAACTGCTGTTCCTGTTGCCGTCGTTGCGCGCCATCGACCTGCTCGGCATGCCGCGCTGGGGCTGGAGCCATCCCGGGGTCCGGCGGATCATGAAGCTGATGGTGCCAACCCTGTTCGGTTCATCGGTAGCCCAGCTCAACATGCTGCTCGACACCGCGGTGATCTCACTACTGATCACCGGTTCGCAAACCTGGCTGTGGCAGTCGACGCGGTTTCTGGAACTGCCGCTGGGCGTGTTCGGCGTGGCCTTGGGCACGGTGATCCTGCCGGCGCTTTCGCGGCATCACGTGGGTACCGACCGGGAAGGCTTTTCCCGGGCGATGGACTGGGGCTTGCGGCTGACCCTGTTGATCTCGCTGCCGGCCATGCTGGCGCTCCTGTTGCTGGCCGAGCCGCTGGTGACCACGCTGTTCCAGAACGGCCATTACACCGCGTTCGATGCGCACATGACGACGCTGTCCACGATGGCGCTCAGCGCCGGCCTGCCGGCGTATGCGCTGGTGAAGATCCTGTTGCCGGCGTTTTACGCGCGGCAGGACACGCGCACGCCGGTGCGGGCGGGGGTCGCGGCACTGGTCGCCAACATGCTTTTCAACTTCCTGTTCATCGTGCTGCTGTTCGAGCTGTGGGCGCCGCCGGCGTTGCACCGGTTGGGCTGGCTGGAGGGAATCGCCCGGGTGCCGGGTCTGCACGTGGCGCTGGCGGTGGCCAGCAGCTTGTCCAGCTACCTGAACTTTCTGCTGTTGTGGCATTGGCTGAAGCAGGCCGGCGTGTACCGGCACCAGCCCGGCTGGGCGCGCCACTGGCTGCGGTTGTTGCCGGCCTGCGCGGTGATGGCGCTGGTGCTGCTGGTGGGACGCTGGTGGTGGCCGGAGTGGTCGCAGGTGGCGGTGCACACCCGCATCTGGCACCTGGCGGTGCTGGTGGTGGCGGGCGGCGCGAGTTACCTCGGCATGCTGTTCGCGGGCGGCTTTCGCCTGCGCGATCTGCGCGCGGCGTGACGGCTCGCGGTGGCCGGCCCGAGGGCGTTGCAGGCAGTGCCTGACCGTTATACTCACGCCATGATGAGACTTTCCAGGGATGTCGCGGGCCCGTGCCTGGCGCCGCGCGGCAGCGTGATCGCGGTAGGCGCATTTGACGGGCTGCATCGAGGGCACCAGGCCTTGCTGGCCCGCGTGCGCGAGCGCGCGCAGGTGTTGGGCTGCAGCCCTGTCGTGGTCAGCTTCGAGCCGCTGCCGCGGGCTTTTTTCTCGGCCGAGCCGCTGCCGCGGCTGTCCAGCATCCGCGAGAAATTGAAAGGCTTTGCGGCGGCGGGAATGGAGCATACCCTGCTGTTGCGTTTCAATGCGGCGTTGACCGGGATGTCGGCGGAGACCTTCGTGCAGCGCGTGCTGGTCGAGCGATTGGCGGCGCGCGAAGTGTGGGTGGGGGCGGATTTCCGTTTCGGCCACCGGCGCGCGGGCGACGTGGCGATGCTGGAGCGCCTGGGCGCGTCGTCGGGTTTTGCCGCCTGCACGATGCCGGTGGTGCAGATCGACGGTGCGCGGGTCTCCGCCAGCCGGGTGCGCGCCCTGCTGGCAGCCGGCGAGTTTGCCGGTGCCGAGCCCCTGCTGGGGCGACCGTTCGTGATCGAGGGCAAGGTCGAATACGGCAACCAGCTCGGCCGGACCCTGGGATACCCCACCGCCAACATCCACCTGCCGCAGCGGGTCAGCCCGCTGCGCGGCATCTTCGCCGTTCGCGTCGGCTTGGGCGAGAGCGAGTGCAGCTGGCCGGGTGTCGCCAGCCTGGGTGTGCGCCCGACCGTCAACCAGGTGAGCCAGCCCCTGCTGGAAGTGCATTTGTTCGATTTCGAAGGCGATCTCTATGGCCGGCGGATGGGGGTCGAGTTCGTGGCCAAGCTGCGCGACGAGCAGAAATTCGATGGGCTGGAGCCGCTGAAGGCGCAGATGGCGCAGGATTCCCGCCTGGCGCGCGAGCTGCTGGGCATGAATCCGCGACTGGCCGAGCCGTGAGACGTATTCCGGTCCATGGCCGTATCGTTTACCGTTGAATCCTTTGTCCGCCCACCGGCGGACGGCAACATTTCATTGATGGCACTCAGGCAATGACCCAGGACTACAAGAGCACGATCAACCTGCCGCAGACGGCATTCCCGATGCGCGGCGATTTGCCGAAGCGTGAGCCGCTATGGCTGGCCGAGTGGGAGCGGGTCGACCGCTACGCGCAGATCCAGCGGATGACCGCCGATCGCGACAGCGTGTTCGTGCTGCATGACGGTCCGCCGTATGCGAACGGCTCGATCCATATCGGTCATGCGGTGAACAAGATCCTCAAGGACATGGTGGTCAAGTCCAAGCTGCTGTCCGGCCAGCGCGCGCCCTACGTGCCCGGCTGGGATTGCCACGGCCTGCCGATCGAGATCGCGGTCGAGAAGAAATTCGGCAAGCCGGGCGACAAGCTCGACGCCGCCGCGTTCCGGCAGAAATGCCGCGAGTACGCCGCCGAGCAGGTCGATGCGCAGCGCCGCGACTTCAAGCGGCTGGGCGTGCTCGGCGACTGGCAGCGGCCGTACCGCACGATGGATTTCAGCTACGAGGCCGACATGTTGCGTGCGCTGGCGCGGATCGTCTCGAACGGTCATGTCGTGCGCGGCGCCAAGCCGGTGTACTGGTGCTTCGACTGTGCCTCGGCGCTGGCCGAAGCCGAGATCGAATACGGCGACAAGGTCTCGCCGGCCGTCGACGTGGCCTATGACGCGCTGGATGGCGACGAGCTGGCGGCGAAGTTCGGGGTGCAGGCGAAGGGGGCGCTGGTGGCCATCCCGATCTGGACCACCACGCCATGGACCCTGCCGGAGAGCCAGGCGGTGTCGCTCGGTGCCGACCTGGAATATGCCCTGGTCGAGGGTCCGCCGCGCGCGGGCAGGCGGGTGCTGCTGGTGATCGCCAGTGCGCTGGTGGAGAAGGCGACGCAGCGTTATGGCCTGGAGCACGTCAGCGTGCTCGGCCATGCGCTGGGGCAGGCGATGGAGGGCATGATGCTGCGCCATCCGTTCTATGCGCGCGACGTGCCGGTGATCCTCGGCGAACACGTCTCGGCCGACGACGGTACCGGTGCCGTGCACACCTCGCCCGACCAT
Source organism: Lysobacteraceae bacterium (assembly GCA_028866435.1). Lineage (GTDB taxonomy): Bacteria > Pseudomonadota > Gammaproteobacteria > Xanthomonadales > Rhodanobacteraceae > Rhodanobacter. The sequence continues at coordinate 14,782 of JAGWIC010000021.1, read as the reverse complement.
GGCGTCGAGGATTTCCTGGTATCGCGCGAATACGGCATCGGCCTGCTCAACTATGTCGAGCCGCGCGGTACCTATCGCCCGGACACGCCGTCGGCCGATGGCGTCGAGCTCGCTGGCATGCACATCTGGAAGGCCAACGAGGCGGTCGTCGACGTGCTGCGCCAGCGCGGCGTGCTGCTGGCCTTTGCCAGGATCGAGCACAGCTACCCCAACTGCTGGCGGCACAAGACGCCGGTGATCTACCGCACCACCCCGCAGTGGTTCATCTCGATGGAGCAGGCGGACCTGCGCGAGACCGCGCTCACCGCGATCAAGGGCGTGCGCTGGGTGCCGAGCTGGGGCGAGGAGCGCATCGCCGGCATGATCGCCGGGCGGCCGGACTGGTGCATCTCGCGCCAACGCACCTGGGGCGTGCCGATCGCGCTGTTCGTGCACAAGGCCACGCAGGAGCCGCATCCGCACTCGGTCGAGCTGCTGGAGCAGGTCGCGCTGAAAGTGGAGCAGGGCGGCGTCGATGCCTGGTTTTCGCTCGATCCCGCCGAGCTGCTGGGCGGGGAGGCGGGCGATTACGAAAAAGTCACCGACGTGCTGGATGTCTGGTTCGATTCGGGGGTGACGCATTTCGCGGTGATCGGCGAGCGACCCGAGTTGCAGCAGGGGCACGCCGCGCACTACAAGGTGATGTACCTGGAGGGCTCCGACCAGCATCGCGGCTGGTTCCAGTCGTCGCTGCTGACCTCGTCGGCGATCTTCGCCCGTGCGCCCTACCGCGAAGTGCTCACCCACGGCTTCGCGGTGGACGCGAACGGCCGCAAGATGTCCAAGTCGCTCGGCAATGTGGTGGCGCCGCAGAAGGTGATGGATACCCTGGGTGCCGACGTGCTGCGGCTGTGGGTGGCCTCGGCCGACTATCGCAACGAGATGACCGTTTCCGACGAGATCCTCAAGCGCGTGTCCGACACCTACCGGCGCATCCGCAACACGGCCAAGTTCCTGCTCGGCAACCTGGACGGCTTCGATCCGGCGCGACACCTGCTGCCGGTCGCGGACAGCCTGCTGCTGGACCAGTGGGCGGTGCAGCAGGCCCACGACGTGCAGCAGGCGGTGCTGGCCGCGTACGAGCGCTACGATTTTCCCGAAGTGGTGTCGCGGGTGCAGAACTTCTGCACCAACGAGCTGGGCGCCCTGTATCTGGATATCACCAAGGACCGGCTCTACACCATGCCGACCGAGAGTCGCGGCCGCCGCAGCGCGCAGAGCGCGATGTACCGCATCGCCGAGGCGCTCACGCGCTGGCTGGCGCCGGTGCTGAGCTTCACCGCCGAGGAGATCTGGCAGGCGCTGCCGGGCCAGCGCGGCGAGAGCGTGCTGTTCGAGACCTGGTACGACGGCCTGGCCGCCACCCAGGGTTCGCCCGCGCAGCGCCGCTACTGGGCCGACCTGCTGGTGATGCGCGACAGCGCCTCGCGCGTGCTCGAAGGCATGCGCAAGGCCGAGCAGATCGGCGCGGCGCTGGAAGCGAAGCTGGTGATTCATGCCGACCAGGCCATGGTCGAGCGCTATGCGCCAATGGCGGACGAGCTGCGCTTCTTCTTCATCACCTCCGAACTGCGACTGGACCTGGCCGGCGGGCAGCCGGAGAACGCCGTGCTGACCGAGGTCGAAGGCGCCGATGCGTGGGTTTCGGCCAGCGTCAACGAGGCGGCGAAATGCGTGCGTTGCTGGCATCGCCGCGACGATGTCGGCAGCCACCCGGAGCATCCCGAACTGTGCGGGCGGTGCGTCGGCAACGTCGAGGGTCCGGGCGAGGACCGCCGCTGGTTCTGACCTAGCCCGTGTAGGAGCGCACTCTGTGCGCGATTGCCCTTCATCGCATAGCCACAGCAATCGCGCACAGGGTGCGCTTCTACCGGTGATCCATTATCCATCGGCATTCAAGCAAACCATCGGGTAATCCACCTCCCATGACATCCAAATCCAATGCAACCCGCTGGCTGTGGCTTTCCGCCGTGGTCATCGCGCTGGACCAGCTCAGCAAGTGGCTGGCGGTCCACGCGCTGCAGCCGGCGGGCTTGCCGCATGCGGTGATCCCCGGCCTGCTGAACTGGACGCTGACCTTCAACAGCGGCGCCGCCTTCAGCTTCCTGGCCGGCAGCGACGGCTGGCAGCGCTGGTTCTTCGTCGGGCTGGCCGTGCTGGTCAGCGCGGTGCTGGCGACGTGGTTGGCGCGCACGCCACGAAGCGACTGGCGTACCGCGATGCCGCTGGCGCTGATCATCGGCGGCGCCCTGGGCAACCTGATCGATCGCCTGCATGCCGCGTATGTGACCGATTTCATCCAGTTCTATTTCCGGCAGTGGAGCTTCGCCGTCTTCAACGTCGCCGACAGCGGCATTACCGTGGGCGCGGTGATGCTGATCGTGTTTGGCCTGTTCGCCGGCAAGCCCGGTGACGGCGTGCGATAATCGCAGCCCTACTGTGCGTAGGAGCCCGCTCGCGGGCGATGCTCTTGCCCTGCAGGCCGCAAAGAGAAAGCATCGCCCGCAAGCGGGCTCCTACGGGATTCTGAGTCGAGGTCAGTTTGGACATCCTGCTCGCCAACCCCCGCGGGTTCTGTGCCGGCGTCGATCGCGCGATCGCGATCGTCGAGCGTGCGCTGGAGTCCTACGGGGCGCCGATCTACGTGCGCCACGAGGTGGTGCACAATCGCTATGTGGTCGACAAGCTGCGTGCCGACGGCGCGGTGTTCGTCGAGGAGCTGCACGAAGTGCCCGACGGCGCCACGGTGATCTTCAGCGCCCACGGCGTGTCGCAGGCGGTGCGCGAGGAGGCCGAACAACGCCATCTCAAGGTGTTCGACGCCACCTGTCCGCTGGTCACCAAGGTGCATATGGAGGTGGCTCGACTCGGCCGTATCGGTCGCAGCGTGGTGCTGATCGGCCACGCCGGCCATCCGGAAGTCGAAGGCACCATGGGGCAGTGGAATGCCGATAACGTCGGCGAGATCCTGCTGGTCGAATCGCTGGAGTCGGTCGACAGCCTGCGGCCAAGGTTTCCGCGGCAGTTGTCCTACGTGACGCAGACGACGCTGTCGGTGGACGACACCAAGGCCATCATCCAGGGCCTGCGCGACAAGTTTCCGGACATCGAAGGGCCGCGCAAGGACGATATCTGCTACGCCACCCAGAACCGGCAGGATGCGGTACGCCGCCTCGCCGACGCCGTCGACCTGATGCTGGTGGTGGGTTCGGTCAACAGCTCGAACTCCAATCGCCTGCGGGAACTGGCGCAAAAGCAGGGCGTCCGTTCGTTCCTGATCGACGGTGCCGAGCATATCGAACGCAGCTGGCTCGACGGCGTCACCCGCATCGGCCTCACCGCCGGCGCCTCCGCCCCGGAAAAGCTGGTGCGCGAGGTGATCGCGCGCCTGCAGTCCTGGGGCGCGGGCGCGGTGCGCGAACTCGATGGCGAACCGGAAAACATCACCTTCGCCCTGCCCAAGGAGCTTCGTCTCGACGGCAGCAACACCTCGGCCAGCCTTTGAAGCGCTTGCGCCAAAAGCCTTCGGCACCGTAAAATCCGCGGCTCTTTAGCCGGAATAGCTCAGTTGGTAGAGCGGCGCATTCGTAATGCGTAGGTCGTAGGTTCGATTCCTATTTCCGGCACCAAATTCAAGCGCTTGGCGCAAGGCCCGACTCTCGAAGTCGGGCCTTTTCCTTTTTAGGGCCCCGGTTTTGGACCGCTGCCTGTCCTGCGGCGCCATGGCTGCCGCTGTTGCGCGAGCCGTATCCGGCTGATGTCGCCAGGGCCGCATGATCGCCTGGCGGACATTCCCCGGTGCGAAGGGCGACCACGATCACGTTTTGTGGGCGTGCATGGGCCGCTTGTCGGACAAATGCTACCGCTTGTCGGCTGGAAGCTGGTGGGCGGGGTACGAAATGGTTACAGTGCGACTCTGGAATATCGGGGGGAATTCCATGCAAGTCTTGTCGTGCCGGCCATGCGTTTCGCGGATGGAAGCGCAGGCGTCCGAAGGTATGTGCCATCGGTCGTCGGGTCGCGCTGGCATGCTCATGCCGCGATCCGGGGCGGTGGCTGCGGGGTGTCGTCGAAGCGGCTTCACCTTGGTCGAGCTGATGATCACCATGACGGTGGCGCTGGTGCTGGTCATGATCGCCGTGCCCAGCTTCAAGACCATGACCCTCTCCAACAAGCTCACCACGGTCGCCAATGACATGGTCGGCGCGATCAATCTCGCGCGGATGGAGGCCATCCAGCGCAATGCGGCCAGCCAGCTGTGCAGCGACTCGGCGGCAAGCAATACGAGCGATACGCTGGGTACGGCATGCAATACCAGTACCCAGCCCGGAGCGGTGTACGTGCTGATCGGCGGCACTACGCCCACGGCCCACCAGGTGCGGACTGCCGTTGTCGGCATCGTCGCCCCGCTGAAGCTCAACGGCAGCATGCAGGCGTTGCGCTACAGCGGGCAGGGGCTGGCGCAGGCCGCCGGCACCACGACGCCTTATGCCGGTCTGGTTGCCGACATCTGCACCAGTTCGATCAGCACCAACAACCATCGCCTGATCAACATGACTGCCGGCTCCATCCTGGTCACCACCACCACGACAGGAGCGTGCCCATGAGCGATATGCTCATTCATGCCGTTTCCCGCGTATCGACGAGCGGGAGCAGGGTGGCGCACGGGCTCGCCGAACAGGTGCCCGCGGGGTTTCCCTGGTACGCCGGCGAGGTGTCCGATCCGTCGAAGTGCCTATCCTGCGGTCTTCGCAGGACACAATCCGGCGTCGGCCTCATCGAGGTGATGGTGGCGGTGCTGGTGCTGTCGATCGGTTTTCTGGGCGTCGCCGCGTTGCAGGTGGTGTCGCTGTCCACCAACAACAGCGCGATGGCGCGCAGCATGGCGGTCATCGCCAGCTACTCGATCCAGGACGCCATGCGGGCGGACATCGCCAATGCCCGGGCCGGGTCCTACAACACCGGCACGACCCCGATCAAGGCCAATGCGTGCCCGGCGGCGGGTACCACGCTGGCCACCTGGCAACTCAATCAATGGTGCGCGGAACTGGGTAACCGGCTTGGTGCGGCTGCGAGCACTACCGGTGCCATCAAGTGCAGCAACACCGGAGACTGCACCGTAACCATCACATTCGACGACAGCCGCTCCGGCGTCGGCGGCAGCAATGCCCAGCAGGTCGTTACCGAGGGCATGCTGTGATGACGACCGGGAAAAGGATGTCGCGACCGAGAGCATCAGGCGCCTGGTGTCGATGCAAGGCGCGTGGCGCAAGCGGTTTCGCCCTGATCGAATTGATGATCGCCATGCTGCTGGGCCTGATCGTGATTTCAGGCGTGGTCAGCGTGTTTCTGGCAGGTCAGCAGTCCTATCGCACCAATGTTGCGCTGGGCGACGTGCAGGACGGGTCGCGCATCGCTTTCGAGATGATGGCGCGCGACATCCGCGGTGCCGGGCTCACGGGCTGCACCAACAACGGCAGGGTGTCCAACGTGCTGCTCGCAGCCCCGGTCAACGGAGGCTCATCCTGGTGGGCCGACTTCGGCAATGCGGTACGCGGCTATACGGCGACCAGCACGGCCACCGACCCCGCGCTGACGGTGGGAACGGGTGCGACCAACCAGGTGGCAAACACCGATTCGATCCAGCTGATCGGTGCCGCCGATTCGGGACTGTCGGTGGCTAAGGATCCGGAACCGTCCGCCGGCTTCAAGATCAACGCCATAACGACCGATCTGAGCATAGGGGATGTGATGATCGCGTGCGACCCCGATCACACCGCCATTTTCCAGATCACGGGTACCAGTTCCAGCAACGTCCAGATCAATCACGATCAGAGCAGCGGTTCACACTCCGGAAATTGCACCAAGGGCCTGGGCTATCCCCCTATCTGCACCGCTGTTGGCAACACCTACAGCTTTGGCGCCAATTCGCAGATTGCCAGGCTGGCCGCTGACGACTGGTATATCGGCAACTACGTCGACAGCAGTAGCGGAGCGAAGGGTACGTCGCTGTATCGGCTGAGCCTGGCCAATATCGGCGGCACACCGACCGCGACGGCACAGGAGATGGTGCGCAACGTTTCCGGCATGAGCATCCTGTACCACCAGTCTTCCGCGACCAGCTTTGTCGGAGCCGCCCTGGTCACCGATTGGAGCACTGTCGATGCGGTACGTGTCACCTTGAATGTGCAAAGCAGCGACCAGCGCGCGGGCACCGATGTGAAGCCGCTCCTGCGCACGTTCGTGGCCACCACTACCGTGCGCAACCGGGTGAAATGAGATGAACGGCACTTTTCCAGGCAAGCCCCTGCGACGCCCCTTCCTTCCGGCGCTCGGTGGGTCGGCGACGCCGCCAGCCGGCCGGGCGCGCCGGCATGTTCGTGTCCCGCGTTTTCGACGCCATCAGCAGCGCGGCATTGCGCTGCTGGTGGCGCTGATCCTGCTGGTGGTGATCACCCTGGTGGGTCTCGCTGCGGTACGCGGGACGTTGATGCAGCAGAAGATGACGTCCAACTTCTATGACCGGCAACTCGCATTCCAGTTGGCCGAGGCGGCGCTGCGCCAAGGGGAGATGGCCGTGCAGGCAGCGGCCTCACCGTCGGTTTTCTACGATTGCTCGCCGACTGGCGGCAACCTCTGTCTTTCCAATGCGCTGACCGATACGAATGTGCCTGCGGCCGACCTGGTGACGGTGTCTGCGGCATCTTTCAATCCTGGTGCGCTGGCGGTCGGAAGCCCCCAGTACGTCGTCGAATACCTGGGGAATTTCGCCCTGCCGAAGTCCAAAGTCACGCAGCTCTCCAATTGCTCGGGTTACGCACCATGCGGGAGGACATTGACGGCGGATTTTTATCGCATTACGGCCCGTAGTGGCCCGGCCGACGTGCAGGATCGCGCGTCGGTGGTTCTTCAGTCGGTCTACCAGAAACAGTAGCGATGGGTGCCGGGCCGAGCATGCGACCGCTCCTTCATGGGCAAGGGCCGCGCACATGGTTGAGAAGCCGCGCCGGATCCGGGCAGGTAAATCCGGGTTCGACATCGGCCTGAAATCATCTCGAGTAGCGAGGAAACACCATGTACTCCAAATGGATCAGAATGGCTTACGCCATCGCTGCCGCTTTCGTTTCCGTCTCGGCCAGTGCGGCCGTTACCTATACCGACAACTTTTCCGGCGCGACGGCCAGTCTGAACTGGAAGGCGCTCGATTATGCCTGCCTCACCGCAGGCAACGGTACCGGAACCATTCCGGCGTGCGCGACGCCCAATGACGCGGCGGGAAGTGGGGCGCTGCGGCTCACGCCGGCGGCGTACTTCTCGACGGGTGCGATCCTGTCGAACTTCACCTTTCCGTCCAACCAGGGCATGCAGGTCACCTTCACCACCTATACCTACGGTGGAGACAGTGGTGGCACGGCCAGGGATGGCGCCGACGGCATCTCGTTTTTCCTGACCGATGGCGCTCAGCCGGTAGCCACCACCGCAGGCGGGTCGGGCGGCAGCATGGGTTACAGCTGCTCCAACGCCAACGGCAAATACGAGGGTCTGGCCAACGCCTATCTGGGGTTGGGCGTTGACGAATTCGGCAACTTCCTGAACAGCGGCGACAACACCAGTACCGGTATTTACAACAGCAACAGTGCATACGGCACCACGGCGTACGGCAGCAATACATGGAGCAACAACGTCACCGGTGGCTCGGGGGGAGGCACCGGCCCGTTTTACCAGCCGATGCGCATCGGTTTGCGCGGTGCGGGTAATGTGACGTGGGCGGCGTTGCAGGCGCTCAATCCCTCGTACTACAGCGAAACTACGCCCAATGCGGCGAAAGTGCAGGCGGCATGCAAGAGCGGTATGTATATCGGGTCCGACGGGCAGACCGGCATCCCGCTCGTCTACGACTACAACGTCATCCCCGGTGGCTATCGCGTGCTGCCCAACACCCAGCCGATTGCCGACGAGGGCGCCTCGACCCGCAGCCAGGCCTGGCCGATCACCTACAAGCTCACCCTGTCGCCGACGGGGTTGCTCAATTTCGCCTACAGCTACAACAACGGCGCGTTCCAGCCCGTCCTGGTCAATCGCTTGATCACGCAGAACAATCCGGCGGTGCCGTCTTCGTTCCGCTTCGGGTTTTCGGCGGGTACCGGCGGCAGCGACAATGTCCACGAGATCACCTGTTTCCAGGCATCGCCGCTGCAGTCCAACAGCAGTGCCGGCGCGAATACGGTGCAGTCCGGCGAGGTCAAGACCGGGACGCAGATCTACCTGGCCTCCTATAGCGCCGACAACTGGTGGGGTTCGCTGGTATCGGCTCCGCTGGTGACGACCGGCGGCGTGCTGAGCGTTTCGTCGATCGCCAACTGGGATGCCAAGTGCGTGCTGACCGGTGGCACGTGCGCCGCGTTGGGCACCGATGCCTCGGGCAATCCCATCAGCACCACGGTGGAGGCGCCTGCGTCCCGCGTACTGCTCACGTCAGATACCGGCAGCAAGATGGGCAAGGCGTTCGAGTGGACATCGCTGTCCTCAACGCAACAGGCCACGCTCAACAGCAGCGACAATCTCGGTCAGCAGCGGCTGGACTGGCTTCGCGGCGGTCGCAGCAACGAGCAGTTGATCAGCCCGACGGGCACGCTGAGGAACCGTGTCGCGGTACTGGGCGACATCATCGATTCCAGCCCGACCTGGGTCGGTGCGCCTTCTCCCGGTGTCTACCCCGACTCGTTCAACGATCTTTTCGTCGGCACTTCCGCCTCGAATCCCGAGAACAACAGTGGCGCGACGATGTACAGCGCCTTCGTGGCGGCCAAGGCTACCCGTACCAACGTCGTCTATGTCGGCAGCAACGACGGCTATCTGCATGGCTTCGAAGCGGGCTCCTTCAACACCGACGGCACCTACAATTCGACGACCAACGATGGCAAGGAAGTGATCGGTTTCATGCCATCGCAGGTGCTGAGTGGCTCGATCGTCCAGCTGACAAGCCCCACCTACGCCCACAATTACTACGTGGACGCGACCCCCACGGCCAGTGACCTCTTTTACGGCAACACATGGCATACCTGGCTGGTCGGCGGTGTCGGCAGCAGTGGTTCGGAGATCTACGCGCTCGACATCACCGATCCGGGCAGCTTCACCGAGGCCAATGCCTCGTCGCTGGTCATGGGCGATTGGACCAATGCGACCACCGGCTTGTCCCATCTGGCGAATACGGTGGGTACGCCGATCATCGCGCGCCTGCACAACGGGCAATGGGCAGTCATTTTCGGCAACGGCCTTGGTGGCACCTCGAGCGCAGGTATCTATATCGGCCTGGTCGATTCGACGACCGGTCAGGTCGGCAGCTTCCAGTTCCTGGATACCAAGGTCGGCTCCGCTTCCAGTCCTGACGGCATTGCCTACGTGTCTTCGGTGGATCTGGACGGCGACGACATCGCCGACTATCTCTACGCGGGCGACACGCAGGGCAACGTCTGGCGGTTCGACGTCACCGACAAGAGTCCCAGCAAGTGGTATGTGTCGAAGTTTGGCAATAACGCGGCGACACCACTCTTCGTGGCAAAGGACGCCAGCGGCAATCGCCAGCCCATCACCACCGCCGTCACGGTTGCCGCCGTGGCGACCGGTTCGGTCAATCGGGCGATGGTGCTGTTCGGCACCGGTAAAAAAACGTCCTTCACCGGCACCAGTGGCGATACGTACGCCACTGGCACGCAGACCTTCTATGGCATCTGGGACTGGAACATGGCGGCCTGGAACAAGGTCGCCGTCGCAAGCGCCCAGTACGGGAGCCTGACCGGCACGCAGGCAATAGCAAGGTCAAACCTGTTGCAACAGACGGTGACGTCCTCAACCACGACCACTTCCAATGGGCAGGTGTTGGGAACCCGCTCGTTGAGCAACACCCAGCAGGTTTGCTGGCAGGGCAGTTCGACCTGTACCTCGGGCAATACCCAGTATGGGTGGTATTTCGATCTGCCGGCGTCGGGGGAGCAAATCATCTACAGCCCGACGCTGATCGACGGCGCCGTGGTGGTGAATACGGCCATTCCACCGGTCATTTCGGCGCTGCAATGCAACCCGGGCCTGCAGTCTGGCTGGACCATGGCCTTCGACCCGGCTTCCGGCGGCGGCTTGAAGGAGGGGTTCTTCCCCGGTGCTGACGGGTCCTTCGGCACAGGCACTTCGACCGTCAGCGGCATCCAGCTCAATGCCGTAGGCACGCCCACCGCAGTGACATCCGGAGGCCAGACCTACCTGATAACACAGACGGTGAAGGGCAGCGCAGCGCTGAGCAGGGTGAATCCGCCCATCAGTGTCAATGCTTCACGCGTATCCTGGAAAGAGCTTACGAACTGAGCCGAGGATGTTTGTGACGTCAGCCGCAGGGAGGGGGAAGAGCCAATTCCCTGCGGTGCCGATGGCAGGCAGTCGTTGGAGATGACCTCGGCCTGCCTCCAGGCAAGAGGCGAGGAGTCTCCCGTTGGAACCGTTGCGGCGTAGGAGCGAAACCACGTATGAAATGTGAACTGACTGATCAGCAGTACCCGCGTCGCGCAAGCCGCGGCTTCAGCCTGATCGAACTGATGATCGTGGTGGCGATCATCGCCGTGCTGGTGGCGATCGCCTATCCGGCGTACACCAGCTACATCACCAAGACCCATCGCGTGGCGGCCGAGGGCTGCCTGTCGGAATACGCCAATTACATGGAGCGCTACTACACCACCAACCTGCGCTACGACAAGAACCCGGTCACCACCGTGGCCAATAGCTTGCCGCAGATCGATTGCGGCACTCCCCAGCAGACCGGGGCCAACTACCAGTACACCTTGCCGGCCCCGACCGCTACCAGCTACACCTTGGTGGCGACTCCGATCAACGCGCAATTGACCAGGGACACCCTGTGCGGCGCGCTCAGCCTGGACCAGAAGGGCACGCGCACGGTGGGCGGCTCGGGCAGCGTGGATCAGTGCTGGTAGGGCGGCAGCCGCGAGGGCTCGACCGGATCATCGATCCGGCGTGACCTCCGATCGCATCCGGCGCGGCCGGAACGGGGATGCCGCGATCAGCCCGGTTGCTGTAAGCGTTCACGCAGCCCGCCCTGCCGGCTGACCGTGCGCGTCAGGGCGGCGCGAAGCGAGTCGTCGGTGCACCAGATCTCGGCATGGCTGCGGGCACGCGAGATGGCGGTGTAGACCAGCTCGCGGGTGAGGATGCGCTGGTCGTCGTCGGGCGGCAGCACCACGGCGACGTCGCGGTATTCCGATCCCTGGCTGCGATGGATGGTGATGGCCCACGCGCTTTCGTGCGCGGGCAGGGCGCGAGGGGAAAAGCTGCGCAGGCCTGCCCGACCCTCGCGGTCGCTGCCCTCGAACCACACCCGCAGGCCTTCGCTGCCGGCCAACGCGATGCCGACGTCGCCGTTGTACAGGCCGCGGGCGTAGTCGTTGCGGGTGATGATCACCGGGCGGCCGTGATGCCAGGCCTGGCTGGCGTCGATGCCGAAGCGGGCGGCGAGCCGCCGGCTGACCAGCGCGTTCATTCCCTGCGCGCCGAACGGGCCATCGCGCAGCGCGCACAGCAGCTGCATCTGGCGCAGGTGGCCCAGCGCGGCGGCGGGGTCGGCGCCCGCCACGAGCAGGCACCGGAACAGATCGGCATGGCGTTCGATCCAGTGATCCACGCCGAGCCGCAACTGCTGCGGCTCGGCGCAGCGGCGCAGGTGCAGGTCGCCATCGGCGCGATCGTGCAGCAGCGTATCGAGCCACCCTGGCGCCGCAGCGCCGCGCAGCGCCTCGATGCCGCGCTGCAGGCCGCTGCCGGCCCGCCAGGTGTGGGTGAGGGTGACGACCTGGCCGGCGAGCGGTGCCGGGGCTGGCGCGGGCGGCGGCATCGATGGCAGCAAGGGTGCCAGCAGCCGGTGCAGCTCCGACGGCAGCGCGTTCCGGGTGCTGCTGGCGACCATGTCGGCGAGTACCGAGCCGGCCTCCACCGAGGCCAGTTGTCCCGGATCGCCCAGCAGGATCAGCACCGACGCCGGCCGCAGGGCATCGAGCAGGTGGCGCATCGTCGCGAGGTCGACCATCGATGCCTCGTCGACCACCACGATGTCCTGCGCCAATGGCTGCAGGGGGCCGCGGCTGAAGCGGTTCTCGCGCGGCAGGTAGCCTAGCAGGCGGTGCAGGGTGCTTGCCTCGGCATGGGGGATGCACCGTAGGAGCGCACTCTGTGCGCGAAGGTCTTGCTGATGTACATCAAGAGCATCGCGCACAGGGTGCGCTCCTACCGGATTGAGGCCGTTCTGCAGCTGCGCCTTGCCTTCGCCGATCGCCTGGGCCAGTCGCTGGGCGGCCTTTCCGGTGGGGGCGGCCAGTGCGATGGAAGGGTGCCGGGGCAGGCCGCAGGCCTCGGCATGGCGCAGCAGCATCAGCAGCATGCGCAGCACGGTGGTGGTCTTGCCGGTGCCGGGGCCGCCGGTGAGCACGAACAGGCGCGCGCCGGCGACGGCCGCCACCGCGGCCTGTTGCCAGGCCGTGGGGCCGGCCGGCATGCCCGCGAACAGCATCGCCAGGTCGGCGGCCAGCACGTCTTCCGGCAGCGGCAGGTGTCGCTGCGCGCAGCGTTGCAGGACGGCGGCAGCCAGCTTCAGCTCATGCTGCCAGTTGCGCCAGAGATAGAAGCGCTGCCGCGCATCCAGCACGAAGGGGGTGAAGCGGGAGCCGTCGCCGACCCAGTCGTGCTGGCGCAACGCCTGCAGCGCCGCCGCGTCGAAACCCGGTTGCGTGTCCGGATCATTCAGCGGGGCGCAGGCATGGCCTTGTCCTTCCGCGCGACTGGCCGCGGCCGCGGCGGCGGCGAGCAGGGGCGAGCCGGTGCGCTGGAGCACCCATTGCGCCAGGCCCTGGTCGATGGCGCGCTCGCTGCGGTCGGGCCGTTCGCTCACGGGGCGGTTCATGCGCTGTCCTCGGGTACGCCGGCGAAGGCATCGTCCAGCGCCGCGATCAGGGCCGCCGGCCAGCGCCGCCGCCAGACGCCCAGCCCTGGCGCCATCCCCACGGCACGCACGAACAGGTAGCAGCTGTCGCCCAGGTGCTGTTCGGCCGTATAGCCGTCCATGCGCTGACGCAGGTAGCGGTGCAGGGCCACGGTGTAGAGCAGCGCCTGCAAGGGGTAGTGATGTTCGGCCATGGCGGCGTCGAGCGAATCGCCGCGATAGTCGTCGAGCCGGGCGCCGAGCCAGTTGGTCTTGTAGTCGAGCACGTGGAAGCGGTCGTCCTGGCGCACGATCAGGTCGGCGAAGCCGGTCAGCATGCCGTTGAGCGTAGTCTGCCCGAGGCTTGCCGGGATCGCCGTGGCCTGGCCGTGCCGCGTGCACAGCCGTCGCAGCCGCGCCAGCGAGACGCGTTGCACCGGGAACTGGAATTCGAACTCGACGACGCGCTGGCTGGCGTCGATGTCGACCAGGCGCAGGCCGGCCCCGAGATCTGCCTGGCGGGTACGGTCGATCATCCGGCCGACCCGTTCCAGCACCTCGTCCTCGGCGAGCTTGCCCGGCGCGATCGCCTGCGCCGCGAGCCGGCTTTGCAGCAGGCTGCGCTGGCCAGGCCAGACCGGGCCTGGCTGGGCCAGTTCGAGCACCTGGTGCACGGCGTCGCCGAAACGCGGGCCGCGCAGGGGATAGAGCGCGAGCAGGCGCGGGTCTTCGGCTTCGCTGGCGGCCTCGCCGTCGACGACCTCCACCGCGGCGGCCTCGTCCGTGGCGCCGCCGTCATCCAGTGCCGTGGCGCTTGCCGCATGGCGGGTCAGGCCGCTGAAGCTGTGCAGCCACTGGAACGCTCGCACTGACGGCAATGGTTCCTGGGTGGCGCGCGCCGCGGGGGTGGTGGCCGTGGCCCGATAATGCAGCGGCGCCTGGGTGAACGGTGCCGACAGCGCCATGCCGTCGAGCGCGGCGACCATCGCCGGCAGCGAGGCTTCGCCCTCGGCCAGCTGCAGCCGTTGCTGTGCCTGCCGCAGCAGCAGGTCGATCGCCGCCACGTTCCAGGCCAGTTGATCATCCTGGGTGGGTACGCCGCGATCCACCCAGTACACGTGCACCGCATGCACGGCGCGGGTCAGCGCCACGTAGAGCAGGCGCAGGCGTTCCTCCTGCTCTTCGCGGAAGTGGCGGGCGCGGTGCTCGATGAAATGCATCGAGCCCAGGTCCACGCAGCGCCGGCCGGCGTCGTCGTGGTAGCGCAGCAGCTTCGGCGCATAGCTGCCGCTCTGGCTGCGGATGCGCCACGGCAGCGGCAGGAACACGATGGGGAATTCCAGCCCCTTGCTGGCGTGGATGGTCAGCAGCTGCACGCGGCGGGCGTCGCTCTCGATGCGCAGCTGGCGCTCGTCGGCCGCCTCGGCATCGCCGTCGCCGCCTTCCCGGCGCATCTCCTGCAGCCAGGCGTACAGGCCATCCAGGCCTTGCCGTTCGCCTTCCTCCGCGGCGAGCAGTTCGCCGAGGTGGCGCAGGTCGGTGAGCACGCGCTCGCCTTCGGGCGGCGCCAGCAGGGCGGTGGCGCGCGCGGCCAGCAGTTCGCCGACCAGGGACAGCACGCCGCGGCTGCGCACCAGCGCGCGCAATGCCTCGAAGCGTTCCAGCTCGCGCTCGAACGCGGCGGGCCGGGCCTGCCAGTCGTGGAACTGTTCCAGCGTGGCGCCGAGCAGGGTGGTGGCCAGCGCGCCGCGCACGGCCCGGTCGTCGTCG
>JAGWIC010000127.1 GCA_028866435.1 Lysobacteraceae bacterium | reverse complement strand
CGCACCTTGCGCTGCTTGGCCATGCCGGCCAGGCCGCCGGTGAGCTTGCCGACCACCTTGGTCTTGAAGTCGCGCAGCTTGTCGATGTCGATGCTCGGCTTGCCGAAGCTGACGCCGTGCGCGGCCATGGCCTCGGCCTCGTCGATCACCGCGGCGGCATGCAGCAGCGCCTTGGACGGGATGCAGCCGACGTTGAGGCAGACGCCGCCGAGGTTCCCGTAGCGCTCGACGAGAACGGTGTCGACACCGAGGTCGGCGGCACGGAAGGCGGCCGTGTAGCCGCCCGGGCCGGAACCGAGCACGACCAGCTTGCACTCGATGTCGGCGCCTTTCCCGGACGGGGCGGCCGCCGGCACCGCCTTGGCCGGCGCCGGCGCCGGTGCGGGGGCGCTCGCCTTGGCGGCCGGCTCGGCGGCCTTGGCGGGCGCGGCGCCCTGCTCCGCAGCGTCCCCGGCGACGTCCAGCACGACGATCAGCGCACCCTCGGATACCTCGTCACCGACCTTGAGCCTCAGCTCCCTGATCACGCCGCTGGCCGTGGAGGGAATTTCCATGGTCGCCTTGTCCGACTCCAGCGTGATCAGGCTCTGTTCTTTCGCTACGGTATCGCCGGCTTTCACCAGCACCTCGATCACCGGTACGTTTTCGTGACCGCCGATGTCGGGAACCTTGATCTCGATGGTGTTGGCCATGGCTTGCTTCCTTATGGGGTGCGGTAGCGTCGGTGCGCTGCCCTTGGGTCTTGGGGGGAGGATGGAACGGGGCGACGGGCGGATTCCTCGGTGATCTCGTGCGCCACGTCGCGGGCCGCATCGTGGTCATATGCCGTGCGCGCCGCCCTCGCGGCAGCCGCCGGGGCCGACCCGGCGGCGCCACGCGCGGGTCGCGCCCAACGTGCCACAGGCAGATCGCGCCGCGGGAAGGAGCTCGCGTCGGCACCACTGCGCGGCGCCGTGTCGACCGGCGCATCGGCAGGCAGCGCCGTTACGATCAGGCCGGGCATGGGCGCCAGGTACATCCGCGGATCTCGTTACAGCAGCAGGCGACGGATATCGCCGAGCTGGCTGGCGAGGAAGGAGGCGAAGCGTGCGGCCAGCGCACCGTCGATCACCCGGTGGTCGTAGGACAACGACATCGGCAGGATCACGCGCGGCACGAACTCCTTGCCGTTCCATACCGGCTTCGTCGCCGCCTTGGAAACACCCAGGATGGCCACCTCCGGCGCGTTGACGATCGGGGTGAAGCCGGTGCCGCCGATACCGCCGAGCGAGCTGATCGAGAAGCAGCCGCCGGACATTTCGGCCGGGCCGAGTTTCTTGTCGCGCGCCTTCTTCGAGATCTCGCCCATCTCGCGCGCCAGGTCGAGCAGGCCCTTCTTGTCGCAGTCGCGCAGCACCGGCACCACCAGGCCATCGGGCGTGTCGACCGCGATGCCGATATGGAAATACTTTTTCAGGATCAGCTTTTCGCCGGACTCGTCGAGCGAGGCGTTGAACTGCGGGAACGCCTTCAGCGCCGCCACCACCGCCTTGATCTGGAACACCAGCGGGCTGATCTTCAGCTCCTTGTTTTCCTCGCCGAGCTTCTTGCGGAACGCCTCCAGCTCGGTGATGTCGGCGTCCTCGTGCTGGGTGACGTGCGGGATCATCGCCCAGTTGCGCGCGAGGTTGGCGCCGGAAATCTTCTGGATGCGCGAGAGCGGCTTCTCCTC
>JAGWIC010000126.1 GCA_028866435.1 Lysobacteraceae bacterium | reverse complement strand
GCCCATGTGCTGGTGCGTGACGACGTGGCGATGATCCCCGACCTGGAATGGATCGAATCCCGCTTGCTGGACCTGATCGACGATGCCGACGCCACCGTGACGGAGGGAGCCCCGGCGCCGCAAGAGGTTGCCGACCAGCACGATTGAGCCAGCGGCGCCCTAGCCGTCCCCGTGCAGCGCCTGCAGGGCCGCCAGTGCGGCCAGCCCCGCCGTCTCGGTTCGCAGGATTCGCGGGCCCAGGCGCAGGCCGGCAAAGCCCGCCGCGGTGAGTGTGGCTATATCGCGCTCGCCCAGGCCTCCTTCGGGGCCGACCACCAGCAGGGCGCCGGCGCCAGCGAAGCGCAGCTCGCGCGCCGAGTATCTTGCCTCGGGCAACAAGGCCAGGCGCAACGCGCCGTCCTGGTCGAGGCCGTCCAGCCATGCGGCCAGCGGCAGTGCCGCGGTGATCTGCGGCAGGCACGCCCGCCCGCTTTGCTCGCAGGCACTGGCGGCCACGGCGCGCCAGTGCGCCAGGCGCTTCTCGGCGCGGCTGGCATCGAGCTTCACTTCCGCGCGCTCGGTCAGCAGCGGCACGATGCGCGTCACCCCAAGCTCGGTCGCCTTCTGCACGATCAGGTCCATCTTCTCGCCGCGGGCGACACCTTGCGCCAGGGTGAGCCGCAGCGGCGATTCGTTGTCCACCGGCAGACTCGATTCGACCCGGACCATCACCTCGCGCTTGCCCGCGGCGATGATGCTGGCGGGATAGTCGCGGCCGTCCCCGTTGAACAGGTTCAGGCGGTCGCCCACGACTTGCCGCAGCACGCGGGTGACATGCTCGCCGGCCTGGGCGGGCAAGGCGAGCTCGGCGCCGATGGCGAGCGGGACGTCTACATGAATACGGATGGTTCGCATGCGTCGGCTGACCGGCAAAAGCGAAGCATAGCCGAGCTTTCAGCGCGAACCCGTCCCCACCGCCAAACTGAATGCCGGCGGGCCGGCGTCATCGTCGGCATTGTCTGTCGGTACCGATCGGCGCAGGATGAAAAGCCTCCCCGCAACGACGAGGCCGCATGCCATGTCCAGACCATTGATTGTCTCCCTTGCGCTGTTGACCGCCCTGGCCGCCGGCACGGTGGCGGTCGCGCAGGTGTCCGCGCCGGCGGCAGCGGCGCGGACCGGCAAGGTCGAGCAGAAGGTGTCGACCGGTGAGCAGCCGCTGATCAGGCCCGGTGACCGCGATTGCCTGCGCCACACCGGCAGCCTGATTCCGGCGAAAAAGGGCCATTGCCTGCCGGTAACCGGGCGCAGCTACAGCCGCGAGGAACTGCAGCGCACCGGCACGCAGAACACCGCACGCGCCCTGCAGATGCTCGACCCCAGCATCAGCGTCGGGCACTGAGGCGGCGCAGCATGGCGTGATCGGGGTGTTCGCGGTGCCACGCCGGCTCAGTCGTTCAGCGCACGGGCGATGCCGCCGATCGCGGCCTCCACCAGCAGGTCGATCTCCGGCTCGGTCACCACGTAGGGCGGCATGAAATAGACCACGTCGCCGAGCGGGCGCAGCAGCGCGCCGTGTTCCAGACCGTGCAGGTAGACCCGCAGGCCGCGCCGCTCCGCCGCCGGGAAGGGGCGGCGGCTGGCCTTGTCGGCGACCAGTTCGACCGCCGCGATCATGCCGGTCTGGCGCACGTCGGCGACGTTGGGGTGATCGCGTAGCGGCTGCAACCGGCG
>JAGWIC010000101.1 GCA_028866435.1 Lysobacteraceae bacterium | reverse complement strand
TTTCACTGTGCACTTCGAACCACGGCACCGGCGGGCGCTCGCTCAGCACCCGCCCGATGTGCGGTGCGCGCAAGCCGATCCCGGCCGAAGCCGGGAGCGGTCGCGGCGCGAAGGGCAGCCGTTCGCCCATGGCGTCGATCAGCCCTTGGTGGCCGGGGTGGTCGAGCCGCCGTCGATCTTTTCGCACAGGCCGGCCGGCACCGCGACGAAGGCGTTGGGATCGCGCGCCTTGCTGTCCTGACCCGCGCAGGAATGGCCCGGCGACTTGCAGTCGTTCTTGTGCGCGGCATTGATGCCGTAGCACTTGACCATGCCCATGCCGCCGGCCTTCATGGCGCCGCCGCCAGCCGGTGCCGGGGCGGCGGTGGCGATGCCGGCCACGCCGACGGTCAAGGCGCCGGCCAGGGCGATTTTCAGCAGGTTGTCGTAATTCATGAGAGGCGTCTCCGCAGGGTTGGACCGGAACAGTCCGGCATGCCATAGAGCCGGCGCCGGATCAAAAGGATTCATGTCGAAAGGAATCATGCGTGGTGACTTCCGGCGGCGCCGCGGCGGCGCCATCCGCGCGGGGTCGATCAACGCATGGCCAGCTTGGCGTCCAGCGCGATGGCCTGGCAGGAGAGGACTTCGAGCCGGCGATCGTCCAGCACGGCGCATGGCGCCGCGCCGGCCAGGGCCTCGTCCCGGGCCGCGAGGATCGCGCGGATATCCTCCGTGCACAGCGCGACCACGGATTCCAGCACGGTATCGATCGTCGCATGGCCGGTGCGCAGGCGCATGCCCGCCAGCAGGCGTTCGGTCCCGGCCGCGCTGAGCATCAGGTCGCCGGTGACCCAGCTGTTGACCGTGAACAGGCTCACCGGAATGCCCTTGGCATCCATGCCGATGGCAAGCAGATGGCGGGTGGCGACACGCTCGTCCGGGTGCCCGGTCAGCGCCGCGAAGTCCCGTTCGGCCCTGGATTGCAGCCGCCGCGACCATAGTGGCCGGCGGGCGAACAGGTGGAAATGGCCGTGCTCGGTGGCATCGGGACGATCTTCCGGCGAATGCGAGTGGTAGAACCACTGGTAGCCGTGCTCGCGGTCGATAGCATCGTCGTCGGGGTAGTGCTGCCACTGCCGCGGCGGTTGCGCCGCGAGCAGGCCATGCAGCAGGTGTTCACCCCGCGCGGCAAGGGCCGCGTAGGCGCCGAGCAAGCATCGGCCGGCGGAGCTTGCCCGGCGCGCGGCCGGACTTGCCTGCCGCCGGCCCGATGCTGCTGCCATGGTCAGTGCTTGGCGCCGCACTTAGGCGCGCACTTCGGGGCACACTTCGGCGCGCATTTGTGTGCACCGCACTTGGCCGCCGCGTGGTGCCTGGCATGGTGATGGCGGTGCTTCGGCGCGCACTTGCGGCTGCCGCACTTGGCGCCGCACTTGGACATGCTCGCCGCCGGCTGGCAGTTGGGCTGGCCCGCACCCATGCTGGTCGCCGCGGCGGGAAGGGCAACGATGGCGGCGGTCAGGGCGGCCAGCGAGGCCAGTTTCAACGAGGTTTTCATGGGCTTCTCCAAATGGTAATGACGGAATGGACGTAGAGACATGCTGGTCTCCACATCCAAGAGGCGCCTGCGCGGCGAAAGGATTCGCGCCACTTGGAATTATTTTCCGGCGGCAGCGGACACGGGACGAATCGCCTGGTGTTGAATCCAATCGCGCCGACGGCGCCTCCAGCAAGCGACCGGGTCCAATGTCTTCCAGCCCCCAGGCATGGAACGCCACCGAACGGCCGGGTTGGCCCCGCGGCGCCGATTCGCGCACCATGCCTGCCCTGCCGTCGACGCTCCCCTGCAACCGGGCGCGGCATCGGTCGACCATCTGCCGCCCCACGGAACATGCCATGACACCCCATGCGCCCGCCCATCCGCACCCATCCAACGTCACCGGCGCGGCGCCGCCGATCGGCGCGCGCGCGCGGCAGGCCGAAAGCCCGTCTGCGACGATGGCGTTCCTTCGCTGATGGGGCGCCATGCGGGGTTCCGGCCGTCACCCGCCGGCGTCGGCAGCGTGTTGTTCATCGGCGCGATCGCGGCGATGGCCCACCTGGGTGGTGCCGGCCTGCTGATGTTTCCCGAGCTTGGCGCCCTGTCAAACGACATCTTCAAGCGCCCCGGCGGCACCTGGGCCCGGGCACCGGCGATGTTGCTGCTGACCCCGTTGCTCACCGCCGTGGCCGGGCTCCTGATCGCCCGCCACATGAGCTTCGGCCTGGCGGCGGTGCTGCTCGACGTGGGTGCGTCGGTGACGCTGATCCACCTGATGAGGTCGCCGATCGCCCCTGCCATCTCGGCGGGACTGTTGCCGCTGGTGCTCGGCGTGCACAGCTGGTGGTATCCGCCCGCCATCACGTTCGGCACGGCCGCGCTGGCCGTTCTCAGCGTGATTCGGCGTCGGATCGAGCCGCCCGTCGCGCCGTCGACGGCGCGCGATGTCGTGGACGACACGATGGAGTGCACGCCGTCGGCACCGGGTTGGCTGCCGCCCTTCATGATCGTGGTGGCGCTGCTCGCCGGGCTGGCCCAAGCGACCGGCCTGCGTTTCATCCTGTTTCCACCGCTGGTGGTCATCGCCTTCGAGATGTTCGCCCATCCGCAGGTCTGTCCGTGGGCCGTGCGCGCCTGGCGACTGCCGCTGGCCTGCGCACTGGGCGCAGCTGCGGGCGTCGCGGCGGTCGGCCTGTTCGGTGCCGGTGCGGCCGCGGCGATGACCGCCATGGCGGTGGGCCTGCTGGTACTGCACCGGCTCGATCTGCATGCCCCGCCGGTGCTGGCTGTCGGCCTGCTGCCGCTGGTGATGCCGCACCCGGGCTGGCCCTTCGTCGTGGCCGTGGCAACCGGCACTTCCTTGTGCATCGTCGCGTTTCGGCTGTGGCAAGCCGTGGCTGCACGCTGGACCACGTGCCGCTGAGGCGCGCCGGTGCGGCGCCCTGTCAGGTCAGCGTCCGCTGCGCCGCATGTCCCGCAGGAACGACTGGAACTCGGGGGACTCCTGCAGCAGCTGCCCGGCCAGGGCGCGCAATGCGTCGACTTGCGCGGACTGCAGATGAAAGGTCGTGGGCATGGTATTGAAGCGCTGCCGCTCGGCAGGATCGGTAATCTGGTTGAAGGTCAGCACCGCGAAATCGACCTTGACCTTGGGGTCGCCCGGCGGGCGCATGGCATTGACGTGCCGGGCCCACATCAGGAAACCGTTCTTGGCGAGGGAGACCGTTTCGGTGTTGAGAATACCCAGCGATGCGTCGAACGAGGCGCGCAAGGTATCGGTTAGGCCGGGTGCGCGCCCGCGCAGCGACCACGCGTAAGGCGCATAGACCTGCGCGTTGGCGACCACGACCAGCACATGCCGCACGTCGCGCAGCTGCTCCGGCGTGAACGCGCCCGCCATATCCGGCACGTCGCCGTACTGCGCAACCGGGCTCATCATCGAGCCGCGCACGCCAAGGTTGTCGGTCACGCCGCCGTCGACCAGGCGCAGGATCGGCATCCTGGCCGGATCGTCATAGCGCGACAGGGCCAGCGCCACGGCATGGCGGCGCGCCAGCAGGTCGTCATGCGCCAGCGACTGCGCCACCCACGGCTGGTGGCGTTGCGGGCAGTCCGGGTAATTGCGCAGGGCGATCGGCGCAAACGGCCCGGGCACGGCGGACGAGGCCATCACGGCATTGGCCACCGGATAGGTCGACAGGTCCGAGCAGAGGAAGTCGAACTGCTGCTGGATGAAGGAAAAGGTGGTGGCGTTGTTCAGGTCGCTCGCGTTGAGGATGATCATCGGCAGACCCGCGGGCGACATGTCGGCGAAGGTCTTGCCGTCGAACAGCGTGCGGTCCAGGTACGCGGCGACCAGGTCGCTGCGGTTGTAGTGCGCGCCGGCGATCGACAACAGGTGGTCGGGACGCGCCAGCAGGCCCAACAGCTCGCCCTGCCAGTTGCGATAGAGGAAGCGGGAGCGGAAGTCGTCGAAGATGCGGTCGCCGAACAGGCCATAGTAGGCGGCGGTGTAGCTGCCGCCGGAGACCGAGGTGATCACGTCCACCAGATCGAGCAGGCGCGTCGGTTGCCCGTCCAGCTCGACGACCGTGTCGCGCAGTTTTTCCAGCACGCCGTAGCTGAAGGCGGCGGCGCGGGTGCCGCCACCGGAAAAGGCCAGCACGATGAAGGTGTCGCGTGGCGGGTGCGGGAAGCGGGTGTTGAACTCGTAGCGGTCCTCCACCCCGACCGGCTTGATCCGCGTATTCCACGTGCGCGTCGCGCAACCGGCCAGCCCGGCCAGCGCCAGGCCGAGCAGCAGCCAGCCGGCGCCATTGCGCAGGCGGCAACCGCGTGCCGGCCTGGCGTCCCGTGCTGGTGCTGGACTGGGCATGTCTCCCCTCCCGCTATCCGCGCTCAGGGTTGCACCGCAACCCCGCGCCAGAAAGCGACGTAGCCGCGAATGTCGGCGGCGGCCGCCTTGGGTTCCGGGTAGTACCACGCGGCCCCGGCATTGACCTCGCCGTCGACCACGACGTCGAAGTAGTCGGCCCTGCCTTTCCACGGGCACACCGACTGCTGGCTGCTGGCGCGAAAGTGCTCGCGCTTGAGCGCCGTGGGCGGGAAATAGGCTATTTGTGCCCATCCCCCGATAAAATAAAATAGCCGTTTTAATGCTTTATATAACAATGGATTAGCGTTTCTGCGAGGTGCCCCGCGCGACACCTCTACGGGGCTTCCACAGCCTGGCCGCTGGAACTGAGTAGTCGAGTCAGTTGCTCCTCAATGGCCTGTAGGCGTGTTTCGCGGCGTCTCTGTTCTTCGATTTCGACCAAGCGTGCCTGGCGTTCAGCCGCCAACTCCGCCGCATACCGATCCACCTCGGCACGGAGCTGGTCGCGCTCGTTCGTCGTCTGGATCCGTTGCTGGCCGAGTACCTCATTCTGCCGCTTCAGGTCAGGTACGTGCTTGGCCACGGTCGACACCTGGTCGAGTTCCCGTCGCAGGGTGCGCAGAGCGCTTTCACTCTGCCCATTAAGTTCGGTCAGTCGCGCGTTGTCGCGGTTGAGCTGCATGACCTCGTGATTCTTGGTGGTGATCAACTCGTTGGCCTGGCGAAGCTCTACCTGCAACTGCTGCACCTGGTGTTCGTGGCGGCGCGCTTCCGCGTCCCGCTGCTCCTTGGCCGATTGTCGGAAGTGCTCCAGGGCCTCGCGGGCTTGGCTGTGCTTTTGCTCCAGTGACTGAACATGGGCGACCTGCTCGGCCAGGCGCGCCTCCAGTCCGGCCACGCGCTCTTCCAGCGTCCGGACCAGGGTGGTGCGCTCTTGCAACTGCCCGAGCGCGTCTTGATGCAAGCGCGAGGCTTCTTGCAGCGCGGTCTCAGTTCGTTGCAAGCGATCACTCAGGGTACGGCCCTCGCGCTCCCGATTGGCCAAGGCTTCGGCGGCCTTCTGGACCGACGCATCGCATCTGGCCTGCGCCTCAGTGATGCGGGCGTCGGCCTCTTCAGTGAGACGAGCAGAGAGTTGCGCGACCAGCGTTCGAAGTGCATCGCTAATGACGACCTCCGAAGTGGGCGCTGTCGCGCTCTCGGCTTCCAGCTCTTTCAGGTAACGATGAATGGTGCTCTTGGAGCCGGTATTGCCGAGGGCCACGCGGACGGCATCCACGGACGGATGCTTGCCTTGCGCCAAGAGGCTATCCCGTGCCTTCTGAACCTCGGTCTTGTACACGCCAGCACGCGCCATCCTCGTTCTCCGATATTTAACGTTATGCGTTACGTACCATGTAATTACGTAATATGCAACAGCAAGCATTCATCTTTTGGATGCACAGAACTGACGCGGGATAATGTTGAATTATCCCGCCTCATGATCTGGCCAAGGGTAGTATCTGCCAAATTGCAGTACGAAACCCCGCGATTGCGCTATTGCCGACGACGTATGTTGTATTCCTGGCTGAACTTCGACTTCTTCATGCAGAGCTCCTTGGTGGGGAAACTCTACTTCTGACTGGCTCGAATCAACGAGGACGCTTCATCTTGGCTCAATCCCTGGTCTAGAGCTTGCGGAGCTTATTTTGTCCAGATATGATAGTAATCACTTACTACCTATTAGTTGATCTGCACGATGAATATCCAACGCAAACATCTGCCCGCCGAAGAGCGCCGTGCGGTCACGGTCGAGGCGGTGATCAAGCTGGCGGCCGAGCAAAACCCCAGCGAGATCACCACCGCGGCGATCGCCACGTCGATGAAAGTGACCCAGGGCGCCCTGTTCCGCCACTTCCCGAACAAGGAGGCGATCTGGCAGGCCGTAATGGAATGGGTGGCTGAGCATCTGATGGCACGGATCGAACGTGCCGCACGTGGTGCCGCCAGCCCGTTGGCCGCACTCGAGGCGATGTACCTTGCGCACATAGCCTTCGTCGCTGAGCATCCGGGCGTACCGCGCATGCTATTCGGCGAGCTCCAGCGGGCGGAGGACACTGCCGCCAAGCGTATGGTTCAGACCCTGATCTGCCGCTATAGCGAGCGACTGCGCGCATTGATCGCGGACGGCAAGATCGCTGGCGAGCTGGATCCCCGGCTCGATCCGGCGGCGGCGGCGACGCTTTTCATCGGCAGCATCCAGGGTCTGGTGATGCAGGCATTGCTGGCCGGTGATACCCGGCGCATGCGCCAGGAGGCCCCGGGCGCGCTTGCGATCTACCGGCGCGGCATCACGAGCACACGCTGATGAAACGCCCGCACCTGCAACCACGCACGTTGACCCTACTGGCGGTGCTGCTGCCGATCGCCTTGCTGTTCATCTACGTGATCTTGCGCTCGGGCCCGCTGGCGCCGGTGGCGGTGACCACCACCACAGTCAGCACCCGGGCGATCACCCCGGCGTTGTTCGGCATTGGCACGGTCGAGGCGCGCTATACCTACCGGATTGGCCCGACCGTCGCCGGTCGTGTGCAGCAGGTCGACGTCCAGGTGGGCGACCGTGTCAAGGCTGGGCAGTTGCTGGGTTTGATGGATCCGGTCGACCTGGACGCGCGGATCGATGCGCAGGACGCCGCCATCCGCCGTGCCGCCGCACAGCTGCGCGATGCCGAGGCGCGCCAGCGCTACGCGCAAACCCAGTCGCAGCGATACGAGAAGTTGCTGGCGGTGCACGCGGTCAGCGTCGAAATGATGGACAGCAAGCGCCAGGAGCTGCAGGTGGCAATTGCCACTCGCAGTGCCGCGAGCGAAGGACTGGCGCAGGTGCGGGCCGATCGTGCCGCTCTGCTCGCGCAGCGCGCAAACTTGCGGTTGCTGGCGCCGGTCGGCGGCCTGGTGACCCGCCGCGACGCCGATCCTGGCACCACCGTGGTGGCCGGCCAGGCGGTGGTCGAAGTGATCGATCCGCACAGCCTGTGGATCAATACGCGCTTCGATCAGCTCGGCGCACAAGGATTGGCCGCCGGATTGCCGGCTCAAGTAACGCTACGCTCGCGCGGCGACCGGACATGGGACGCGCGGGTGCTGTGGGTCGAGCCCCTGGCCGACGCGGTGACCGAGGAGACGCTGGCCAAAGTCGTGTTCGACACCTTGCCGCAACCGCTGCCACCACTGGGCGAGCTGGCACAGGTGACCGTGGCACTACCGGCCACGACGGCGCTGCCGGTGGTGCCGAATGCCGCGATCCGGCAGGTGAATGGTGTGCGAGGCGTGTGGCAGCTGGTCGATGGCAAATTGCATTTTGCCGCCGTCGAGTTGGGTGCCACCGATCTGGAGGGCAACGTGCAGGTGCGCAAGGGCGTCACGTCCGGTGATCGCGTGGTGGTCTACAGTGAAAACACCCTCAGCGCGCGCAGTAACATCCATGTGGTCGATCGCATTGCCGGGGTATCGCCGTGATCAGCCTGGCCGGCCGCGATATCCTGCATGCCTGGGGCAAGTTCGTGTTCACCGGCATCGGCCTGGGTTTGCTGATTGGCGTGACGCTGACCATGGCCGGCGTGTATCGCGGTATGGTCGACGATGGCAAGGCGTTGCTCGACAACAGTGGCGCCGATCTGTGGGTGGTACAGAAAAACACGCTCGGCCCGTATGCCGAATCCTCCAGCGTGTACGACGATCTGTGGCGCAGCATCCGGGCCATGCCGGGTGTGGCGCAGGCGGCCAACATCACCTACCTCACCATGCAGGTGGGTCAGGGCAAGCGGGATGTGCGCGCGATGGTGGTGGGCATTGCCCCGGGTGAACCCGGTACGCCGGGCTGGCCACCGTATCTGGTCGCCGGGCGGCAGATCACCCGCAGCCATTACGAGGCGGTGGCCGACATCGCCAGCGGCTTCAAGCTGGGCGAGGTGCTGCAGATTCGCCGCAACCGCTACACCGTGGTCGGGCTGACCCGACGCATTGTCTCCTCCAGCGGCGATCCGATGGTGTTCATTCCGCTGAAGGATGCGCAGGAGGCGCAGTTCCTCAAGGACAACGACGCCATCCTGATGCAGCGCCGCCGCACTGCAGCCAACCCGGCCTTCAACCGGCCCGGTGTACCGGGCCTGCTCGACGAGGTGATCGCCTCGCAGAGCAGCAACAACTACGTCAACGCCATCCTGGTACGCATCAAGCCCGGCTACAGCCCGGAGGAAGTGGCTGCGCCGATCCGCCGCTGGAAACGTCTGCAGGTCTACGACCGCACGCAGATGGAAGGGATCCTGATCGGCAAGCTGATCGCCACGTCGGCCAAGCAGATCGGCATGTTTCTGGTGATTCTGGCGGTCGTCAGTGCGGCCATCGTCGCGTTCATCATCTACACGCTGACCATGGACAAGATCCGCGAAATCGCCGTGCTGAAACTCATCGGCACGAAGAACCGCACGATCGCCGCGATGATCATGCAGCAGGCGCTCGTGCTCGGCCTGATCGGCTT
>JAGWIC010000100.1 GCA_028866435.1 Lysobacteraceae bacterium | reverse complement strand
GCGCCGCCGGCGATGCCGACCACGCGGGCGCCGCGGATCTTGCCGATCTGCCCGGCGATCGAGCCGACCGACCCGGCGGCGGCGGAGACCACCAGGGTCTCGCCGGGCTGCACCGGGGCGATGTCGGTCATGCCGTAGTAGGCGGTGACGCCGCTCATGCCGGCGGCGCCGAGCAGGGTCGGCAACGGGATGCCGGGCTCGGCCGGCAGGCGCACGTAGCCCTTGGCATCGCCGTGCAGCAGCAGGTAGTCCTGCCAGCCGGTGATGCCCTGCACCAGGTCGCCCACGGCGTAGTGCGGCGAGCGCGAGGCGACCACCCGTGCCAGCCCGAGCGCGCGCATCACCTCGCCGATCGCCACCGGCGGCAGGTATTGCGGGATGTCGCGCATCCACACGCGGTTGGTCGGATCCATCGAGAGGTACAGCACGCGCAGCAGTACCTCGCCTTCGCCCGGCTCGGGCACGGGCTGCTCGACGAGATCGAAGTGCTCGCGTCCGACCAGGCCATCGGGGCGGGTTTTCAGGCGCAGCTGGCGATTGACGAGGGACATGGGGTTTCTCCGGGAGCGGGGTGAACGGTGAACGGCAAGGTCGTCATTCCAGCGCAAGCGGGAAACCGGGGCCTTGAACGGGCCTCGAAGGCGCTGGGTCCCAGCTTTCGCTGGGATGACGAGCGTGGTGGTCGCTGGCGGCCAGGGCTCAGACCGCCGAGGCGCCGCCGTCGACGCGGATTTCGGCGGCGGTGATGTAGCGGCTTTCGTCGGAGGCGAGGTAGAGCGCGGCGTAGGCCACGTCGTCGACCTCGCCCAGGCGCTTGAGCGGAATGCCGTGGGTGAGCTTGCGCAGCGCCTCCTGCTCGCCCAGCTGCGCGAAGAGCGGCTCGACGATGCCGGTGCGGATGAAGGCCGGGTGGATCGAGTTGCAGCGCACGTCGACCTGCTGGCTGGCGCAGTCGATGGCCACCGACTTGGACAGGGAGGCGACCGCGGCCTTGGAAGCGTTGTAGACGGTGTAGTCGGGAAACACCTTGAACGCGGCCAGCGAGGAGATGTTGATGATCGACGCAGGCTGCTGCCGTTTCAGCAGCGGCAGGGCGTACTTGCAGCCGAGATACACCGCGTCGACATTGACGCCCATCACCCGCGACCATTCCTTCGGCGTGAGCTGCTCGACGCCGCCGAGCGCGCCGATGCCGGCGTTGTTGACCAGCACCGAGAGTCCGTCCATCGCCGCGTCCGCCTCCGCCAGCACGCTGTGCCAGCGCGCCTCGTCACGCACGTCCTGCGCGGCGGACCAGGCCACGGTGCGGCCGTGCTCGCGATTGATGGCGGCGGCCACGGCATACACCGCCGCCTCGTCGATGTCGGTGAGGAAGACCAGCGCGCCGTGGCGCGCCAGCATGCGTGCGATGGCAGCGCCGAGACCGCCGGCGGCGCCGGTGACGAGCGCCTTCTTGCCGGCGACGCGATGGGCGGAAACCTTGGTCATGGGGAAGCTCCTGGCAGCAGTGAAGGGTCAGACACAGAGGTAGCCGCCGTCCACGTTGAGCACCGCGCCGGTGGTGTACGACGACGCGGGCGAGGCCAGGTACAGCGCCGCGCCGGCCATCTCGGACGGCTGCGCCACCCGGCGCATCGGCACATGTGCCAGTGCCTGCTTGAGGATCGCCGGGGTATTGACCAGCACCGAGGCGAACTTGGTGTCGGTGAGCCCCGGCAGCAGCGCGTTGCAGCGCACGCCGGCCCCGGCGCATTCGACCGCGAACGCCTTGGTCATCGAGATCACCGCCGCCTTGGTGATCGAGTAGATGCCCTGCTGGAAGCCGGGCACCACGCCATTGACCGAGGCCACGTTGACGATCGCACCGCCACCGTGCCTCGCCATCAGCTTCGCCCCGTGGCTGGACATGTAGAAATAGCCGCGGATATTGACGTCCACCGTTTTCTGGAAGATCGCCGGATCGGTCTCGGTGATCGGGCCGAAGTACGGGTTGGTGGCGGCGTTGTTGACGAGGACGTCCAGACGGCCATGGGCCTGTTCGAGGCGGGCGAACAGCGCCTCGATCTGCGCCATCTCGCCGATGTGGCAGGCCAGCGCCTCGGCCGAGCCGCCGCCGGCGACGATCTCGTCGACGACGCGCTGGCAGTCGGCCTGCTTGCGGCTGGAGACCAGGGTGTGCGCGCCATGCGCCGCCAGCAGCCTGGCGATCTCGGCGCCGATGCCGCGGCTGGCGCCGGTGACGAGGGCGATCTTGCCGCTGAGGTCGAACGGGTCGGTTGCGCTCATGGGGGATGTCCTGTGCGATGCGTCGAAGGGTTTCAGCGATGGGTGACCAGGCGCGGATCGCCGGCCAGTTCGAGATGCGGCCAGCCGTTGTAGCTGACCAGGCTGTGGCGGTTGCCGCCCAGGGCGACCCGGGTCAGCGAGGTATTGACCAGTGGCCAGCTCAGCGCGAACGGGTTGCCGGCGGGCGCGCCGATGAGCGCGTGGGTGATCACCGCGATCGGGCCGCCGGAGGTGAACGCCCAGATGTTGCGTGCCTCATGCGCGGCCAGCGCCTGCAGCCCCCGCAGCACGCGCTCGCGGAACGCGGGCCAGCTGCGGCTGTACTCGCGGTCGTGCTCGCCACCGGTCCAGCGCGCGACGGCGGCGGCGAACAGTTGCTGGAACGCGCGCGCCGGATCGGCGCTGGCCGCCAGCTCGGCGTGCATGGCGTCGAACGAGGCGAAGTCGGGGCGGTGGCGCGCCACGATCTCGACGTGATCGAGCTCGTCCAGCTGCGCCAGGGTGAGCTGCGGCGCCGCCACGCCCGCCGCCTCGACGCACAGCTCGGCGGTGTGCTGGTGCCGGCGCATGGAACCGGTCACGACGAGGTCGGGGTATTGCCCGGTCTGCCGCAGCCACTGGCCAAGCTGGCGCGCCTGCTGTTCGCCGACCAGCGACAGCCGGTCGTAATCCTGCGCGCCGAAGCTGGCCTGGCCGTGGCGGATCAGCAGGGCGCTGCGCATGCTCACAACCCCGACCGGGCGATCAGCCGCCGGCAGCGCTGGCCCATGTAGGCGGCGGCCTGGCCGAAGCCGGCGAACTGCGGGTTGCTGGTCTGGCCCAGCACGAAGCGGCGATGGATCTGCTGGATGATCACCATCAGCCGGAACAGGCCGAACACCTCGTGGAAATCGAAGCAGTCCACCTGCCGGCCGCTGCGCGCGGCGTAGTAATCGACCACCTCGCGCCGGCTCAGCATGCCGGGCACGTGGGTGGGCTGGCGGCGGAACGACTGGAACACCGCGTCGTCGTCGGCCTGCACCCAGTAGGCCAGCGAGCCGCCCAGGTCCATCAGCGGATCGCCCAGCGTGCTCATCTCCCAGTCCAGCACGCCGACGACGTCCAGGCTGGCGGGGTGCAGCACCACGTTGTCGAAGCGGTAGTCGTTGTGGATCACGCAGATCGCCGTCTCGCGCGACGGCTGCTTCGCGGCGAGCCAGCCCAGCACGTCCTCGCAGGGGTCGGTGCCGTCGGT
This sequence comes from Lysobacteraceae bacterium, assembly GCA_028866435.1. GTDB lineage: Bacteria > Pseudomonadota > Gammaproteobacteria > Xanthomonadales > Rhodanobacteraceae > Rhodanobacter. The sequence goes on along the minus strand of JAGWIC010000100.1, from coordinate 5,467 downwards.
GCACGCCTGCCGCCAGCGCCCGCTCCAGCCGTCGACCTGGCGCGCGATGTAGCCCTCGCCCCTGCCGAGGCCGGCCAGCGCCGGCAGCGACGCGTCGACCCGGTGCAGCTCCACCAGCCGGTCGATGAAGCCCAGGCACAGCCGGCGCACGCCAGCCTGGTCCAGCCCCAGCCCGGCCGGCAGCTCGCGGCGCAGGATGATCCCGTGCAGGCGCTCCATCACGTAGAAATCGTGGCCGAGCACGGCGTGGTCGTCGCAGCGCGCCAGGATCGCCGGCAGGTGCGGGTAATGCGGTTGCAGCGCGGCCATCACCTGCGCCTCGCGCAGCATGTCGTGCGCGGACTTCGCCTTCACCCCCGCGGGCGGGCGGCGCAGCACCAGCTCGCGCTCGCCGTAGCGCAGCAGGTAGGTGAGGTTGGAGGCCCCGCCGGGGAACTGCCTGACCGTCGGCACGCCATCGAGGCCGGCGATGTGTCGCTTGAGGAAGCCGTCGACGGCGGCGAGGTCGAGGCTGTCCTCCGCGCGCACCTCGCGGGTTTCGTCGATCGCCGCGTTCATGCGCCCGCCTCCGCCGCGGCGCGCTGGGCGCGCAGTTCGAGCTTGGCGACCAGGCCGCGATGCACCTCGTCCGGGCCGTCGGCGAGGCGCAGCACGCGGGCGTAGGCGTACAGCGAGGCCAGCGGAAAATCGTCCGACAGGCCGGCGCCGCCGTGGATCTGCATCGCCGCGTCGGCGGCGCGCTGCGCCACCATCGGCGCCACCACCTTGATCTGCGAGATCTCGCTCATCGCCGCCTTCACCCCCCTGGTGTCGATCAGCCAGGCGGCCTTCAAGGTGAGCAACCGCGCCTGCTCGATCGCCATGCGCAGGTCGGCGACGATGTCGGCGTTGCCGCCGAGCTTGATCAACGGTTTGCCGAACGCCTCCCGCGTGGTCGCGCGGGCGCACAGCAGCGACAGCGCGCGCTCGGCCGCGCCGATCGCGCGCATGCAGTGGTGGATGCGGCCGGGGCCGAGCCGGCCCTGGGCGATCTCGAAGCCGCGGCCGGCGCCGAGGATGATGTTCTGCGCCGGCAGCCGCACGCCGCTGAAGCTCACCTCGCCATGGCCGGCCGGCTCGTCGAGGTCGTGGAATACCGGCAGCATCCGCTCGACCTTCACGCCCGGCGCGTCCAGCGGACACAGCACCATCGCGTGGCGCTGGTGCGGCGGCGCGTCGGGGTTGCTGACGCCCATGAAGATCACCACGCGGCAATGCGGATGGCCGATGCCGGTGGACCACCACTTGCGCCCGTCGAGCACCACCTCGTCGCCTTCGAGACGGGCGGTAGCCTGCATGTTGGTGGCGTCGGACGAGGCCACGCCGGGCTCGGTCATGCAGAACGCCGAACGGATCTCCCCGGCCAGCAGCGGCGCCAGCCAGCGCGCCTTCTGCGCGTCCGAGCCATAGCGCAGCAGCACCTCCATGTTGCCGCTGTCCGGCGCGTTGCAATTGAACACTTCCGGCGCGATGAAGGAGTGGCCCATCAGCTCGGCCAGTGGCGCGTAGTCGAGGTTGCTCAGCCCCGCACCATGGCCGGTCCCGGGCAGGAACAGGTTCCACAGGCCGGCGGCGCGCGCCTGCGCCTTCAGCGTTTCCATCACCGGCGGCTGGCGCCATTGGCGCCAGTCGCCGCCACCGCGGAGCTGGCTGGCGTAGACCGTCTCGGCCGGCACCACCTGCTCGCGCATGAAGTCTTGCAGGCGCTGCGCCAGTTCCTGGCTGCGGGCGGAATGGGCGAAATCCATGGGCGGGTTACCGTGACGGCGGCGGCGAAGCGGTCAGCCTACGCCGATCGCCATCCATCGGTGTAATGCATAGGTTTTATATGTTCTCATCAATATGACTAATATGCCGGCAGCCCCGTCACGAGGAGTACCGCCGCGATGAACCGCCCCGACCTGCGCATGGACCTGAACCTGTTCCGCGTGCTGGAGGCGATCCACACCCAGGGCGGAATCAGCGCGGCGGCGCGTTCGCTACACCTGACCCAGCCGGCGATCACGCATGCGCTGAACCGGCTGCGCGAGCTGTTCGGCGACCCGCTGTTCGTGCGCCAGGGCAACCGGGTGATTCCCACCGACACCACGCGCACGGTGATCGCCGAAGTGCAGTTGCACCTGAAGGGGCTGCAGGCGACCACGCGGATGCAGCCGGCGTTCCACGCCGCCGCGCTGGAGCAGCAGTTCAGCCTGGGCCTGCGCGACGTGCTGGAGTCGATCGCGTTTCCGCCGCTGCTGTCCCGGCTGAGCGAGCTGGCGCCCGGCGTGCGGCTGGCCAGCCGGCGCCTCGCCGGCGGCGAGGTCGAGCGCGAGCTGAGCGCCGGCAGCATCGACCTGGTGATCGACCGCCGCCTCGCCGGCGGCCAGCGGCTGTCCGCCGAGCACCTGCTGGACGAGTCGCTGGTGGTGGTGATGCGGCGCGGGCATCGCCTGGCCGCGGGCACCCTGCGCAAGGCCGACTACCTGGCCGCGCGCCATGTCGCCGTGTCGCAGCTGGGCGAAGCCGTGCCGCTGGACGTGCTGCTGACCCAGGACGGCCGCCCGCGCCAGATCCAGCTGCTCTGCCAGACCTATTTCTCCGCCTGCCAGGTAGCCGCCGGCAGCGACCTGCTGCTGACCATGCCCCGCTCGTACGCCGCCAGCTTTTCGCGCCTGCTGCCGCTGGCCACCCAGGCGCTGCCGATCAAGCTCAAGCCGATACCGATCCTCGCCTACTGGCACCCGTCACGCGAGCACGACCGCGCCCACGCCTGGTTTCGGCGGCTGCTGATCGACACCATCCGTCGCGCACCGGAGTTCGGCACGCGCTGAACGGCGTTCAGGCCTGCGCGCAGGCCTGGTGCCGGAAGCAGCCGAGCAGATGATCGTTGACCATGCCGGTGGCCTGCAGCAGCGAATAGCAGATGGTGCTGCCGACGAAGCGGAAACCGCGCTTTTTCAGCGCCTTGCTCATGCGGTCGGAGCGCTCGGTGCTGGCCGGCACCTCGGCCATGCCGCGCCAGCGATTGCGCACGCTGTGGCCGTCGACGAAGGACCACAAGTAGGCGTCGAGGCTGCCGAATTCCCCGATCACCGCCAGCGCGGCGATCGCGTTGTCGCGGGTGGCCGACACCTTCAGCCGGTTGCGGATGATGCCGGGGTCGAGCAGCAGCTTGTCGAGCTGGCGGTCGGTCATCGCCGCCACGCGGGCGATATCGAACCGATGGAACACTTCGCGGTAGCGTTCGCGCTTGGCCAGCACGGTGCGCCAGGACAGGCCGGCCTGCGCGCCCTCCAGCACCAGGAGCTCGAACAGCCGGTTGTCGTCGTGCAGCGGCACGCCCCACTCGGTGTCGTGATAGTGGCGCAGCAGGTCGTCGCTGGCCCAGTGGCAACGTGTCGGTTCGGCGGTCTGGTTCATGGCGGCGGGCTCATGGCGAGGTGGCGCAAACCCTAACCCAGCGCGGCGCGCTTGTCGCCCCGCGGCGGGCTGGCCTGGCCGTTGTTCAGGCTACGGGTTTTGCGGCGGCGATATGATGCGCGCTCGCACCCGCCGAAGAAGTACCGATGCCTGACCTGCCCGCCCTGTGGAACCACCTCGTCGACTGGCTCAGCGCGCACGCGGTGGTGCCGTTCCTGGATGCGCTGCACCTGAACGGCCTGTCCGGCGACCCGCGCGACATCGCCGCCTCGCTGCTGATCGCCGCCCTGCAGGTGGGCATCATCGGCCTGATCTTCCGGCCGCTGGAAAGCTGGTTCCCGGCCGAGCGGTGGCACGATCGCAAGCTCACCCTGGTCGACCGCAACTACACGCTGCTGATGCTGCTGGGCATCTTTCCGCTGTTCACCTACCTGGTGCTGACCCCGTTCAGCCACCTGTTCGGCGGCGCCGACACCGCCGCTTCCAGCACCGGCTCGCCGCTGGCGCTGACCGCGTGGGTGCCGTGGTTCAACCGGCATCCCTACGCGCTGTTCGCCACCTATTACGTGGCGTACGACTTCGTCTACTACTGGATGCACCGCACCCAGCATGCGCTGCCGTGGTGGTGGGCGCTGCACAGCATGCACCACAGCCAGCGCCAGATGAGCTGCTGGACCAACGACCGCGGCAGCCTGGTCGACGGCTTCATCCAGTCGATGATCCTGGCCGTGGTCGGCCTGGTGATCGGCGTCGATCCGGACGAGTTCGCGTGGCTGATGCTGCTGGGCGAGCTGGCGCAGAACTTCTCGCACACCAACACGCGCATCGGCTTCGGCCGGATATTCGAGCGGCTGTTCGTCGACCCGAAGTTCCACCGCCTGCACCACATGCTGGTCGATCCGGACCGGCCGACCCTGCACAACTGCAACTACGGCCAGGTGTTCTCGGTGTGGGACGTGGTCTTCGGCACCTCGCTGTACGGCATCGCGCCGCGGCCGACCGGCGTCGGCGATCCGGTCGTCGACGCCGACAACGATTACGGCCTGATCGGACTGCACTGGGTCACGCTGAAGCGGTTCTGGGGTGCGGTGCGCCGGCCGGCCGGCTGGAAGCCCGGGGAAGTGGCGTTCGGCGAGGACTACCGGCCGATTCCCGTCAGCCAGCTGGACCTGCATGCGTTCAGCCACGCCCGGCCGATGCACGAAACGGCGCCGCCCGCCCCCGTCAACGACCGCCCGGTGACGGAAGCGGCGCCCGGCTGAGGCCCTCTTGAGTCACCAGGGCAGCGCCTGCAGGTCGACGTTGCCGCCGGTGATCACCAAGCCCACGCGACGGCCCGCGAAACGCGCGGGCTGCTTGAGGATGGCCGCCAGCACGGTGGCGCTGGACACCTCCACCACCTGCTTCAGCTCCTTCCAGATCAGCTGCATCGCGGCGATGGCCTCCGCGTCGCTGACCGTGATCAGCTGCACCCGGTGCCGCCGCAGGGCGTCGAGGTTGGTCTCCCCGATCAGCGCGCGCAGGCCATCGCAGACGGTGTCGGGCAGCACGCTGGTGACGCGCTGGCCGCTGGCCAGCGATCGCGCGGCATCGTCGGCGCCCTGCGGCTCGGCACCGAACAGGCCGAGCCCGGGGTCGATCGCGTGCGCGGCGATCGCCACGCCGCTGGCCAGGCCGCCACCGCCGACCGGGGTGATCAGCGCGTCCAGCCCCGGCGCCTGCTGCAACAGCTCCAGCGCCAGCGTGCCCTGCCCCGCCATCACCCGGGTGTCGGCGTACGGATGCACCAGCACCGCGCCGGTGGCGCGCTGCACCTCGGCGGCGGCGGCCTCGCGCGCGGCCTGGGTCGGCGCGCAGCGGTGCAGGATCGCCCCCGCGCGTTCGATCGCCTCGACCTTCGCCCGCACCGCACCGTCCGGCACCACGACGTGCGCGGCGATGCCGCGGGTGGCCGCGGCCAGCGCCAGCGCGGTGCCGTGATTGCCCGAGGAATGCGTGACCACGCCCTGCGCCGCCTGCGCCTCGG
>JAGWIC010000099.1 GCA_028866435.1 Lysobacteraceae bacterium | reverse complement strand
GCACCGCGTCGGAGTTGGACAACGAGCGCGGGCCACGCAGTTGCCTCGTCGCCTCGCCGAACCCGGCCATTTGCGCCGCCGTCTGCGCGCCGCCGAAGACTTCCGAATCGGAGAAGTGGCTCAACAGCCCGATCTGCGGATCGATGCCCGCCATCGCCGCGAGTTGCGCATGCACATCGGCCACCCGCCCTGGCGCAAAGCCCAGGCGGTGCATGCCGCTGTCGATCTTCAGCCACACCCGCAGGCGTCCGCGCGCCGGCGACGCCTGCGCCAGCCACTGCAGCTGCGCGTCGTGGTGGACCGCCGCCTCCAGCTCCAGCCGCTGCATCTCGGCGATGTCCTGCGCGTTGTCCGGGCCGGACAGCACCACGATGCGCTGGCGGTGACCTGCCGCGCGCAGACGCAAGCCGTCTCCCAGTGCCGCCACCGCAAACGCCTCGGCCTGATGGTCCAGCGCGCGCGCCACGCGCTCCAGTCCGTGCCCGTAGGCATCCGCCTTGACCACCGCCATCACCTTCGCCGGCGCCGCCAGCTGTTGCAGGCGCGCCAGATTGTGGCGCAGGGCGCCGAGGTGGATGGTGGCAACCGTGGTGCGGCTCATGGCTCTCAGGAGCGGAGCGCGGGCAACGGCGAACGGCGTACATGCCGGAGCGGACCCATCCGCGCCCCGACCTCGCCGTGGGCGGGCGCGTCTTCCGCGGGCCAGACGCGCCGCGCCCGCGACGCGCCGGCGACGGCGCTTCCTTCCGGGCGCGGCAACGCCTTTCCGCGCGCGCGCGCCAGCTGCCCCGTGCCGGGGTTCCCTGCGCTCACTCGAACCCACCCACGAAGGAATCCGCGGCATAGTTCTCGAACTTGGTGTAGTGGCCAAGGAACGTCAGCTTGCAGGTATCGGTGGGGCCGTTGCGCTGCTTGCCGATGATGATCTCGGCCATGCCCTTGTCCGGCGATTCCTTGTTGTAGTAGTCGTCGCGGTAGATGAACATGATCACGTCGGCATCCTGCTCGATGGCGCCGGACTCGCGCAGGTCGGACATCATCGGCCGCTTGTCGGCACGCTGCTCGAGCGAGCGATTGAGCTGCGACAGGGCGATCACCGGCACGTTGAGCTCCTTGGCGAGGCCCTTCAGTGAACGCGAAATTTCTGAAATTTCGGTGGCGCGATTCTCCTTGTTGCCGGGCACCTGCATCAGTTGCAGGTAATCGATCACGATCAAGCCCAGACCGCCATGCTCGCGATGCAGGCGCCGCGAACGCGAGCGCAGCTCCACCGGCGACAGGCTGGGCGTGTCGTCGATGAAGATCTTCGCCTCGGAAAGGATGGAGATGGCGTTGGAAACGCGCGGCCAGTCCTCTTCCTGCAGGTCGCCATTGCGCAGATGCTGCTGGTGAATGCGTCCGACCGAGGAGATCAGGCGAAAGGCCAGCTGCGACGACGACATCTCCATCGAGAAGATCACCACCGCCTTCTTGCCGCGAAGCGCGGCGGACTCGGCGATGTTCACCGCGAAGGCGGTCTTGCCCATCGACGGACGTGCGGCCACGATGATCAGGTCGGACGGCTGCAGCCCCGAGGTGAGATTGTCCAGGTCGGTAAAGCCGGTCGAGACGCCGGTGAGCTGGCCACGGTTCTCGTAGCGCTCGGTGAGCAGGCGGAAAGCGTCCTTCACCGCCTCGCGCATGGACACGGAATCCTTCTTCCCGCGCGCGCCGGACTCGGCGATGTGGAACACGCGCTGCTCGGCGCTTTCCAGCACCTCCTGCACGCTCTTGCCCTCGGGCCGGTAGCCGTCCTCGGTAATCGAGGTGCCGGCGTCGATCAGCTGCCGCATCACCGACTTCTCGCGCACGATCTCGGCATAGGCGGCGATGTTCGCCGCGCTCGGCGTGCTGTTGGCCAGCTCGATCAGGTAACCGGCACCGCCGGCCATCTCGGCCAGGCCATTGCTTTCGAACCAGTCGCCCAGGGTCACCGCGTCGCAGGGCATGCCCTTGTTGGCCAGCTCGTTGATGGCGCGCCAGATCAGCCGATGATCCTTGCGGTAGAAGTCCTCCTCGGCGAGCCGGTCGGCCACCTTGTCCAGTGCCAGCGGCGCCAGCATCAGGCCGCCCAGCACCGCCTGCTCGGCATCGATGGAATGCGGCGGAACACGCAGCGCCTCGATCGCCGGCGAGGAAATCTTGCGTTCGGGCATGAAGGACATCGACTTACCTCGGGGAGGGTTGCCTCGCGGAAGACCGGCAAACCGCCGACCTTGCGTGGACGGTTGCGCCACGGATCATCATACGCGGCGGCATCTCAGGCGCCGAGACAATAACCCTGTGGAAAACCTGTGTGTTGTTGGGGATAACTGCCGCCGGCTTTCCGCCAGTCACCCCGAAAAGCAAACGGGCGCCTTGCGGCGCCCGTTGGCATCCATCCCGCGGGATGGAGACGGCAGCAGCTTACTTGTCGCCGACCACGATCACCTTGACGGTGGTGTGGACGTCGGCGTGCAGGTGCACCGCCACATCGTACTCGCCGGTGTTGCGAAGCGGGCCTTCGCCCAGGATCACTTCACCCTTGTTGACGCTGTGTCCGGCGGCGGCCAGCGCATCGGCGATGTCGCGCGGGCCGACCGAACCGAACAGCTTGCCTTCGGCACTGGCATGCGCCTCGATGGTCACCGAGGCATCCGCCAGCTTGGCCTTGCGGGCCTCGGCATCGGCCAGCACGGTGTTTGCCTTCGCCTCGTATTCGGCGCGACGCTGCTCGAACGCGGCCAGGTTGGCGGCGTTGACGCGCACGGCCTTGCCCTGCGGCAACAGGAAATTGCGGCCATAACCCGGCTTCACCGTGACCTTGTCACCGAGCGTGCCCAGATTGCGGACTTTCTGCAGAAGAATGAGTTCCATGATGGTTCCTGATTCGTTAGCGCCGGTGTGGCCCGACGCAGCCGTGGACGGCTGTCCGAAGCGACGGGATGCGGGAGACGGTTAGGGATTCGGAAAAGCGCGATGGGCGAGCCCGCGGCCGTTGTCGAATCCCCAATCACCGATCCCGAATCCCGGACGTCGTCAGACGTCGTGGTTGTCGGTATACGGCAGCAGCGACAGGAAACGTGCGCGCTTGATCGCCGTGGCCAGCTGACGCTGGTAGCGCGCCTTGGTTCCGGTGATGCGGCTCGGCACGATCTTGCCGTTCTCGGTGACGTACTGACGCAAGGTGTTGAGATCCTTGTAGTCGATCTCCTTCACTTCTTCGGCAGTGAAACGGCAGAATTTGCGGCGGCGGAAAAACTTGGACATGGTCTGGATTCCTAATCAGTCGTCGCTGTCGCGATCGTTGTCGCTGTCGTCGCGGTCACGACCGCGGCCCTCGCCATCACCCTCGTCGTCACGGCGGCGGGTGGACTTGGCGTCGTCCTTTTCCTTCGACTTCAGGATGAAGGACGGCTCGATGTCGGCCTCGTCGCGGCGAATGACCAGGTGCCGCAGCACGGCGTCGTTGAAGCGGAAACCCGACTCCAGCTCGTTCAGCGCGCCCTGGCTCACTTCGATGTTGAGCATGACGTAATGAGCCTTGGCCAGGTTCACGATCGGATACGCCAACTGGCGGCGGCCCCAGTCCTCGAGGCGGTGGATCTTGCCACCGTCGGCCTCGATCAGCGACTTGTAGCGCTCGATCATGGCGGGAACCTGCTCGCTCTGGTCAGGGTGGACCAGAAACACTACTTCGTAATGACGCAGCGTCATTGTGGGTTGACTCCTTGTGGATGCGGCCTTGCGGCCTCGCAGCCTCCCGCCAGCGCGGTGAGGCAAGTGACCCGCCAGCGCTCAATCGGGCGCGGACAGAAGCGGGATTGTACGGCGCCACGACACGGCGACGCAAGTCGTTGATTGAAAAAGGACGCCGGACGCGCCATGGTGTCGTCGCCCGCCGGCGGCGGTCAACCGACGGTGAAGCTCTCGCCGCAACCGCATTCGCCGGTGGCGTTGGGGTTGTGGAAGACGAAGCTGGCGTTGAGGCCCTGCCGCTGAAAGTCGATCACCGTGCCCTCGACCAGCGCCAGGCTCTTGTCGTTGAGGATCAACGGCAACCCATCCACCTCGACCAGCCGGTCGCCTTCGCCGAGCGCCTCGGCCAGGTCCACCACATAGGCAAAACCGGAGCAGCCGGTGCGCTTGACCCCGAATCGCACGCCGGCGGCGGCCGGCGTCGCGGTCAGGAAGTGGCGCATGCGGGCATGGGCGGCGGGCGTGATCGTGATGCTCATGAGCGGTGTACCCGGAATCCTTGGTCGGACAGGCCCCGGACTGTCGCAGGCCGGGCCGTCGCTACATTATCATGCGGGATTGCCCCGACACGCCGCGGCGTGTTCGCGGCCTCCCCATCCAAGCGCCGATATGCGGCAAACCAGCAGGAGTTTCAACCCATGGCCGTGGTCAGTGTGAAGCAGGCTCTATCCGGCGCGATCGAGGCCGGCAGCCAGGTGACGGTACGCGGCTGGGTGCGCACGCGGCGCGACTCCAAGGCCGGCCTGTCGTTCGTCAACGTCACCGACGGTTCGTGCTTCGACCCGATCCAGGCGGTGGTGCCGGCCACGCTGGCCAATTACGACAGCGAGATCAAGCACCTCACCGCCGGTGCCGGCGTGATCGCCAGCGGCACCCTGGTGCCGTCGCAGGGCAAGGGCCAGAGCTTCGAGCTGCAGGCCAGCGAGGTGATCGTCACCGGCCTGGTCGACGATCCGGAGACCTACCCGATCCAGCCCAAGCAGCATTCGATGGAGTTCCTGCGCGAGGTCGCCCACCTGCGCCCGCGCACCAACCTGTTCGGCGCGGTCACCCGGGTGCGCCACACGATGATGATGGCGATCCACCGCCATCTCACCGAGCAGGGCTTCTTCTGGATCAACACGCCGATCATCACCACCTCCGACGCCGAGGGCGCCGGCGACATGTTCCGGCTGTCCACGCTGGACCTGGCCAACCTGCCGCGCACACCCGACGGCAGGATCGACTTCCGCAAGGACTTCTTCGGCCGCGAGGCCTTCCTCACCGTGTCCGGCCAGCTCAACGTCGAGGCCTACTGCCTGGCGATGAGCAAGGTCTACACCTTCGGCCCCACCTTCCGCGCCGAGAACTCCAACACGCCGCGCCACCTGGCCGAGTTCTGGATGGTCGAGCCGGAGATCGCCTTCGCCGACCTCGTCGCCGACGCCGACTGCGCCGAGGGCTTCCTCAAGGCGATCTTCAAGGCGGTGCTGGACGAACGCGCGGACGACATGGCGTTTTTCGCCGAGCGCGTGCAGAGCGATGCCATCAGCCGCATCGAGGCGTTCATTGCCCAGCCGTTCGAGCGCATCGACTACACCGACGCGATCGAGATCCTGCGCAACTGCGGCCAGAAATTCGAATACCCGGTGGCCTGGGGCATCGACCTGCAGACCGAGCACGAACGCTACCTGGCCGAGAAACATATCGGCCGTCCGGTGGTCGTAATGAACTACCCGGAGGCGATCAAGGCGTTCTACATGCGTTTGAACGACGACGAGAAGACCGTGGCGGCGATGGACGTGCTGGCGCCCGGCATCGGCGAAATCATCGGCGGCGCCCAGCGCGAGGAACGGCTGGACTACCTCGACCGCCGCATGGCGCAGTTCGGTCTCGATACCGCCACTTATGGCTGGTATCGTGACCTGCGCCGCTACGGCACGGTGCCGCATGCCGGCTTCGGACTGGGCTTCGAGCGCCTGCTGGTCTACATCTGCGGCCTGTCCAACATCCGTGACGCCATCCCCTACCCCCGTGCAGCCGGCACCGCCGAATTCTGAGCCCGCCCAAGAACATGTCATACCGCGCCCACGCCTTGATCACCGCACTGCTTGCCGCTGTCGTGCTGAGCGGCTGCCACACGGCCAAGGCGCTGATCCCGAAGACCCTGATCCCGCCCAACCTGAGGCCAACCGCGCAAGCGGACGTCGATCCACTGAAACAGGCCCAGGCGCAGCTGCTGCAGGCCAGCCCCTGCTGCAGCAGCTTCGCGGATTTCTCCTACCGCAGCCTGCTGCCATGGCAGCCGCAGAAGTTCACCCTGGGCAGCGGCAGCATGGTCGCCAACCTCGACGGCACCCACAGCTATTTCCTTGCCTTCCAACTGCCGACCGCGCTGAAGCTGCCCTACCGGGTGGCGCTCAAGTCCGAATTGAACGGGCGCTGGCTGCACGACAGCTACCTGTTCGCACCCACCGTGGTGATGCTGGACGCGGGGTTCCAGCCGATCGATACGCAGGACATCCGCCTGTGCGAGCACATGGGCTGGAGCGACGAGACCACCGGCGCCTTTGGCAGCTTCAAGGTCGCCAGCAAGGCGGCGCGCTACCTGCTGGTCTACAGCTCCGCGAAACAGCAGGCCGGCAAGACCTACTGGGAACAGTCGCCGGCCGCGCTCTCCAATTCCGCTGCCGCCACCTTGCAGATGAACTCCGCCGGCAGCTTCAGCATTCCGCACGGGCCGGACGGCTCGCTGTGGATCGGGCTGATGAACGATACCTACGAAAAGGCCATCGACAGCTCGGTCTGCGGCAAGTCGCCCAAGGGCGATGGCCTGCTCAATTCGCTGCCGCTGCCGTGGCGCAGCGACAAGCAGCACGACCGCTCATGATCATCCTGTACCTGCTGTTGCTGACCGCCGGCGTCGGACTGTTTGCGCTCTCCTACCTCGCCCTGTTCAGGCTCGCCGCGCTGTTGCGCCGGCGCTACCCGCAGCACTGGCAGGTGATCGTCGAGGCGGACCGCGGCAAGCCGTCGGCCTGGCGCACCTGGGTCCGCATGCAGCAGGTGGTGCGTTCGCCCGCCCTGCCGGCGCTGGGCGACCCCGACATCAACCGCTGGAGCAGCGTCTGGCGATACAGCCCCTGGCTGGGCTGGATCAGCTGGCTCGCCGCGCTGTCGATGCGGCTCATGCTGCGCTGATCCATCCCTTCGATGCACCTGACGGGGTGGCTCAGGGCATCCCAAACGCCATTACGGGAGTCGCGACATGCAACTGGATCTGGGTGGGCGCCACGCGCTGGTTTGCGGTGCATCGCAGGGGATCGGCCGCGCCAGCGCGGTCGAACTGGCCCTGCTTGGCGCCGACGTCACCGTGCTGGCGCGGCGCGGCGCGGTGCTGGCGGCGCTGGTCGAGTCCTTGCCACGCATCCATGACGCGCAGAGCCACGACTTCGTCGTCGCCGATGTCGCCGATACCGATGCGCTGCGTGCGCACGCCGAACAGCTGGTGGGCCGCCGGCCGGTGCACATCCTGGTCAACAACACCGGCGGCCCGCCGCCCGGCAGCATCGTCGAGGCGACCGCGGCGGATTTCCTGGACGCCTGGCGCCGGCACCTGCTGGCCAACCACCTACTGGCGCAGGCGGTGATCCCCGGCATGCGCGACGCGCGCTGGGGCCGCATCATCAACATCATCTCCACCTCGGTGAAGGAGCCGATCCCCGGGATCGGCGTCTCCAACACCACCCGCGGCGCCGTCGCCAGCTGGGCCAAGACGCTGGCCACGGAACTGGCGCCGCTCGGCATCACCGTGAACAACGTGCTGCCCGGTTCCACGCATACGCCGCGGATCGAGCAGATCGTCGCGGCACGCGCGCAGAAAAAGGGCTGCAGCGAGCACGCCGTGCAACAGGCGATGACCGATGAAATCCCGCTTGGCCGCTTCGCCGAGCCGGCGGAAATCGCCGCCGCGGTGGCCTTTCTTGCCACGCCGGCGGCCAGCTACATCACCGGTGTCAGCCTGCCGGTGGACGGCGGCCGCATGCGTTCCCTGTAGCTGCAAGCGGCGGGTTTGCGCGGCGCGCATACGCAGGCGTTCGGTGCATTTGCCGGCCGCTGGATTTAAGCTTGCTCACGATGCCTGCCCCGCGCCTAGCCAATCTGATCGACGGTCGCCTGCAGGCGCCGTTCAACGATGCATGGCTGGACGTGCATGAGCCGGCGACCGCGGCGGTCTTCGCCCGCTGTCCCGACTCCGGCGCCGCCGATGTCAACGCGGCTGTCGCCGCCGCCAGCGCCGCGGCCGCGGGCTGGGCCGGCACCCCGGTCGAGCGGCGCGCCGAACTGCTGCAGCGGCTGGCCAGCCTGATCGAGGCACGGCTGGAGGAGTTCGTCGCGCTGGAGTCGCGCGACAGCGGCAAGCCGCTGGGCCTGGCGCGCCGGCTCGACATCCCCCGCGCGATCAGCAACCTGCGCCATTTCGCGGCGACCATCCTGGCCTGGGGCAGCGAGTCGCACGCGATGGAAACCGGCATCGGCGGCGGCGCGATCAACTACACCCTGCGCCAGCCGCTGGGCGTGGTCGGCTGCATCAGCCCGTGGAACCTGCCGCTGTACCTGTTCACCTGGAAGATCGCGCCCGCGCTGGCCGCCGGCAACACGGTGGTGGCCAAGCCGTCGGAAGTCACCCCCTGCAGTGCCGCCCTGCTCGGCGAACTCAGCATCGAGGCCGGGTTCCCGCCCGGGGTGCTCAACATCGTGTTCGGCCGCGGCGCCAGCGTGGGCGAGGCCGTGGTCGATCACCCCGGGGTCAAGGCGATCTCGTTTACCGGCAGCACCGCGACCGGGGCGCGGATCGCCGCGCTGGCCGCGGCGAAATTCAAGAAGGTCTCGCTGGAAATGGGCGGCAAGAACCCGGCCATCGTGTTTGCCGATGCCGACCTGTCCGACGCCAACCTGGACACCATCGTGCGCTCTGGTTTCGCCAACCAGGGCGAGATCTGCCTGTGCGGGTCGCGCCTGCTGGTACAGCGCGCGATCTACGCCGCGTTCCGCGAACGCTACCTGGCGCGGGTGCGGGCGTTGCGGGTCGGCGACCCGAACGACACGGACAGCGATCTCGGCGCGCTGGTATCCCGCGCGCATCGCGACAAGGTGCTCGGCTGCATCGACCAGGCCCGCGCCGACGGCGGCCGCGTGCTGTGCGGCGGCACGGCGCTCAGCCTGCCCGGCCGCTGCGCCGGGGGCTGGTTCGTCGCACCCACGGTGATCGAGGGCCTGCCCTCGGCGGCGCCGACCAACCAGCAGGAAATCTTCGGGCCGGTGGTGAGCCTTATCCCGTTCGAGGA
>JAGWIC010000020.1 GCA_028866435.1 Lysobacteraceae bacterium | reverse complement strand
ACCCGGCTGCTGAAAAAGGGCCTGGCCTACCGCAAGAACGCGGTGGTGAACTGGGATCCGGTCGACCAGACCGTGCTGGCCAACGAGCAGGTGGTCGACGGCCGCGGCTGGCGCTCCGGCGCGCTGGTGGAAAAGCGCGAGATCCCGCAGTGGTTCCTGAAGATCACCGACTACGCGCAGGAGCTGCTGGACGGGCTGGACACCCTGCCGGGCTGGCCCGACGCGGTCAAGACCATGCAGCGCAACTGGCTCGGCCGCAGCGAGGGGCTGGAGATCCACTTCGCGCTGCAGGGCGAGGGCGAGCCGCTGAGCGTGTTCACCACCCGCCCCGACACGCTGATGGGCGTCACCTTTCTTTCGATCGCCGCCGAACATCCGCTGGCGCTGCAGGCGGCGCGGGACCATCCGAAGCTGGCCGCGTTCCTCGACGAGCTGAAGCACGGCGGCGTCTCCGAGGCCGAACTGGAGACCCAGGAAAAGCGCGGCATGGACACCGGCCTGTGCGCGATCCACCCGCTCAGCGGCGAGCCGGTGCCGATCTGGGTCGCCAACTTCGTGCTGATGGGCTACGGCACCGGCGCGGTGATGGCTGTGCCGGCGCACGACCAGCGCGACTGGGAATTCGCGCAGAAGTACAGCCTGCCGATCAAGATGGTGATCGTCGATCAAACGGTACTCGACGCGCTGCGGGAAATCCGCCACGACCTGTCGCTGGGGGTCGGCGTCGATCGCATGCAGGCCGCTTTGAGCGGTCGCGACAGCAATGCGCAGGACATCTCCGCGCCGCTGCGGGTGGTCGTGGAGTTCGAGCGGCGCATCCAGGAACAGGGTGCCTGGACCGCACGCGGCGTGCTGGTCAATTCCGGCGACTACGACGGCATGGATTTCGGCCAGGCGCTGGACGCGCTGGCCGCCCGCTTCGAGCGCGAGGGTAGCGGCCAGCGCCGGGTCAACTGGCGCCTGCGCGACTGGGGCGTCAGCCGCCAGCGCTACTGGGGCTGCCCGATCCCGGTGATCTACTGCCCCAAGTGCGAGGCGGTGCCGGTGCCGGAAGACCAGCTGCCGGTGGTGCTGCCCGAGGACGTGGCCTTCAGCGGCGTGCAGTCGCCGATCAAGGCCGACCCCGAATGGCGCAAGTGCGTGTGCCCGCAGTGCGGCGGCCCAGCCGAGCGCGAGACCGACACCTTCGACACCTTCATGGAGTCGAGCTGGTACTACGCGCGCTACACCAGCCCCGGCGCCGACGCGCAGATCGACGAACGCGCCAACTACTGGCTGCCGGTCGACCAGTACATCGGCGGCATCGAACACGCGATCATGCACCTGCTGTACTTCCGCTTCTACCACAAGCTGCTGCGCGACGCGGGGATGGTGCATTCGGACGAGCCGGCGCGGAACCTGCTGTGCCAGGGCATGGTGATCGCCGAGACGTTCTACCGCGACCACGCCGACGGCTCGAAGGACTGGATCAACCCGGCCGAGGTGGAGATCCAGCGCGACGAGAAGGCGCGCGTGATCGGCGCGCTGCTCAAGGCCGACGGCCGGCCGGTGTCGATCGGCGGCACCGAGAAGATGTCGAAGTCGAAGAACAACGGCATCGACCCGCAGACCATGGTCGACAAGTACGGCGCCGACACCGTGCGCCTGTTCTCGATGTTCGCCGCGCCGCCGGAGCAGTCGCTGGAATGGAGCGAGGCCGGTGTCGAGGGCATGTCGCGCTTCCTCAAGCGGCTGTGGCGCGAGGTCGCCGCGCATGCGGCGGCTCCGGATCACCCGCGGACCGATCCGGCCGCGCTCGACGCCGCGCAGAAGGCGCTGCGGCGGCAGCTGCACGAAACCATCCAGAAGGTCAGCGACGACTTCGGCCGGCGGCACGCCTTCAATACCGCCATCGCCGCGCTGATGGAGTTGCTTAACGCGCTGAACAAGTTCAGCGACCAGAGCGGCCAGGGGCGGGCGGTGCGCCACGAGGCACTGGAAACCATGGTGCTGCTGCTGAACCCGGTGGTGCCGCACATCAGCCACGCGTTGTGGCAGGTGCTCGGCCACGCGCAGGCGGTGTTGGAGGATCAGCCCTGGCCGCAGGTGGATGCGGCGGCCCTGGTGCGCGACTCGGTCACCCTGGCCGTGCAGGTCAACGGCAAGTTGCGCGCTACCATCGAACTGCCGGTCAACGCCTCGAAGGAGGACGCCGAGGCGATGGCGCTGGCGCAGCCGTCGGTCATCGGTTTCCTGCAGGGCCTGGCGCTGCGCAAGGTCATCGTGGTGCCCGGCAAGATCGTCAATATCGTCGCAGGATGAAATCCATGAACCTCCGCCACGCCGGTCGTCTGATTCGAGCCTCCCTGCTGCTGGCCGCCGCGCTGGCGCTGGCCGGCTGCGGCTTTCATCTGCGCCGGAACGCCAGCCTGCCGCCATCGATGCAGCGCATCCACGTGAACGCGCCCACCAATGCCTTGTTGCAGCGTCACCTGGCGCGGGCGCTGGAGAGCTCCGGCGTCACCGTCGAAGACAGCCGCGGCCCGGGCATCGCGGAGTTGAACGTGCCGGTGGCGGCGTTCAACACCCAGACCCTGACCGGCGGCGGCTACGTGCGCGTCTCCGAGTTTGCGGTGCACTACCAGGTCAAGTTCGGCGTCAGCGACGCCGACGGCCGGGTGCTGGTGCCGCTGCAGAGCATCAACATGTCGCGCGAGTTCAGCTACGACGCCACCAACACGGTCGGCAACGCCTCGCAGATCGACGAAATCCAGCAAAGCCTCAACGCCGACATGATCCAGGCGATCCTGTTGCGGCTGGAGGCTGCCGGCCGCCACGGCCTCGCGGCACCGGCGCCAGCCACCCGCACGCACTGATGCCGCTCAGTCCAGGTCAGTGGCAGAAGGCGCTGGCGGCCGACCGGCTGGCACCGGTGTATCTGCTCGCCGGCGAAGAGCTGCTGGTGCTGGAGGCGGCCGATGCGCTGCGCGCGCAGGCGAAGAGCCTCGGCTACAGCGAGCGCGAAGTGCTGGACGTCGGCCAGCATTTCGACTGGGACGACCTGGCCCGTGCCGCCGCCGGCATGTCGCTGTTCGCCACCCGCCGGCTGATCGACCTGCGCCTGCCCAGCGGGCGCCCGGGGATCGAGGGTGCCAAGGCGATCAATGCGTTCTGCGCCGATCCGCCGCCGGACGTGACCCTGCTGATCACCGCGATGGAATGGAGCAGCAAGCACGACGGTGCCTGGAGCAAGAAGCTGGACGGCAGCGGCACGATGGTGGTATTCAACGCACCCCGCGCGCATGAGTGGGGCAGCTGGATCGGCGCGCGGCTGGCCTCGCGCGGGCTGTCCGCCACGCCCGATGCCGCCGCCTTGCTGGCCGAGCGGGTCGAGGGCAACCTGCTCGCGGCGGCGCAGGAAATCGACAAGCTGGTGGTGCTGCACGGGCAGGGCCGCATCGATGCCGCCGAGATGGAAACTCTGGTGGCCGACAGTGCGCGCTACGATGCCTTCAAGCTCACGGATGCGGCGTTCGCCGGCGACGGCGCGCGCGCGCTGCGCGTGCTGGCCGGGCTGCGCGCCGAGGGCGACGAGCTCATCGCGCTGATGGGCTGGCTGGTCAGCCAGCTGCAGCTGGCGCTGCGCCTGGCCAACGCGCGCGACTTCGCCGCGCAGGCCAAGGTCGAGCGGCTGTGGCAGTCGCGCGAGCAGTTGTTCCGGCAGGCGCTGCGCCGTGCCCCGCGCGAGCACTGGCTGCAATGCCTCGCGCGCGCCTCGCGCATCGACCGCATGGCCAAGGGACGCGAGGCCGGCAATCCGTGGCAGGAGGCCGAGCGGCTGATCGCGTCGATGGCCGAACCCCGCGCGGCCAAGGCGCTGGCATGAGGCCGTTGGCGGTCTTCGGCGGCACCTTCGACCCGATCCACCTGGGTCATCTGTGCGTCGCCTGGGAAGCCTCCGAACTGCTCGATGCCGAAGTGCTGGTGATGCCGTCGGGCGTGCCGCCACACCGGCCGCCGCCGATCGCCAGCGCCGACCAGCGCGTGGCCATGTTGCAGGTGGCGCTGCGCGACCAGTCGCGGCTGCGGCTGGATGCGCGCGAGCTGACGCGCAGCGGGCCGTCCTACACGGTCGACACCATGGTCGAGCTGCGCACCGAGCAGGCCGCCCGCCCGCTGGTGCTGCTGCTGGGCGCCGATGCGTTCGCCGGCCTGCCCAGCTGGCATGGCTGGCGCCAGCTGTTCGCGCTGGCGCATATCGGCGTGCTCAGCCGGCCCGGCGAACAGCTGGGCCTGCCTGACGTGCTGAAAGACGAAGCGGGCCCGCGCTGGGTGGACGATCCCGCCGCCCTGCGGTCACTGCCTTCGGGCAAGCTGATCGCCCTGTCGGTCACCCCGCTGGAAATCTCCGCCACGCGCATTCGCGAGCTGATCGCCGCCGGGCGCGAACCGCGCTATCAACTACCCTCGGGCCTGTTCGACGCCGCCGACCTGCTGGCGCCGTACCGACGCTGAGCGGCCCGCACCGGCGCCATGGCCGGGAGCTCGGCAAAACGGCATCGATCCGCCCACGCCAGTGGAACAGGCAAGGTTCGCCAGCACGGTCGAGCGACCGCCGCCGGTCCGCATCGTCACTCGGGGATCGCCCTCCGCGCCGGAGGTTGACGCGGCTGCAGGAGCGCAACATTCGCGCGGGCTATTCGAATGCTTCGAATGCCTCCGTTTGGCCGATTCTATTGAAAAACTCCGTTTTAACGAACGGGCGTCCAGATTTTTGATCACGACTGCCGTGACAATTCGATTCTGTAGAAATTTGCACATTCAGGCCGACAGAAAGCGATTGCCGGGGGCGAATTCTCTCGCTTCGAACGAGCTCGAATTTTCGAACCGAGTTTTTCAACAGGATCGGCCAGAAGCGGACATTGGGAAATTAACTCGTTCGGGTTCGAGCTGATCAACCTTGATGCCGAAACTCCCCGTCGATTCTAGTCGGGGCTTGGTCAGTGAAAGTTCGAGCTTTGCCGGCAATAGCCGGCAACTCACATGCGTCTGTGATTGCCTTGCCCAGTCGTTCCACCCTACGGAAATTATCTTGAATTTCCTTTGTCATCATGGTTCTGTCGATCATCGGGTTTATCTGGGGTGATCGCAGCAAATCAGGGTGAATGTCGAAGCTAGTGATTGCGGCGATGAAGGCTTCCCGAACGGTCGAATCCAAGTAAAGGCATTTCGTGAAATGGAAGTTGAGGCACTGTTGTTTCAGTAGCTGCCGGCGTTCGGAATCCTCGGAATGGATGCCATCGACCAACTGACGCCAGAGTTGATAAACCTCCTGGTGAGCCTCCAGGCGCTTCTCTGCGGCCAGCATTCGAAGGGAAGTCTGCGCCCGGAGCTCCTCTGTCAGCCGTGCGAAATCCTGGTTGAATGACTGCTTCGCTCCTTCGACGATTCGGGTAATTTCGGCGATGTCTTCACGAGTGGCCTGGTTCTTTCCCTTTTCACTTAAATAGTCCCCGAAAAATCGCTTGACGAGCGCCCATCCCGCCAAGGTAATCGTAGGTATACCGAAAAGTAGGGTCGTGGTGTCCATTGCTAGCTCCTAGAAGACAAACCTAGCCGACTTCATCATCCCGCCTGTGCGCTTCGGATCTAAAATGGATATCAACCGCCCAAGCTCACTTATTTTCTTGGCTTGACGAGCGCCATTTGTTCGTCAACGATGGCACGATAGGCCTCAAGCGCTGGCAATGCCAGATTCCGTTGTCGCTCCAGCGCCGTCACAACCTTGGCGATAGGCATAGCTTGTCGTCCACCCAAACCGTACTCCGCTCCCTTGGGCAGCTTTTCTCGCGAATACATGCTGTGCATGCCGTAAAGGACACGAGGCGGGAGCCGATGAGTGTAACGCTCACGGAAATATTCAGTATCAGCTTGATAGCCTACGTCGTTGAGTAGGTTTACTGCTCTTCGAAATGTGGGAAAGGCCACCCATCCATTGCCGTACTTGTCGCAAATGGCCCCGTTGATCTTTCTATCCTCAGGAAGGTCATCCACCCATGCGCTTCCTATTTTCGTGCGGTTGGCTAGATGACAAAGGTGAGCCACGGCGTAGAGCATCCGCTGCTGGATGACATAAGGAAGATTCATTGCAACAGTGGCAAGTTGGTCGACGAAGGCAATGGCGATCTCGAATAGATCGTCCTCACCAAGCCCCTGGGTTGCCTTGTCCCACGCCCGTAGGTCATGGATGTACCTCGTCAGTTCGTTGATAGCGTTGGGGATCGCCATTCCGGCCTCTTGCCGCAACTCGACGTAAGGCAACCAATGCCCATCGTAGGTGGCACCCTTTTCATCTTCATAAGTGGCAAAGTCCCCCTGAGTCGGCGGGGCAATGGCACGCTTGAACTCCAGGAAGGCCTGATAGCGACTCAATTCCTTCGTATCGCGTTCGATCAGCATGCGAACCAGATTCCTTATTTAGGGTGTCCGAGGCACAGCGGCAGTGACGGCATTTTCTTCCGACCTCAGGACACGGCCGCCGCGTCTACAAGCGAACCCATGATAGGTCCGCCTTGGGTCGACAAGCGCCCCTCAGTCGTATGGTCAAGTTGTCCGATGAGCCGGGCCGACCGTGCCGGTACTGTCGGTCAACAACTTGGCAAACCGATTATTCAGTCGACCGTGTCCGGCTGCCCCTCCGGTACGCCGCGTTGCAGGTGGTCCGGCAGTGGCTTGCCTTGTTCGGTGAATGACAGCGAGACCGAGTTGAGGCAGTGGCGTTGGCCGGTGGGCTTGGGGCCGTCGGGGAACACATGGCCCAGGTGGCTGCCGCAGCGTGCGCAGACTTCCTCGGTGCGGATCATGCCGTGGCTGGTATCGCGGATCAGCCGGATATGCGCCTGGTCGTATGGCTCGAAGAAGCTCGGCCAGCCGGTGCCGGAATCGAATTTCGCACGGGAGCGGAACAGCGGCAGGCCGCAGAAGCGGCAGGTGTAGACGCCGTCCTGCTTGTTGTCCAGGAACACCCCGCAGAAGGCCGCCTCGGTGCCGTGCTGCAGCAGCACGCGCTTCTCGTCGGCGCTGAGCGCGGCGGTAATCTCCCGGCGCCGGGCGTCGGTGGGCGGGGTGAGGTCGAAGGCGGTCATGGCTTGCTCCTGTCGTGGAACGATGGTGGTGCCGGCGGCGTATCCCACGAGAGCTTTGGGGGTTCACGCGTCGCGGTCCAGTTGCCCCTGTACCTCGTTGATCGAGTCGCGGATGCGCTTGCTGAAGACCGAGTCGTCGTGGTGGATCAGCAGCAGGTGTTCGGTGGCGCGGGTCATCGCGACGTAGAGCAGGCGCGCCTCGTCCGCTTCGCTCTGGCCTTCCTTCGGCAGCGAGCCCAGCCCCGGGATGATCACGAAGGGAAACTCCAGCCCCTTGCTGGAGTGCATGGTGACCAGCTTGACGCTGTCCTCGACCACGAACAGGGTCTGCTTGCCGCTGTGGTCGGCGAGCCGGCTGGGGATGCCCAGCTCCCTGAGTATCGCGTGCAGTTTTTCGCCTTCCCACTGGTTGCGGTAGATCACCGCCATCGCCGAGTACGGGCGGCCGTGGCCGTGCTCGTCGCGCAGCCGGGCAATCAGCACGTCGAGCTGGGCACGGGCGGTGTCGGTACGCACCAGCTCGGGCACCGGGCCGCGCCGGCCGGCGCTTTCCGGCGCGATCAGCGGCACGCCGTCGTCGTCGTCGCTGCGCGAGGCGAGCAGGTCCTGGGCGAACACCCGCGCCACCGAGAGGATTTCCAGCGTGTTGCGGTAGTTGAGCTTGAGGATGGTGGTGCGGCCCTGCGCCTGCACGCCGAGGCTCTTCCAGCTGATCTTGCGGCGATCGGCGCTGCCGTAGATGTTCTGCGCGTCGTCGTACAGCACCAGCAGCGAATTGGTCGCCGGGTCGATCATCTGCACGATCAGCTTGTACCACTCCGGCTCGAAATCGTGGCCTTCGTCGACCAGCACGGCGCCGTACTGGAAACGCGGGATCTGTCCGCGATCCACGCCGTCGATGACGTTCTGCACCATCTGCCCGAAGAAGTCGTCGCTGCCCTGCGCGGGCAGGTCGACGTGGTAGGCCACCAGCATCTTGCGGCACCACTTGTGGAAGTTGTAGACCTGCACCTTCTCGCTCAGGCCGCGCTCGCCGATCAGTTGCTCCAGCCGCGCGGCCAGCGTCTTGTTGTAGCACAGCACCAGCACCGGCTTGCCGATCTCCCGTGCCAGCTGCATGGCGCGGAAGCCGAGGATCATCGTCTTGCCCGAGCCGGCCACGCCGTGGATGATGCGGTGCTCGGCGCCGATCGAACGCGCCAGCTGCTCCTGCTGCGCGTCCATCACCCGGACCAGGTCGGGGATCTGCAGCGGTCGCACCGCCGCGTCGGTGGGGCCGAACAGGCCGAACTGGCCGCTGCCGGCTTCGACCCGCAGCTCGGGGAACAGGTGCCAGCGCACGCGGTCGATCTGCGGCAGGGTCATGGCCACCGGGAACACCTGCGGGAACATCGCCCACAGGCGCTCCTGGAACGCCTCGGCGTCGACCGTCTCGTACAGCTCGTCGCGGCAGATCACCAGGTGTTCGGGCAGCACCTCGGCCAGCGCGCCGTCGTCGAACTGGCGCCGGGTGATGTTGGCCAGCACCACGCCCCAGGCCCACGGCATGATCAGCTTGCCGGCGTGGCGCGAGCCCGGCGGGTGGCGCAGCGCCGGGTCGCGTTCCAGCACCACGCCGATTTCCAGCGCATAGGCGCGCGCCTGCAGCAACGGGTTGTTCTCCTTCACCAGGCCGCGGTCGGTGACCAGGGTGAACTGGGTGCTGTCGGCATGGCGGATGGTGTCGGCCTTCCAGTCCTTCACCTCCAGCACCAGCAGGCCGCGGCGCGGATGGAACACCACGAAGTCCGGGTGGCGCTGCTTCAGCCCGACCGGCACGTCGTACCACAGCAGGTAGTCGTCCTCGAGCTTGTGCTCCAGCCGTTCGGAGACGCGCTTCTCGCCGCTGGTCATCCGTGGCAGGCAGCTGTTGCGGGTGGGAATGAGCGTGGCCATCCTGCGTCCATCGGGGGTCTGGCTGACGAAAGTAGCGAAACGCCAGTGGCTGTCAACGGTACGCCGGGTCCGTGGCCTGCGCCGGAGCGCCGTCGGCGGGTCAGTGCCAGTGGAGCAACTGGCCCGGGTCCACGCCCATGCGCCGGCAGGCGCGGCTGGCGATGCCGTCCTTCAGCGCGGCCCGGAAGACCGGTGCGATCGACCACAGCGCGGTCGCCGCCAGTCGGGCCTGCAGCTGTTGTGCCGGGGTGCGGCGCAGGCCTTGCGCCGCCCAGTCGGGCAGCAGCGCCGCGCCGGCGTGCAGGAACAGGTCGCGCGACAGGCCCGCGGCGGGTACCGGCAGGCGCACCCGCCACAGCAGGTCCAGCACCGCGCGCGAGCGGTCGGTGAAGGCCAGGTCCGGCTGGATGCGCTGGAAGTAGGCTTCCACCTCGCGTTCCGAGGCGGGTACCTGGCGGGCGCCCAGCGCCTCGGCGACCCGCCGCGCCTCGTCGTAGTAGCGGTCGGCGGCGCCCGCGGGCAGGCGCGCGTGGCTGTAGCGGCGATAGCCCTGCAGGAAGCTGTAGGCCTCGGTCACATGCACCCAGGTCAGCAGTTGCGGGTCGCTGGCCGAGTAGGGGCGGCCGTCTTCGCCCACGCCGGCCACCTGCGCATGGATCCGCCGTACCCGCGCGATCAGCGCCTCGGCCGGCGCGCGCGGCGCGTAGGTGGTGCCGCCCACGAAGGCGGTGGTGCGGCGCAGCCGGCCCAGCAGGTCGTCGCGGAAGTTGGAGTGGTCCCATACGCCGGCCAGCGCCAGCGGATGCAGGGTCTGCAGGCTCAGTGCCGCCAGTCCGCCCGCCAGCATGCCTGGAAAGTCCGCATGCACCCGCCAGGTGGCGCTGTCCGGCCCGAACAGGCCGGCGTCGCCGGCCGGCTGGTCGTAGTCGATGCCGCCGCTGTCTGGGCGCGGAAACGCCCGCAGCACCCAGCGGCGGATCGGTTCGCGCGCGGGTCGGCTCAGCAGGTCGATCGGCAAAGGCATGCGGCCAGTCTATCGTCAGCGCGGCCACTGCCGCGGCGGCACGCGGATGACGGGACGGGCGGCAGGCGAATGACGCTGCGGCGGGGTTTCGCGGCGCAGGGCTGTTGTATCGGGCGTGGAATGTGCTATCAATGGCGTCATGTCCACCGCCACCGCCCGCCTGTATTTCTGGTTTTATGGCTATCCGAAGCCAACGGCGGCGGCGCGGGCGCGATCTTCATGAACTGATCGACACAACCACTCCGAACCGCCCCTACCCCTGGCGGTTTTTTTATGGCCGCCGCTGAATCCCCTCAGGAGAGCTGCCATGCACCCGACCGACGATCTGCGCATCCGCGCCATCACCCGCCTCAGCACCCCCGCCGAGGTCATGCACGATTGCGCGATGACCGAGGCGGCGGCGACCACCGTCGAAGCATCGCGGCAGGTGTTGCAAGCCATCCTGGCCGGCAGCGACGACCGCCTGGCGGTGGTGATCGGGCCGTGCTCGATTCACGACCCGCGTGCCGCCATCGACTACGCCACGCGGCTGGCGCCGTTGCGCGGCGAGCTCGGCGACGCGCTGGAGATCGTGATGCGGGTCTATTTCGAGAAGCCGCGCACCACGGTGGGCTGGAAGGGGCTGATCAACGACCCGGACCTGGATGGCAGCTTCCAGATCGACAAGGGGCTGCGCACCGCGCGCGGCCTGCTGTGCGACATCAATGCGCTGGGCGTGCCGGCCGGTTGCGAGTTTCTCGACATGATCACGCCGCAGTACATCGCCGACCTGGTCGCCTGGGGCGCGATCGGCGCCCGCACCACCGAGAGCCAGGTGCATCGCGAGATGGCTTCGGGGCTGTCCTGCCCGATCGGCTTCAAGAACGGCACCGACGGCAACGTCAAGATCGCGGTGGACGCGGTGCAGGCCGCGGCGCAGCCGCATCATTTCATGGCGGTGACCAAGGACGGCCAGGCGGCGGTGGCGACCACCCGCGGCAACGGCGACTGCCATGTCATCCTGCGTGGCGGCAAGGCGCCCAATTACGACGCGGCCAGCGTCGACGCCGTCTGCGCGCAGATCGGCGGCGCCGGGCTGCCGGCCCGGGTGATGATCGATGTCAGCCATGCCAACAGCGGCAAGCAGCCGGAAAACCAGCCGCGGGTGATCGCCGACATCGCCGCGCGGATCGCCGCCGGCGAGCGGCGCATCCTCGGCGTCATGGTCGAGAGCCACCTCGTCGGCGGTCGCCAGGAACTGCAGCCGGGCCAGCCGCTGCGCTACGGCCAGAGCATCACCGACGGCTGCATCGACTGGGACAGCTCGGTGCAGGTGCTGCGGCAGCTGGCGCAGGCGGTCCGGCGGCGGCGCGGGCCGGAAGCCGGCGCGGCGTTGCACGAGGAGGCGATGGCCGGTGCCTGAGCCGGCGCGTGGGCGGGCCTGGCCGCGCGGGCGAGGCCGGGATATCGACCTGCGCGCACGACACT
The DNA here is from genome assembly GCA_028866435.1 of Lysobacteraceae bacterium. Classification (GTDB taxonomy): domain Bacteria; phylum Pseudomonadota; class Gammaproteobacteria; order Xanthomonadales; family Rhodanobacteraceae; genus Rhodanobacter. The sequence continues at coordinate 27,935 of JAGWIC010000020.1, read as the reverse complement.
GCCGCTATCATCGCGTCGTTGCCGGCCCCGCCGTGGGGCCGTCGTGGAGACGGGCATGCTTGAACACGGGGCGGATTCGCCGGCTGGCGGGGGAAGGCGGCACTGGCGCCCGTTGCGCTACGTCAGGGCGCGCCCCCGCACCTTCATCAGCCTGCTGATTTTCGTCGCGGTGGGTGGGCTGCTGCTGGCGCTGCAGATGCGGCCGGCCATGGCGATCCTGCTGGCCTTCGACCTCGGCGCGATGGTCCTGCTCGGCAGCCTGGCGCGCCTGTTCAACCGGGCCTCGCAGGCGCACATGCGGATGCAGGCGAAGGCGCTGGACAGCGGCCGCTGGGGCGTGCTGTGGAGCGCCATCGTGTTGGCGACGGTCGTGCTGGTGGCGCTGAGCAGCGAGCTGCACGTGTCCAAGACCGGCGGCCTGCCGGCGCTGGGGGTGGCCGCGCTCAGCGTGGTGCTGAGCTGGCTGTTCCTCAACATCATGTTCGCCATGCATTACGCGCACGGTTTCTACGGCGATGCCGGCGAGCAGCATTCGGGGCTGGAGTTTCCCGATACGCCGCAGCCGGACTACTGGGATTTCGCCTATTTCGCCATCGTCATCGGCATGACCTTCCAGGTCTCCGACGTGCAGATCACCAGCCGCTACCTGCGTCGCGTGGTGCTGCTGCACAGCGTGATCGCGTTCTTCTTCAACGTGTTCATCATCGCCATCACGGTCAATATCGTGGCCGGGCAGGGCGGCTAGGCGCGCCGGCGGGCGCCTGCCGTCGCGGCATTGAACAGCCACGGGTAACCGGCGCCCCGCGAGTGACGAAACAGGGGGTGGAGGCGGTGCGACCGCTTTCGTCACTTTTCCCACTCGAGGATTCCAGCCATGAACGCACGCACGCTTGCCGCCCTTGCACTTTCCGCTGCCGTCGGCGCCTTCGCACCCGTCCACGCGCAGCAGGCCACGGCCGCCAGCTCCGGCACGGCGATGTCGCACGAGGCCATGCACGCCAGCAGGGCGATGAAGGACACCATGCACAAGGACGGCATGGACATGAAGATGAAGATGAAGAAGGACGCGATGGACCACGGCGCGATGAAGCCCAAGGCGATGAAGCACGACGGCATGATGAAGAAGGGCGACGCGATGAAGATGAAGAAGGACGCCGGCGGCGCGATGGACAACGGCGGCTGATGCCGCCGCGATCCGTTCGTCCCCGGCGCGGGTCCGAAGGGCCGGCGTCGAGGGCGAACGGGTCTTGGGCTGTCGTCGGGGCCGCGTTGCTTGCCACATGGACGCGACGGGCATAATGCCGTGGTTTCCTGGAAAGGATGGAGCGCATGTCCTCTTTTGCACGGCGCCTGGGCCTCGAATGCCCGCTGGTCCAGGCGCCGATGGCCGGCGCCACCACGCCGGAACTGGTCGCCGCGGTGTCGAATGCCGGTGGCCTGGGTTCGCTGGGTGCGGGTTACACCGAAGCGCAAGCCATCCTCGATGACGTCGCGCGGGTCCGCTCGCTCACCGGTCGTCCGTTCGCGCTGAACCTGTTCGTCCTGCCCGATGCATTCGCGGTCGACCCGCTGGCGGTGGCCAGGGCCCGCGAGGAGCTCGATGCATTGATGGCGCGCGAGGGGCTCGAAGCGCGCACCAGCCTGCCGGCGCAGTGGGCGCCCCGTTTCAGCGACCAGTTCGCCGCGCTGTGCGAGGCGCGTCCGGCCGTGGCCAGCTTCGCCTTCGGCGTGATCGACCCGGCGCAGATGCGCGAACTGCATCGCCGCGACATCGTGGTGATCGGCACCGCCACCACGGTGCGCGAGGCGCGCGCCTGGGCCGCGGCGGGCGCCGATGCGGTCTGCGTGCAGGGGGCCGAGGCCGGTGGCCATCGCGGCAGCTTCCTGCATGAGGCGGAGGACGCGATGATCGGCCTGTTCGCGCTGCTGCCGCTGGCGGTGCGCGCGGTCGATATCCCGGTGATCGCCGCCGGCGGCATCATGGACGGCCGCGCCATGCTCGCCGCGGAAGTGCTGGGTGCCGCCGCCAGCCAACTGGGCACCGCCTTCCTCGCCTGCCCGGAATCCGCGGCCGCGGCGGCATGGAAACGGGACTTGCCGCTGGCGCAGGAGCACCAGGTGACCACCATCCGCGGCTTCTCCGGGCGCGCCGCCCGCGGCTTGCGCAACCGCTTTGTCGAGCTGATGCCGCACGCCGCGCAGGGCCTGCCATACCCCGTGCTCAACGCCCTCACCGCGCCGCTGCGCCGCGCCGCGGCGGTCGCCGGGCGCGGCGACCTGCTGTCCGAATGGTGTGGCCAGGCCGCGAGCCTGGTGCGTCCGCAACCGGCGGCCGAGCTGGTCGCGCGGCTGCTGGACGAACGGCGGCTGGCCAGGCGCTCGCTGACGGCGTCGCGGGATACCTGCTGACGGCTGGGCGGTTATACTGCGCCCGCGCCATTTTGCGCTGCGACTCCGCATCGAGGCCCACCCTCTTGAGCACTGCCCGTACCAACAAGTCCGTCACCACGGCCACCTTGCGCAAGTCTGTTCTCGATGCGCTGGAACAACTCAAAGCCAAGGATGTTCGCGAGATCGACGTTCGCGGCAAGACCTCGATCGCAGACCTGCTGGTGATCGCTTCCGGTACCTCGGCGCGCCACGTCAAGTCGATCGCCGACGAGGTGGCCAAGCATGCCAAGAAGGCGGGCGTGATGCCGCTGGGCGTGGAGGGCGAAGTCGAGGGTGAGTGGGTGCTGGTCGACCTCGGCGACGTCATCGTCCACGTGATGCTGCCGCGCATCCGCGAGTTCTACGGCCTGGAGCGGCTGTGGACGGTGGGCGACCACGGCCACCAAGACGCCGCCGCGCAGGCCGGCTGAACCCATGCGGGGCGTGCCGCCGCAGTCGTGCGCCGGCGCGCGACCGGCTCGCCCGTGCCGCGCCGCGGCGGCGGTCGCGCCCGATCGGCATCCCGCATGCGCGCGCGCCTGATCGCCGTCGGCGAGCGCATGCCCGGCTGGGTGGCCGAGGGCTTTGCCGAGTACCGCAAGCGGCTCTCGCACGAGTTGCCGCTGGAACTGCTCGAACTCAAGCCCGGCCTCCGCGGCAAGGGCCGCGACGATGCCCGGGCGATGCAGGACGAGGGCGCCGCGATCCTCGCCGCCCTGCCACAGGATACCCACGTGATCGCGCTGGACGGTCGCGGCAAGACCTGGTCGAGCGAGGAACTGGCCGGACAGATGGCGCGCTGGCGCATGGGCGGGCGCGATCTCGCGTTCCTGATCGGCGGCCCGGACGGCCATGCCGCCGAGGTGCTGGCCCGTGCCGACCAGCGCTGGTCGCTGGGTCCGCTGACCCTGCCGCACATGCTGGTGCGGCTGGTGCTGGCCGAGCAGCTGTATCGCGCCACCACGATCATCGCCGGCCACCCGTACCATCGCGCCTGACCCTCGCGCCGGCATGCGTGCCGGTGCGCCGGGCAGGGCGCGATATGCTGTTTCCCCCTTTTCCCGTGAGCCGGTGATGCCATGACGTTCGCGATTCGCCCCGCCAGCCTCGTCGACCTCGACACCCTGGCTCCGCTGTTCGACGGCTATCGCCAGTTCTACCGCCAGCCCGGCGACCCGGCGCGCGCGCGCGACTTCCTGCGCGAGCGGCTGATCCGGCACGAGTCGGAGCTCTTGCTCGCCCTCGACGACAGCGGCGCCGGCCTCGGCTTCACCCAGCTGTACCCGCTGTTCTCCTCGGTTCGTGCCGTGCGCACCTACCTGCTCAACGACCTGTTCGTCGCCGCCGCCGCGCGGCGCCGCGGCGTCGGCCAGGCGCTGCTGCTCGCCGCCGCCGATCACGCCCGCCGGCTCGGCGCGGCCAGCTTGTCGCTCACCACCGCCCACGACAACCTGCCCGCGCAGGCCCTGTATGAATCGCTGGGCTGGCAGCGCGACACCGAATTCCGCGAGTACGGCCTGCGCCTCTGAGCGCACCCTGCCAGGCCGCCCTGCGCAGCCGTCCAGGCGTTGTCGCCCGCCACCTCCAGGGCGACTTCTGGACAGCGCCGATCCGGCCGGAGGATAGTTGGCCGAACGCAAGCCAAAGGTGAGCTCATGGCCGAGGACGAGATACCGGGCATCCGCCGCTACAGCGCGCCCGCGGGCGGCTGGGGCGCCTTGCGGGCGACGGCCAAGGCCGTCCGCGAGCAGATGGAGGCGGCCGAGGCGGCGCTGACCCTGCTGCGCACCAACAAGCCCGACGGGTTCGATTGCCCCGGCTGCGCATGGCCGGACAAGAAGCACACCTCGACCTTCCAGTTTTGCGAAAACGGCGCCAAGGCGGTTACCTGGGAGGCCACCAGGAAGCGCGTGCCGCCGCCGTTTTTCGCCGCCCACACGGTGACCTCGCTGCTCGGCTGGAGCGACTACCAGTTGGAGGATCAGGGCCGGCTGACCCACCCCATGGCCTACAACGCGGCGAACGACCGCTACGAAGCGATCGGCTGGGACGAGGCGTTCGCGCGGATCGGCGGCGTGCTGCGCGGCCTGGGTGACCCCGGCAGCGTCGAGTTCTACACCTCGGGGCGCGCCTCCAACGAGGCGGCATTCCTGTACCAGATCTTCGCCCGCGAGTTCGGTTGCAACAACTTTCCCGACTGCTCGAACATGTGCCACGAGCCCACCAGCGTGGGCTTGCCGCAATCGATAGGCATCGGCAAGGGAACCGTGTCGCTGGACGATTTTGACCATTGCGAACTGCTCATCGCGATGGGCCACAACCCGGGAACCAACCACCCCCGGATGATGGCGACGCTGCACGAGCTCGCCCGCCGCGGCACGCCGATCATCGTGTTCAACCCGCTGCGCGAACGGGCGCTGGAACGCTTCGCCGACCCGCAGGATCCGCTGGAAATGGCCACCTTCGGCGCGACCCAGATCGCATCGACCTACCTGCAGCCACGGATCGGCGGCGACGCCGCGGCGCTCAAGGGGATCATGAAGGCGCTGCTTGAAATGGACCGGCTGCAGGGCGAAGGTTCCGCCGTCCTCGACCGCGCGTTCATCGCCGAACACGCCGAAGGCTTCGAGGAGCTTGCCGCCGACCTGCGCGCCACCTCGTGGCAGGCGATCGAGACCAGCGCGGGGTTGCCGCAGGACGACCTGCGCAAGGTCGCCGCGGCCTATGCCAGGTCGAATGCCACCATCGTCACCTACGGCATGGGCATGACCCAGCACCGGACCGGCACGGCGAACGTGCACCAGATGGTCAACCTGCTGCTGCTGCGGGGCAATTTCGGCAAGCCGGGCGCCGGCATCTGCCCGCTGCGCGGCCATTCCAACGTGCAGGGGGACCGCACCGTCGGCATCACCGAAAAGCCCGCCGCCGACATGCTTGCACGCATCGAGCGGACATTCGGTTTCGTGCCGCCGTCGGCGCACGGCCATGACGCGGTGGCCGCGATGCAGGCGATCGTCGCCGGGACTTCGAAGGCGCTGATCTGCCTCGGCGGCAATCTCGCGGTCGCGCTTCCCGATCCCGAAGCATGCTTTCCCGCCATGCGACGCCTCGAGCTGACGGTGCACATCGGCACCAAGCTCAACCGCACGCACCTGCTCACCGGGAAGAACGCCTTCATCCTGCCCTGCCTCGGCCGAACCGAGCGCGACATGCAGGAGACCGGCCCGCAATCGGTGACCGTCGAGGACTCGATGTCCATGGTGCACGCCTCGCGCGGCAAGCTGACCCCGGCGTCCGAGGCGCTGAAATCCGAGCCGGCGATCATTGCCGGGATGGCCGCCGCGACGCTGCCCGCCAGCCGCGTCCCGTGGACGGCGCTGATCGCCGACTACGACCGGATCCGCGACGCGATCGAATCCGTGTTCCCCGACTTCACGAATTTCAACGAGCGCATCCGCGTGCCCGGCGGCTTCAGGCTGCCGCTGCCGCCGACCGAGCGGATCTGGAAGACGCCCACCGGGAAGGCGCAGTTCATCAAGTTCGGCGGGCTGGAGGAGGACCCGGTATTCACCGATCCGACGATACTGAAGCTGGCGACCCTGCGCAGCCACGACCAGTACAACACCACGATCTACGGCATGGACGACCGCTACCGTGGCGTGTTCGGCCGCCGCGACGTGCTGTTCATGAACAGCGACGACCTCGCCCGGCTCGGCATCGAGGAAGGCGACGAAGTCAGGGTCGAGACCGCGCTGGGGCAGGGACAGGAACGATGCCTGCGCAACGTCGTCGCGGTCGCCTACGAGATCGCCCGCGGGTCGGTGGCCACCTATTACCCGGAAGGCAATTGCCTGGTGCCGCTGGACTACATCGACCCGGCCAGCGGCACGCCTTCGTACAAGTCGGTGCCGGTGCACGTGTTCCGCGCCACCCCCCGTTGAGCGGGGCGGCGCCGCCGCACGCCATGGCGGCGGTCAGGCCGATGCCGGCGGTACGGCCGCGCCGGGGAACTTGCCGTGCCGGAGCACGCAGCCCATCACGAAATCCGGGCTCACTTCCTCCCCGCACACGATCATCGCCGCCAGTTCGCCGCCCAGCACCTGCGGTGCGATCACCACGTCGGGCTGTACCAGATGGATGCGGTCCAGGTGGCGGGCGTCGTTGACCGCCACCACGGTACGGGCGCGGCCGGCCAATTCCCGCACCGCCAGCACCACGAAGGCATTGTCCGAATCGTCGTCCAGCATTGCCAGCACGGACTGGGCCTTGTCGGCGCCCGCCTGCCGCAACACGTCGAGATTGCCCGGCTCCCCGACCACGATATCCGCCGTGGCGGGATCGGCCTCGCCGGCCTCGCGCAGCAGTCGCGTGACCTGCTGGCCGCGGCCGCTCAGCTGCCGCCAGGTGTTGATCGCCAGCGAGGTGTTGCCGATGACGACGAAATGGTTTTCGCGATGCATGCGCTTGAGTCTCCGGTCGACGATCTTCTTCACACTCTGGCTGACCAACGGGCCGACCACCGCGGTGAGCGATGTGGCGAACACGGCGACGCCAAGCACGATGATCGACAGGCTGAACAGCCTGGCGTCCACCGTCTGCGGGGTGATGTCGCCATAACCCACCGTGCTCGCGGTGACCAGGGCAAAGTACAGGGCGGTGGCGAGGTCGGTGATGGCCGGCTTGAAGTCGCCGCCGAGGTAGTAGGCGCCAAAGGTGGCATAGAGCAGCAGCATGACCACCGAGGCCAGTGCGAACAGCGTGCTGGCGGTCACGCTGGAGCGATCGAACTGGGCCCTGGCCAGCAGCAGCGCCAGCATGATCGCGACGAAGTAGTCCAGCACGAGATGACCGCCCGGGTGGTGCCCCAGCAGCTGGCTCAGCACCGCGGCGAGGGCGAGCATCAGCGCCATCAGCCAGGCCACGCGCGAACGGAACAGCAGCCCCAGCGCCGTGATCAGCATGCCGATGCCCAGCAGCAGTTGCGGCAGCAGCCTCGGCTGCAGCTGCGGGTGTCCGGTCAGCAGGTCCGCCAGGAACGCGGACCAGCCCGCACCGATGCCCTGCCGCAGCAGCCAGGCGCCACCCATCGCGGTCAAAACCGCCAACGGCAGGTGGGGGAACCACAGCGGCCCGCGCAGCAGGCGATCCAGCCGGCGCAGCTGGATCCTGAGCTGTTGAACCGGCGATAGCTTCATCAATGGCATGCGCCTGAAACCTGTAGTGACCCGAGTTTGAGCCTGCACCCGGCCGACCCGTCCGGCCGGTGTCGCACGGGCGGCGACCGGGCCGTCGCCAACGCAGTGCGAGTGTAGCCCGGAGCGGCGCCCGCGCCGCCGGGTCGCCAGGCCGGCCGGCGCCGCCGCGCCGGCCTTGCCATCGCACCGCGCGCCCGCCAAGCTGCAACGGTCAAGGGCCGTCCCGGCGGCCTGCCCGGCGACGAGGACGGTAGCGGCGCCTGCCGCCTGCGCCGATGCCGGGCGGGCGCGACGATGCCGCGCATGGATGTGTCCCAATGCTGTTCCGCTCAAAAGGACCCTGCTGATGATGCGAAAAATGTTTGCCGCCTGCTTGCCGGCCGCGCTGCTGCTGGTCGCGCCCATGGCGTTTGCCGCCCATGCTGCGGCCAAGCCGCAGGACACCGTGCAGGCGTTCGGCGCGAATACCGGCGTGTTCAGCCGCGCCGACCTCGCCAGGGCGCGTCCGGTGCTCGCGCGCCATGCGATGGTGGCCAGTTCGCAGCACCTGGCCACCCTGGTCGGCGTGGACATCCTCAAGCGGGGCGGCAACGCGGTGGATGCGGCGGTCGCGGTCGGCTACGCGCTGGCGGTGGTGCATCCGTGCTGCGGCAACGTCGGCGGCGGCGGCTTCATGGTGCTGCACCTGAAGGACGGCAAGAACCTGTTCCTGGATTTCCGCGAGAAGGCGCCGCTGAAGGCGACCGTCACCATGTACCAGGATGCCAAGGGCAACGTGGTGCCCGGGCGCAGCACCGACACCTATCTGGGCGTCGGCGTGCCCGGCACCGTGATGGGCATGGACGCGGCGCTGGCCAAGTACGGCACGTTGCCGCTGCACACGGTCATCGCCCCGGCGATCAAGCTGGCGCGTGACGGCTTCGTGCTGCAGCAGGGCGACATCGACCTGCTGGACCGGAAGGTCGCGACTTTCGCCAAGTACCCGAACGTGGCGGCGATCTTCCTCCATCACGGCCATCCCTATGTGGCGGGCGACCGCCTGCGCCAGCCGCAGCTGGCGCGCACGCTGGAGCTGATCGACCAGAGCCACGGCGAGGCGTTCTATCACGGCGCGATCGCGCGCAAGGTGGTCGCGGCCAGCCAGGCCAACGGCGGCATCCTCTCGATGCAGGACTTTGCCGACTACTCGGTGACGTGGGACCAGCCGGTGCGCTGCAGCTACAACGGCTACACCATCATTTCGGCGCCGCCGCCGAGTTCCGGCGGCGTCACCATCTGCGAGGTGCTGCAGATACTCGCGCCGTATCCGCTGGCGCAGTGGGGCTACGGCTCGGTCAACAGCGTGCACTACCTGATCGAGGCCGAGCGCCGCGCATTCGCCGATCGCAACACCTACCTCGGCGATCCGGCCTTCGTGCACAACCCGATCCGGCAGCTGCTGGCGGCGGAGCACATCGGCAAGCTGCGCGACACGATCAAGCCCGACGCGGCGACCCGTTCGTCCACGATCAGCGGCAGCCTGGGGCCGGCCGAGGGCAAGCAGACCACGCACTACTCGGTGGTCGACAAGGACGGCAACGCGGTGGCGGTGACCTACACCATCAACGGCGATTTCGGCACCGGCCAGATCGCCGGCGACACCGGCTTCTTCCTCAACAACGAGATGGACGACTTCACCTCCAAGCCGGGCGTGCCCAACATGTTCGGCCTGGTGCAGGGGGTGGCGAACCAGATCGAGCCGGGCAAGCGCCCGCTGAGCTCGATGTCGCCGACGATCGTCCTGCACCACGGCAAGCTGTTCATGGTCACCGGCAGCCCCGGCGGCTCCACCATCATCTCCACCACGCTGGAGAGCATCCTCAACGCGGTGACGTTCGGCATGAACGTGCAGCAGGCGGTGGATGCGCCGCGCCTGCACGAGCAATGGCTGCCCGACGTGGTGTTCGTCGAGCCCGGCCTGCTCAGCGCCGCGGACCAGGCCACGCTGGAAGCCATGGGCCACCGCTTCAAGGCCGAGTCCTGGGGCGAGGACGAAGGCATCCTGGTCGATCCGAAGAGCGGCTGGCTCGAGGGCGCCAACGACCGCCGGGTGCCGGCGGGGCTGGCGGCCGGCTACTGACCGGCGCGGACCGCGACACGAGCCGCCGGCCGCCGCGGCAACGCGGCGGCCGGCCTTCGCCAGCGGTTATCCTTGCGCCTCCTCCAGTGCCGGGAACCCGCATGCTTTACCTCGCCTCGCAGTCGCCGCGTCGTCGCGAACTGTTGCAACAGCTGGGCGCCAGCTTTGCGCTGCTCGACGTGGACGTGCCGGAACAGCGCGATCCCGGCGAGACGCCGCGGGCCTATGTCGAGCGCGTGGCGCGGGACAAGGCGCAGGCCGGGCTGGCGGCATTGCCCGCCGGTGACCGTGACGACGCGCTGGTCCTGGGCGCGGATACCGAGGTGGTGCTGGACGGCGAGGTGTTCGGCAAGCCGCGCGACGCCGCCGACGCGGCCGCCATGCTGAAGCGCCTGTCGGGGCGCGTGCATGAGGTGATTTCCGCGGTGTGGCTGATGACGCCGCGGCGCGCGCAGGGCGAGGTGTGCGTGTCGCGGGTCCGCTTTGCGCGGCTGGACGAGCAGCGCATCGCCCGCTACGTCGCCACCGGCGAGCCGTTCGGCAAGGCCGGCGCGTACGCGATCCAGGGCGGCGCGGCGGCGCTGATCGAGCACCTGGAGGGAAGCTATTCGGGCGTGATGGGCCTGCCGCTGTTCGAGACGGCGCGGCTGCTGTCGGCGTTCGGCGCCGCCTGAATCGGCGACGGCCCGGGGGCCGGCCGGCCAGTCAGTGACTCGGGTGCGTGGCCAGGAACCAGCCGGCCACCGCCACCAGGTTGTTGGCGCTGTGCGCCAGCACCGCCGGCCAGATCGAGCCCGATTGCAGTCGCAGCCACGCCGCGGCCACGCCCAGCAGCACCAGATTGGGTACGGCGTACCAGAGGTAACCCAGCTCCGGCAGATGGACCAGCCCGAACAGGCCGGCGCTGATCGCCACCGCGGCCAGCAGGCGCGGGCGGGAATAGCCGCGGTGGATGGCGGGGCCGCGGTGCCAGCCCAGCAGCGCGCTGAGCAGCACGCCTCGAAACAGTACTTCCTCCACCAGCGGCCCCAGCGACACGGCGACCCCGGCCAGCGCCAGGCGGCTGAGCAGGGATGCCTGGCGGCCGAGCTGGGCGACTTCCTGGGTGACCGGCTGCCCGTGCGCCAGCCATTGGGTCAGTGCGCCGCCGAGAAAGGGCGTGGCCACCCCGAGCAGCATCGCCGCCGCGTAGAACGCCGCATGCGACGGGCGGACGAGGCCGAAGCCATCGAGCGCCGACGCCAGTCGCCATGGCCCGGGCCACAACCGACGCACCAGCCACAGGGTGATCGACGCGGTGAACACGAGGGTGGCGGCCATCGAGGCGGCCACGGTGTCCGGCCGCGCGATGGCCGCCTTCACCAGTTCGGCGACGTTGCCGCCCTGCGCGGCAAAGCGGATGCCCAGCACCAGCCCCAGCAGCAGCGCGATCACCATCCCGACCAGCATCTGCAGGCCGAAGTACAACGCCAGCATGCCCAGCGCCTCGCGCAGCGAGGGTCGCCGTGACGGCAGGGGTGGCGGCATCGCGACGGCGTCGGCGGAGACGTTCACGGGGCGGGGTCCTTCGATGGCGGGCATGGCTGGCGCGGGCGATCTGTCTCGTCGACAGTGGCCACGCTAGCGCCTGCGACGGCATCGGTGCAATGGGCCGATCGGCCTGGGCCGGTGGGGTGGGGCTGTATAGTGGGGCGGACTTTTCGAGGAGGGTCGGGGTGCCGCGGCACCCGCTCATGTTCGCTTTCGACTGGCTGGCCGACCCCACCGCCTGGGCGGGATTGCTGACCCTGGTGGTGCTGGAGGTGGTCCTCGGCATCGACAACCTGGTGTTCGTGGCGATCCTCGCCGACAAGCTGCCGTCCGGGCAGCGCGACCGGGCGCGCGTCAGTGGCTTGGCGATTGCCCTGCTGATGCGCCTGCTGCTGCTGGCGGTGATGAGCGCGCTGGTGAAGCTCACGGCACCAGTGCTGAGCTGGCAGAGTTTCACACTGTCGTGGCGCGACATCATCCTGCTGTTCGGCGGCATGTTCCTGTTGTTCAAGGCCACGCTGGAGCTGCACGAGCGGCTAGAGGTCGGCGACGAGCACGCCGATGGCGCCCGCGTGAGGGCGCGTTTCTGGCTGGTGGTGGCACAGATCGTGGCGCTGGATGCGGTGTTCTCGCTCGATGCGGTGATCACCGCCGTCGGCATGGTCGAGCAGCTGTCGGTGATGATGATTGCGGTGGTGCTGGCGATGGTGCTGATGATCAGCGCCAGCAAGCCGCTGACCGCGTTCGTCAACGCGCGGCCGACGGTGATCGTGCTGTGCCTGGCGTTCCTGCTGATGATCGGCTTCAGCCTGGTGGCCGAGGCTTTCGGCGTCCATGTGCCCAAGGGCTATCTGTATGCCGCGATCGGCTTCTCGATCATGGTCGAGGCATTCAACCAGGCCATGCGGCGCCACCGCCGGCGCAGCCTGCTCGGCGGCGCGCGGCACCTGCGCGACCGCACGGCCAGGGCGGTGTTGCGCCTGCTGGGCGCGGGCGAGCCGGAAGATGTCGGCGAGCCGGCCAAGCCGGCGTCCACCGACGACGCGGCGGCCAGCCCGGCGGTGTTCGGCAAGGACGAGCTGGCGATGGTGCAGGGTGTGCTCGACCTGGCCCAGCGCCCGGTGCGTTCGATCATGACCCCGCGTCCGGAAATCCGCTGGATCGACCCGTCCGACGATGTCCCCGCCGTGCGCGCCGAGCTGGCCGCCGCCGGGCATGACTGGTTGCCGCTGGCGCATGCCGACCTGGACGGTCTGATCGGCGTGGCCTCGACCCGCGACCTGATCGGCAGCCTGCTCGATCATGGCCGCATCGAGCTGGACAGCGTGGTGCGCCGGCCGCTGATGGTGCTGGAGTCGCTGAGCGTACTGCGGCTGATCGAGGAGTTTCGCCGTGCGCCCCTGCAGGTCGCGCTGGTGGTGGACGAATACGGCAGCCTGCTGGGGCTGGTCACCCCGGGCGACGTGCTCGAGGTGATCGCCGGCGAATTCCCCGACGAGCTCGGCAGCGACCCCTCGGCCACGCAGGAGGAGGACGGCGCCTGGTTGTTCGACGCCAGCCTCGACCTGCGCCGCGCCGAACAGCTGCTGGGACAGCGGCTGGGCGACGACGACAGTTTCTCGACCCTTGCCGGGCTGGTGTTGCAGCGGCTGGGCCGCCTGCCGGTGGCCGGCGAAAGCTTCATCAGCGAGGGGTGGCGGGTCGAGGTCCTGGCGATGGACGGTGCCCGCATCGAGCGCCTGCGGGTGGTGCAGGCCGAAGGCAGGGCGGCGCGATCGCGCTGATCAGCCGGCCACCAGCGCGCGTGCCACGCCGAAGCCCGCCATCAGCAGCAAGGCCAGCCAGCCCGCCGAGGCCAGCGTGAACCCGGGGCCGCGCTTGGCGGCATCCTTCAGGTAGGCGGCGGCGTACCACACCCGCCCGGCCAGCCAGACCAGGCCGGCGATGCCGGCCCAGCCGCCGAAGCCGTATTGCGCGGCCAGCCACAGCGTGGGCAGGAACATCACGGTCTGCTCCAGCGTGTTCATCTGTACCCGATAGGCGCGCTCGAACGCCGGGTCGCCGCTGGTGGCCGGCGCCTTGATGCCGTACCGGCTGCGGGCGCTGCCGACCGCCCAGGCGGTGCCGAACAGCAGCAGGATGGTGAGCAGGGTGACCAGGGCAGGCAGATGGGTCATACGGTTGTCCTCGCAAAGGTGAAGCCCACTTTAGCGGGGTCGGCGGGCGTGGTGTTGTCCGCGGCCTCGGGTTATCGTCCGCTGGCGACGACCGGGCGCGTGCCACAGATGGGGGACCTATGGATTGGCAAAAAGGCGGCAGCAGCGACAATGTCGAGGTGGACCAGGGCGGCGGTGGCGGCGGTCCGCGATTTGGCGGCGGCCGCCCGACGAGCCTGCTCGGGCTGGTCGTGCTGGCGGTCCTGGGCTGGATCTTTTTCAAGAACCCGCTGGCCCTGCTCGACCAGGGCGGCCAGCAGAACCCCGTCGCCGGGCCAAGCGCGCCGGCACAGGTCGACCCCGGGCAGAAGGCCTTCGTCAGCGCCGTGCTGCATTCCACCGAGGAAACCTGGGGGCCGATCTTCCAGGCGCGGGGCATGACTTACCTCGACCCCAAGCTGCACCTGTTCAGCGGCAGCGTGAACACCGCCTGCGGCGGCGCCAGCGCGGCGGTGGGCCCGTTCTACTGCCCGGCCGACCAGAAGGTGTACCTGGACGTGTCGTTCTTCCAGCAGTTGCAGGACGAGCTGCATTCCTCCGGCGACTTCGCCCGCGCCTACGTGATTGCGCACGAGGTCGGCCATCACGTGCAGAAGCTGACCGGGGTGTTCGACAAGGTCGCGGCGGCGCGCCGCCGCGGGGTGCCGATGGATGGCGCCGACGGCCTGTCGGTGCGGCAGGAACTGCAGGCCGACTGCTATGCCGGCGTGTGGGCCTACCACAGCCAGCAACAGCTCAACTGGCTGCAGCCGGGCGATATCGAGTCGGCCCTCAACGCGGCCAGTCACATCGGCGACGACGCCCTGCAGCAGCAGGCGCAGGGCACGGTGCGCCCGGATACCTTCACCCATGGCACCTCGGCGCAGCGGGTGAAGTGGTTCAAGACCGGTTTCAGCAGCGGCGACATGGACCAGTGCAACACCTTCGCCGGCGAACCGTGAACGCGAGGCCGGCCAGGCCCCGGTCGCCGGCGGGCCGCGCGCCGTGGCGGGCGCGATGAGCCACCCCTGCCTGCGCTGCGGCGCCTGTTGCTCGATCTATCGGGTCGCCTTCCACTGGTCGGAAGCCGAGCCGGCGCTGGCTGGCCCGGTGCCGCCCGCGCTGACCGAAAGGCTCGATCCGCACCGCCTGTCGATGCGTTGCAGCGATGCGGCCGGCAGGCGCTGCATCGCGCTGCGGGGTACGGTCGGCGAGGCGGCGCATTGCAGCATCTATGCGCAGCGCCCTTCGGTGTGCCGCGAGGTGGCGCCGTCGTGGGAGGCGGGTACCGTCAGTGCGCAATGCGACAAGGCGCGCCTGGCGCACGGCTTGCCCGTGCTGACGGCGCGGGACTGGATCGATGCGGCACTCCCGGTGGCCGTATCCGCCCACGGCGCGGCGCGTCAATCGAACCGGTAGATGTCCATCGCCAGCAGGCCCATGTCGATGCCCGCGTCGATGCGCCGGGCCTGCGCCCCGGCGCTGGCCGCGCCCAGGGCGACAAACAGCGGCAGCAGGTGCTCGTCGGTGGGATGCGCGCGTTCGGCGAAAGGTGCCTGGCGGCGGTAGTCGAGCAGGGCGGCGATGTCGCCGGCGGCAAGCTTGCGCTCGATCCACGCGATGAAGGGCTGCACGTACGGCGCCTGCCGCTGGGCGCTGTAGCCGGCGCCGAGGTCGTGCAGGTTGTGGGTGATGCTGCCCGAACCGATCACCAGTACGCCTTCCTTGCGCAGCGGCGCCAGCGCCTGGCCCAGGGCGTACTGGTGCGCGGGGCCCGGATTCGATTCGGCGGGTTCGGGCTGGATCGAGACCGGTACCACCGGGATGTCGGCGGCCGGATACAGCAGGTGCAGCGGCACCCATGCGCCATGGTCGAGGCCGCGTTCGGGATCGATGGACGCGCCCAGCCCGGCCTGCGCCAGCAGTTCGGCGACCCGCCCGGCCAGCGCCGGATCGCCGGGTGCGGGGTAGCGCATCCGGTACAGCGGCGCGGGAAAGCCGCCGAAATCGTGGAGGGTCTGCGGCTGCGTCGCGGCACCGACCTGCGGCCGGCGCGACAGCCAGTGCGCGCTGGCCATCACGATGGCCCTGGGGCGCGGCAGCACGGCGGCCAGTTCGGCCAGCCGCTGGCCGGTGAGGCCGGGCTGCAGCGCGGTCATCGGCGAGCCATGCGAGATGTACAGGCTGGGCAGGGTGGTCACGGGCGCTCCACGGGTATCCATCGCGCCATGATGATGGCACGTAGGCAATTTGCAGCTTTCCCGCCAGCGAACGCAGTGTTGCCCGTATCGGACATCGCGTCCCACGTAGGAGCCCGCTCGCGGGCGATGCTTTAAAAGCCGGGATTCGGGATTCGGGATTCGGGATTCGCACGAGCAAAGGCATCGCCCGCGAGCGGGCTCCTACAACCGGGTGTCGTGCGTCGGCAGGCCCAGGCCGGAGCGCAGCGGATCGAGCAGGGCGCCGTAGCGGCCGGCGCGTGCGGTATCGCGTTGCAGCGGCTGGCGTACCTGGGCCGCGCTGGCGGTGCGCACGCTGCGCTGCGCGCGGTGGTAGTCGAGGCAGGCGGGGTCGAACGGCAACCCGCAGAACGCCAGCAGGTCGCGGATTTCGCGCTCGGGCTCGGCCAGCAGCGCCTCGTAGCGCTGGATGCGGATGCGCTGCGGCCCGGTCGCCTGCCACGCGGCCATGACCCGCTCGTAGTCGCGGATATAGGCGGCGATGTCGGTCAGCGTGCAGGCGAAATGCGGCAGCCGGTAGAACTGCTGCTTGTAGCAGGACCAGCCCGCTTCCAGCGGATCGCGGCGGGCGTCGACGATGCGTGCGCCCGGCAGCATCGCGCCAAGTACGCCGGCGAGCAGCCAGTTCGACGGCAGCTTGTCGGTATGCCGCGGCTTGTGCCGGCGCCAGCGGCGGGTGAGTTCCAGGTAGCGCCGCCCCAGCCGTTGCCAGTCGCCGGCGCTCGCCGCGCCCATCCATTGCAGCAGCGGCTGGCGTCGGCGCGAGGATTCCTCGTTGAGCGTCCGCTCCAGCTCCGGCAGCTCGCTGGCGCCCTCGACCTCGGCGTGGCTGGCCAGGATCTGCTCGAACAGGGTCGAGCCCGAGCGGGGCAGGCCGACGATGAAGATCGCTTCGCGGCCCAGCGTTTCGTCGCGGGCGCGCGCCAGCCTGGTGCCGGCCGCGAGCATGGCCTCGGCGTGGGCGTGAAAGGCGCCGGCGTCCCACGGCGCGAGCCGGCGCTGCAGCGCGTTGGCGGCCTGCAGCGCGGCGAACGCGGGCTGATACAGGCCCTGGTCCTCGCACAGCTTGCCCAGGGCGAAACCCATCGCGATGCGGTCGGCGGGCGCCAGACCCGGATGCCGCAGCTGGGCGTCCAGCTGCTCGCGGTCGGCTGCCGACAGCGGTCGGGTCTTGATGTTGGCCAGGCCGCGCCAGGCATCGCCGCAGGCCGGATGCAGCGAGAGTGCCGCGCGGTAGCGCGCGCAGGCCTCGTCGAAGCGCCCGGCATGCACCAGTGCGTCGCCCAGCAGGATCAGCGCGGGCGGAAAATCCGGCGCCAGCTGATGCGCCCGTTGCAGGGCGTCGATCGCTGCCGCGGTGTCGCCATGCTGCTGCAGGTTGCGCCCGAGGTTGAACCACGGCATCGGCGCGGCCGGTGCCAGCGCGCAGGCCTGCCGCCAGCTGGCGAAGGCGGCCTCGACCATGTCGTGGGCCTGTTGCGCATTGCCGAGGTCGGACCAGGCCAGCGCGTAGTCGGGCCATTGCGCGACGACCCGCCGCAATTCGGCCAGGGCCTGGTCATGCCGCTGCGCGCGCAGGTGCAGCAGGCCCGACAGGCGCAGCACCTCGGGGTGCCCTGGCGCGATGGCGAGCGCCGCATCGAGTGCCTGCCGCGCCGTCGTTTCGTCCCCCGCGCGTATCGCCAGCGCCGCGGCCCGCAGCGGCTGCAGGCCGGCGGGCGGCAGGCCGCTCAGGCGCGGTTCGGCGCCGTGCGGCGGTTGCGGTTCGCGGGTAGGACTGGACATCGGCCGGGCTCGCTCGCGGGACGAACGGCCGATGGTACGTCGTCGCGCCGCCGTTGTCCGGGCGGCGCGGCGTGTCACTTGCGCCGTGGCGGCTTGCCACCGCCGGGCCGCGGCTTGAAGCTGCCGGGCTTCTTGAAGCCGCCGGGCTTGTGCGGGGGCGGCGCGCTGGTGCCGGTGTCGGTGCCGTCCCATTCGTGGATACGCAGTTGCTGCTGCACCACCCACACCTTCTTCAGGTGCTCGAACACTTCCTTCGGCATGCCCTCGGGCAGGTCGATCAGGCTGTAGTGGTCGCGGATGCTCAGACGGCCGATGAACTGGCTTTCCAGGCCCGCCTCGTTGGCGATGGCGCCGACGATGTTGCCCGGCTTCACGCCATGTTCGTGGCCGACCTCGATGCGATACGTCCGCTTGCCTTCCTCGGTGGCATGCGCGCGCACCGGACGAGGGCCGAAGTCGCGCGGCGGCTGTTCGCGAGCGGGGCGGCCGGGCGCGATGTCGCGTTCGGAGGGCATCCGTCGATCGTGGCTGGCGTGGCTGGCGTGGCTGGCGGTGCGTTCGCGCGGCGCGCGTTCCTGGCGCTCGCGCGGGGCGGGTTCGAACTTCTCGCGCTTGGGCGGCGGCGCCAGCAGCAGCGGCTGGTCGCCCTGGGCGATGCGCGCCAGCGCGGCGGCGATCTCCACCGCCGGCACGTTGTGTTCCTGCTCGTATTGCTCGATCAGCTGCTGGAACTGGCCCAGGTCGCCCTGCGCCAGCATGTCGCTGATGCGCTGCTTGAACTTGCCGATGCGCACGTCGTTGACCACCTCCACCGACGGCAGCTGCATCTGCTCGATCGGCTGGCGGGTGGCGCGCTCGATCGCGTTGAGCATGCCGCGCTCGCGCGGGCTGACGAACAGGATCGCCTCGCCGCTGCGCCCGGCGCGGCCGGTGCGGCCGATGCGGTGCACGTAGCTTTCGGTGTCGTAGGGGATGTCGTAGTTGAACACGTGGCTGATCCGCTCCACGTCGAGTCCGCGGGCGGCCACGTCGGTGGCGACCAGGATGTCCAGCTTGCCGTCCTTCAGCTGCTGGATCACCCGCTCGCGTTGCGGCTGCGCGATGTCGCCATTGATCGCGGCGGCGGCCAGACCACGCGCCTGCAGCTTGCCGGCGAGTTCCTCGGTGGCCTGCTTGGTGCGCGCGAAGATGATCATCGCATCGAACGGTTCGGCCTCGAGGATGCGGGTCAGCGCGTCGAGCTTGTGCATGCCGCTGACGAACCAGTAGCGCTGGCGGATGTTCGGCGCCGTGCTGGTGGAGCTCTTGATGGTGACTTCGACCGGGTCCTTCAGGTGGCGCTGGGCGATCTTGCGGATCACCGTGGGCATGGTCGCCGAGAACAGCGCCACCTGGCGCTCGGGTGGGGTCGCCTGCAGCACCTTCTCGACGTCGTCGATGAAGCCCATGCGCAGCATTTCATCGGCTTCATCGAGCACCAGGTATTTCAGCTCGGACAGGTCCAGCGTGCCCTTGTCGATGTGGTCGATGACGCGGCCGGGGGTGCCGACCACCACATGCACGCCGCGCTTGAGCGAGTGCAGCTGCGGGCCGTAGCTCTGGCCGCCGTAGATCGGCAACACCTGGAAACCGGGGATGTGCGCGGCATAGCGCTGGAACGCCTCGGCCACCTGGATCGCCAGCTCGCGGGTGGGCGCCAGCACCAGCGCCTGCGGCTTGCCGGCGCGCGGCGCGATGCGCGACAGGATCGGCAGCGCGAACGCCGCGGTCTTGCCGGTGCCGGTCTGCGCCTGGCCCAGCACGTCGCGACCTTCCAGCAGCGGCGGGATGGTGGCGGCCTGGATCGGCGAGGGCGACTCGTAGCCGACGTCGGCCAGCACGCGGAGAACGTCGGGGTGCAGCGCGAGTGCGCCAAAACCGGACGGAACCGGGGCGTTATCGGAAACGGGGGATGACATGGGGAAACCTCGACACGGATGGCAGCGTCGGGAAAGAGACGCGCAAGACAGTTATTCTACCAGTCCCCGCATGCCTGGGTGACGGTACGACCTGAACGGATCGTCCCGCTGGCGCGGCTGTGCGGGTCGCCGACGCATGCACCCCGAGAGGATTGGCCATGGACATGTTTGAAACCATCTCCGAGCAGCGCTTGCATGGCGGTGTGCAGGGCATCTACCGGCATCACTCCGAGACCTGCGCCGGCCCGATGCGCTTTGCCGTGTACCAACCGCCGCAGGCGGCCCGGCAGCGCTGTCCGGTGCTGTATTTCCTGGCCGGACTGACCTGCAACGAGGAAACCGCCACGATCAAGGCAGGCGCGCAGCGGCTGGCGGCCGCGCTGGGACTGGTGCTGGTGATGCCCGACACCAGCCCGCGCGGCACGGGTTTCGACGGTGCCACCGGCGACTGGGAGTTCGGCGAGGGCGCCGGCTTTTACCTCGATGCCACCGAGGCGCCGTGGGCGTCGCGTTTTCGCATGCACAGCTATGTGGTCGACGAATTGCCGGCACTGGTGGCGCGGCGGTTTGCCGTCGATGGCGCGCGCAGCGGCATCTGCGGCCACTCCATGGGCGGTCACGGGGCGTTGACGATCGCGCTGAAGCACCCCGGCCGCTATCGCTCGGCATCGGCCTTCGCGCCGATCGTGGCGCCCAGCCAGGTGCCGTGGGGGCACAAGGCGTTGCCGCGTTACCTGGGCAACGACACCGGCGCATGGGCGAACTACGACGCCTGCGAACTGGTGCGCCGGCAGACCTTTGCCGGCACCATCCTGATCGATCAGGGCGAGGCCGACCCGTTTCTCGAAGCCCAGCTGAAACCGGAGCTGTTCGACCAGGCCTGTGCCGAGGCCGGCCAGCCGCTGCTGCTGCGCCGGCACGCCGGCTACGACCACAGCTACTGGTTCATCGCCAGCTTCATCGACGACCATCTGCGGCACCACGCGGCGGCGCTTGGCCTGTCATGAATGCCCCGGTCCTGCTGCGGACCGCGCACACCCGCATCCGCCTGCCCGAGCCTTCCGACGCGCCGGGATTGCTGCGCTATCGCCTGGAGAATCGCGCCCATCTGGCGCCATGGGAGCCCTTGCGCGAGGAGAGCTACTACGCGTTGGAGCAGTGTGCGCAGGCGATCGCGGACGGCCGCGAGGCGGCACGCCTCGATCGCGGCTATCCCCTCGTGGTGTTCGCTCCGGACGAAGAGGAGATCCTCGCCAGCCTCACCTTGTCCAACATCGTGCGAGGCCCGTTCCAGGCCTGCCTGCTCGGTTACGGTGTCGGCATCCGCCGGCAGGGTACGGGTCTGATGCACGAAGCGTTGGAAGCCGGCCTGGCCTGGGCGTTCGGCGAACTGGGCCTGCACCGCGTGATGGCCAACTACCTGCCGCGCAACGAGCGCAGCGCCAGGCTGCTGCAGCGGCTCGGTTTCGAGCGTGAAGGTTATGCGCGGAGCTATCTGCGGATCGCTGGCCGCTGGGAGGACCACGTGCTCACGGCCAGGATCCGGCCCGACGATTGAGCGACGCGCCAGGCCTGGCGCCGCTTCCACGAAATCCCGGCCGCCCCATTCCGCGGGGCGGCCGGGACTGGATCAGGCCTTGGCGGCCGGACGATGGTTCGAGCGGCGGCGCTGGTTGCCGGCGGCATGTTCGCCACGGCCCTGCGGCGCGTAGCCGTTCGGCCGCGCCGAGCCGGCGGGCTTGCCCTGGCGCGGCGCACGGGTCTGCTGGCGCTGGCCACCGCCACCCTGTTTCGGGCGCGGTGCGCCGGCATCCAGGCGCAGCGGCGCGGACGGCTCGTAACCGGCCACGGGATTGATCGCGATGTCCTGCTTCAACAGCTTGCGGATGTCGTGCAGCAGGCCGCTTTCGTCGTGGCTGACCAGCGATACGGCCAGGCCTTCCATGCCGGCGCGGCCGGTGCGGCCGATGCGGTGGACGTAGTCTTCGGCTACCGAGGGCAGGTCGAAGTTGATCACGATCGGCAGCTGTTCGATGTCGATGCCGCGGGCGGCGATGTCGGTGGCCACCAGCACGGTGACGCGGCCGCTCTTGAAGTCGCTCAGGGCGCGGGTGCGCGCGTTCTGGCTCTTGTTGCCGTGGATCGCGGCGCTGCGCAGGCCGGACGCATTGAGATAGGTGACCAGCTTGTCGGCGCCATGCTTGGTGCGGCTGAACACCAGCGACTGGCGGCGGCTGTCGGCCGACAGCAGGTGCAGCAGCAGGTCGCGCTTGCGCGCGGCGTCGACCGGATGCACCTGGTGGCTGACGAGGGTGGTGACGGTGTTGGGTGCCGACACCGACACTTCGCGCGGGTTGTGCATGAACTCCAGCGCCAGCGTCTTGATCGCGGGGGCGAAGGTGGCCGAGAACAGCAGGGTCTGGCGCTTCTTCGGCAGTGCCACCAGGATGCGCTTCAGCGCCGGCAGGAAGCCCATGTCGAGCATGCGGTCGGCCTCGTCCAGGACCAGCGTTTCCACCGCGGACAAATCCAGCGTGCGCTGCTGCATGTGGTCGATCAGCCGACCCGGGGTGGCGATGACGATGTCCACGCCGCGGCGCAGCGCATTGATTTGCGGCCCCATGCTGACGCCACCGAAGATGGTGGTGGCGCTGACCTGCATGTGCTTGCCGTAGTCGCGCAGGTTTTCGTGCACCTGGGCGGCCAGTTCGCGGGTCGGGGTCAGCACCAGCGCGCGCGGGCGGCGGGTCATGGTCTGGCCGCTGGTGGAAAGTTTCTGCAGCAGCGGCAGCGCGAACGCGGCGGTCTTGCCGGTACCGGTCTGCGCCGCGGCGAGCAGGTCGTGGCCTTCCAGCGAGGGGGGGATCGCGGCGGCCTGGATCGGGGTGGGCCGGGTGTAGCCGTAATCGGCAAGCGCACGCAGCAACGCGGGCGCGAGGCCCAGCGAATCAAAAGACATGTAACACTCCTGAGCAACCCGGAGTGTTGATACCGTGTTGCGGACTAGGGGGAAGGGGGCGGCGGTGTGCCGCAGCAGCCAGCCAAGGTGACTGCGCCGCGCAGTATATCCGATTCGAGCGCGCAGTGTACGCCCCGCTGGCGACCGACCTGAACGGAGCGCCGTCATCGTCCCGGCGGGATGCCGGCGGATGGCGGTTGCAGGGCAGCCGGATCCCGGGCCGCCGGTTTCCCGCCATGGTACGCAGGACCCGCGCCACGGACCGGCTTCGGCAGCGGGCGCTGCTGATAGAATCCGCCTTTTGCACACCCGCACGGGACACATGATGAAAGCTGGCAAGGACAAGGTGGTTTCCCTCCATTACACGCTGAGCGTGGATGGCGAACAGGTGGAAAGCTCGCACGATCGCGACGAGCAGCTGTGGGTGCTGCTGGGGCACGGGCAGCTGATCCCAGGCCTGGAGAAGGCGATCGAGGAGCATGGCGCGGGCGATTCGCTGCAGGTGGAGATCGCGCCGGTCGACGGCTACGGGGAGCGCCAGGAGGGCCAGCTCCAGCGCATGTCGAAGAAGTATTTCCCGCAGGCGAACCGGCTCAAGGCCGGCATGGTCACCGTGCTGCAATTGAAGGACGGCGGCCAGCGTGCGGTGACCGTGCACAAGGTCGGCATGAGCGCGATCGACGTCGACCTGAACCACCCGATGGCCGGCAAGACCCTGCACTTCGACGTGACCATCGGCGAGGTGCGCGAGGCGAGCGAGGAGGAGATCAAGCACGGGCATGCCCACGCGCCGGGCGCCGAGGCGCACTGACGGCGGACGGACATGCCGGAAACGAAACGGCGCCGATGGGCGCCGTTTCGTTGTCGCCGCCCTCGCGGAACCGGCGGTGGCCGGGCCGGTCGGGGGGTCAGTCCAGCACCCGCTTGCCGAATTCGAAGTGATCCCGCCAGTACGGGCCGTCGATATCGTCCAGTCGTACCGTGCCGCCGCTGTTGGGCGCATGCACGAAGCGTCCCTTGCCGACATAGACGCCGACGTGGCTGATGCCGCCGCGGTTGCCGAAAAACACCAGGTCGCCGCTGGCCAGGTCGCTCATCCGCTTCACTTCCCGCGTGTCCATCGCCGCCATCTCGCGCGAGCTGTGCGGCAGCAGGATGTCGGCGGCGGTACGGTAGATGTAGTCGACCAGGCCGCTGCAGTCGAAGCCGGATTGCGGCGTGTTGCCACCCCATTTGTACGGCGTGCCGATCAGGCCGATGGCACGCATCAGGACATCGTTAGCGGTGGCGGCGCTGGCCGCGGAGGGCGCCCGGGCAGGCAGCTCGGCCAGGGCGGAACGGGAGGTCTTGTATGTCGCCTCGCGTCGCGGCGGGCTGCTGGCACAGGCCGCCAGCAGCCCCAGCAGCAGCACCGGTACAAGCCGTCGCGCATGTCGCGTCGTGGTCGTCCGGATCCCTTGGCGGCTGGTGGATAGGATGAGCATCAGACGACCTCGGCCTGTGGGCGGATCGAGGTTATCAAATCAATGGGTTGTGTGAAAGATCTTAGATATCGCTGGAAGAGGGGTCCGTTGCATCCGGGCCGCCGCGCGATGCGGGCTGGTCGAGACTGGGCGCGGCTGGCGCCGGCTCGTCCACGCTGACGGCCCGCTCGGACAGGACCCTCCCGCCGATGTCCCTGGCCGTCAGGCGGTAGCGGCCGGGGTGCAGATAGAGTCTGGCGGAGGTGTCGCCCTGCATGAATGCGTAGCGATCGGCCGCGATCGCGTCGCCGGCTTCCCCGGGGTAACGGGCTTCGACGACGCACGGCAGCACCACTTTGCACAAGGCCGTGCCGACCGCAAGCGGGCTGCGCTGCCCATGCAGGGCAAGCCAGGCGGGGCGTTGCGTATTGACGATGCGGGTCAACATGGACTGCCGGCGGACCATGTCGTGCACGATCGTCGAGGGTTGCGTGTAGCCGCTTTCGACGGCGCCCTGGCCGGCGGCCGGTGGCAGGATCACGTTGAGGTCGTACAGCCGGGGCGCGGCGCTCCAGGGGGTTCGGGTCCGCCGGTTGACCAGCACGATCGGGCCCGTCGGGCCGAAGCGGTCGATCAGGCTGGCGTAGTCGTCCCGCTCGCCCGGAATCTGCTCGCGGA
Organism: Lysobacteraceae bacterium; assembly: GCA_028866435.1. GTDB lineage: Bacteria > Pseudomonadota > Gammaproteobacteria > Xanthomonadales > Rhodanobacteraceae > Rhodanobacter. Next base: position 3,383 of record JAGWIC010000020.1, on the reverse strand, counting down.
ACTGGGTCTGGTCGATGGACAGCGGCTCGATCCCGGTCATGTCCCGCAGCTGCATGGCCATCGGCCGCCAGCGTCCGAGCCGCCCCTTCGCCTTGTCGATGTGGGCGTAGCCGGCGTGCACGAACAGCCGCGCGGCGGGATCCCTGGCGAAGACCTTCCGGTACAGGTTGCTGGCCTGGCCGGACTCGCGCTCTTGCGGTGACGCGCCGTCCAGGTCGTAGGCGACGACCTGGTAACCCAGCCGGATCGCCGTGCGGATGATCTCGCCATAGGCGGGTTCGTGCAGATATTCCGTGCCGCTGGCCTCGATCGGGTAGCCACGCTGCATCAGTCCGGTATCGGACTCCAGCAGCGCTTCGGCGGCGAAATAATTGAACCCGAGTGCGCGCAGGCGCGGCAGCAGCGCGAGCGTCAGCTGCCGGGTATGGGCGTCATGATGCGCCTCGTTGATCATGACCAGGCGTCGGTCGGCCGCCATGGTGCCGATGAAGGCGGCCGCGTCGACGGGCTGCCACTGCGCTGCGGCAGGCAGGGCCAGGTTCGCCGGCGGGCGGCTCTTCAGCGGAAAATCGCGAAGCGCCTCGTTGTAGAGGCCAAGCTCGTTCTCGGCCGTGGCTACCATCTGCAGGGCGATCGGCAGGTCGGATGTCGACAGTCGGGGCTGCAGCTTCAGCAGGTAGACGTAGCGGGCCAGATCGGTCGGCTGCTGCTGCAGCTCGGTGAACATCTTCACCATGGCGGGCGAGAACGACCGCGCCATCGTCGGGGACGGCGACAGCACGGCCAGGAAAAACACGGTGAAAATCGCGCGCAGCCGCATGGGATAATCTCCCGGCAATTTGCGCTCATGCTGCACGTCATTTGCAACGCGGGCAAGCCGCCGGCCCGGCTCCCCGTTACCCCGGCAGCATGACATGCGGGCCATGCCGGTGACTGGTGACGAGCGGACGGCGCAGGCGACGGGTGACGATCCTTGGATACTTTGATGCGGGCAACGACACGATGAGCAGCTTCACCTTGCAGCGCGGCAGCGTGCCGTTGCTGATCAGCCTGCCCCACGACGGCAGCTTCATCCCGCCGCCGATCGCCGCGCGCATGCGCCCGTCCGCCCGCCACTCACCGGACACCGACTGGCATGTGGGCAGGCTGTACGAACCGCTGGCGCGGGCGCTCGGCGCCAGCGTGCTGAAGCCGCAGGCGTCGCGTTACGTGATCGACCTGAACCGTCCGGCCGACGGCCACGCCTTGTATCCGGGTCAGCGCGAGACCGGCCTGGTACCGCTCATCGGTTTCGATGGCGAGGCGCTGTACCGGGACGGCGAGGCGCCCGATGCCACCGAGGTGCAGCAGCGGGTCGCCGCGTTCTGGCAGCCCTATCACCAGGCGTTGCAGCAGGAGCTGGCGCGGCTGTGCGCAGAGCACGGACACGCGCTGCTGTGGGAGGGGCATTCCATCCGCAGCCAGGTGCCGATGCTGTTCGAGGGCCGGCTGCCCGACTTCAACCTCGGCACGGCGAGCGGGCAGAGTTGCGACGGTGCCGTGCGGCAACGCCTGCAGGACTGTCTCCAGGCGCAGCCGGACTTCAGTTTCGCCGTGGACGGTCGCTTCAAGGGCGGCTACATCACCCGCCATTACGGCTGTCCCGATGCCGGCGTGCAGGCGGTGCAACTGGAGTTGGCGCAGCTCAACTACATGGACGAGCGGACGTTCGCCTATGACCCCGCCAGGGCGGCGCCGGTGCAGGCCTTGATCGAGCGGATGCTGCGAACCTGCCTGCGATGAACGAACCCGCGGCGACAGGTGGCCCCGATGCACGGGCGGCAGGTACGCGGACTCCCGCCAGTGCGGAAGCCGGCGGCGTCAGCGCGACCGCGCGGGCAGCGCGGCGACGCACTTGAGCTCGATCGCGATCGGGGTGGGTAGCGCGGTGACGCCCAGCGTGGTGCGGCAGGCCTCGACGCCGGCGAAATACTCCGCATAAACGCGGTTGTAGACGGCGAAGTCGCGCTGCATGTCGGTGAGGAAGACGGTGACGTCGACCAGGTCGCCCCAGGCGGCGCCGCTGGCTTCGAGCACGGCCCGCACGTTGGCGAAAACCTGCCGGCACTGCGCCTCGATGTCGTACCCCACCAGCCGGCCGCCGGCATCGTGCACGTTGCCGGGAATGGCGTTGCTGCCCGGCTGGCGCGGACCGACACCGGACAGGAACAGCAGGTCGCCCACCCGTCGCGCGTGCGGGTACGCGCCTACCGGCGCGGGCGCGGCCTCGGTGCGGACGATGCCGCTCACCGGCCGCCCACCGTAGGCCGCAGCAGTCCTTGCAGGGCCTGTTCATAGGCCGGCTGCAGCGACGCGCGCGAATCGACGTGCATGCCCAGGTCGTGCATGCGGCCGTCGTCCAGGCTGTAGCACCAGGCGTGCACGGACAGCTTCTGGCCACGCTCCCAGGCGTCCATCACCATCGTGGTGCGGCAGACATTGGTGACCTGCTCGATCGCGTTGAGTTCGCACAGCCGCGCATTGCGCAGCGCCATCACCTCGAGCCCGGTCAGCATGGACGAGTGTTTCTCCGCCACGTCACCGACATGCCGCAGCCAGTTGTCGACCAGTCCCAGCCGGCGTTCGTCCAGCACCGCCTGCACGCCGCCGCAGCCGTAATGGCCGACGATGATGATGTGCTCGACCTTGAGGATGTCCACCGCGAACTGGATGGTGCTCAGGCAGTTGAGGTCGCTGTGCGCGACCACGTTGGCGACATTGCGCTGGACGAAGATCTCGCCCGGCGGCAGGTCGACGATCTGGGTGGCCGGCACGCGCGAATCGGAACAGCCGATCCACAGGTATTTCGGCGACTGCTGCTTCGCCAGCTGCTCGAAGAAATGCGGATTTTCCGCGTGCATCGCGGCGGACCAGCGGCGGTTGCCATCGAGCAGGTTTTGCAGGGGGCTGGTCAAGATGTGCTTTTCCTCGGTGGGTTTTCGTCAGTAGCGGATGCAGATGTTTTTCGGTTCGGTGAAGAAGTGCAACGCCTCGCTGCCGCCTTCGCGGCCCAGGCCGGACTGCTTGGCGCCGCCGAACGGCGTGCGCAGGTCGCGCAGCAGCCAGCAGTTGATCCAGACGATGCCGAACTCCAGCTGGCTGGCGAGGCGGTGCGCGCGGGAGAGGTTCTGCGTCCACAGCGAAGCGGCCAGGCCGTAGCGACTGTCGTTGGCGATGGCCAAAGCGTCGGCCTCATCCTCGAACGGGATAAGGCTCACCACCGGCCCGAAGATTTCCTGCTGGTTGGTCGGCGCCGCCGAGGGCAGGCCCTCGATCACCGTGGGTGCGACGAACCAGCCCCCGGCGCAGCGGCCGGGCAGGCTGAGCGCCGTGCCGCCGCACAG